>CAZFWV010000276.1:0-9179 GCA_964522605.1 uncultured Pirellulaceae bacterium
GTACGAAGGAGTCAATCAGCCACATCGGTTGGATCGCCTTGTGTCGAGGTACGGAGGATTTGTCTGCTGTTGAGGGCCGTAGCTTGTCTAAGGAGTTTTGCTCGCAGTCGTCACGACGGGCCAGGTCACTTCCGACGGCGGCGCACCTGGACGCGACGGCTGAATGCGTTCGTTGCCGCGAACGACTACGAAATCGTCTGCTTGAATCGGATGATCTTCGGCCAGGACGTCGTCGGTCACTTGAATCGAGTCGCCCACAGCAACACCCAGGCGAACAATCACGGGCTCGACCTTGGCCGTGTTGACTTGGCCTTTCCCCGCCGGGCCCGCGGTTTGTTGAACCGTTTTCGCCGGCACCACCCAGATCAAGGGATTTCCCTGTCCCAAGACGAGCGAATCCTTCGGGACGAGGATCGCTTTTTGCCGCGCGCCGGTCGGCAAGGTCACGCGAGCGAGCATGCCGGCCTTGAGCAAGGGTTGACCGTCTTCAATCCTGTTCTGCAAGCGAATCTTGACGCGAAACGTCCGAGATCGTTCGTCGGCCTGAGGAACGATCGAGATCACTTCACCGGTCCAGACCGGCTGCGCCAGGGCGGGAATTTCGACCCGGGCCGAAGTCCCAACGCGCACGAAGCGGATGTGGTTCTCCAAGACGTGCGCCTCGACGTCGACGTCGTCCAGGGCGACAATCTCCGCGACCGGTTCGCCCTGCTTCACCCACTGCCCCACTTCCGTATGTTCTGCCGTGACGTAGCCGGCGAAGCGAGAGATGATTGTGTGCTTCTGAATTTGATCCTTCAGCTTATCGACGACGGCCGTTTGAATCGCAACCTGAGATTCCGCCTGAGCTTTCTGATCTGGATACGTTTCCTTCACCAGGGTGTATGCGGCCTCCACCTCTCGCAGTGATTCGTCGGCGCGCAGCGAAGCGGAAACGGCTTCCTGCAGGTCGTCCTCCGACGCAACCCGTCGCTCGCGAAAGAGCGTCTCCGTCCGTTCACGTCGTGCGGCAAAGTATTCCTGAGCGGCTCGAGCAGCATCGCGCCGGGCGCGCGCCTGTTCCAGCTCTTCCGGATGGGATCGCTCCAACTCTTCGAGCTCCTGTTGACGCAATCGTAACTGTGCCTCCGCCGCCTGCAGTTCGAGTTCGATAGTCTGCGTCAAGAGTTGTGCCAACGTTTGGTCTGCTTCTACGCGATCTCCCTCGTTCACGGGAAAATCAATCACGCGACCGTCAACGGCGCTGCCAACAACTGCTGTACGAATGGGAACCACCGTTCCCACGAATTCCTGACCGGCCGCCACTTCCTCAATTTTCACGCGTTCGACTTGCACCGACGCGGGTCCGCCAAACTGCCCCCAGACTGGTCGCATCGGCACGATTCCGAGGAATATCGCTCCCAGGACGATCGCAGTGACCATTCGGGGACGGCCGCCCTTCAGTCGGCTGCGCCAAACGTGCCGGATCGGAATACCCGAGCGCATTTCAAAACTCCTCTCGCCTCCGGGGAGAGGTTGGGTGAGGGGTGAAATCCGCGGCGAACGGGCCCTCACCCCGGCCCTCTCCCAGAAGGAGAGGGAGGTCTTGAAATGTGTCCTAGTGTCTCTTTCCCGTCGCGTGATTCGACAGTCGATCATCGAAAGCTCTCTGCTTGAAATGGCCATTCTGGAAATTTGTTTGGTTGCGGGCCGATCTGTGGGCTGCATTCCTCGAGATCTGGCATCAGGGATTCAGGTTGTGGGACTCGCCAGGGCCGACGCCGGAGAACCAAGGTTCTGGTTCACAAGACGCAGCAGCTTGCGCAGGGTTCGTTGTTGATGTGGGGAAAGGCCGCGAGTTGCGCGCGCTCGCACGCGTCGGGCACACTGGACAATTTTCGCCCAGGTCGTCGCGGCCTCCGGTCGGATGCGAATGAGCTTCTTGCGGCGGTCCCCGGCGCACGCCTCGCGACTGATCCACCCGTCCCGCTCCATCCGATCCAGGATTCCCACGAGCGTGGGCGGTTCAATCATCATCCGGTTGGCTAATTCGACCTGAGATAAATCACCTTCCAAAACCAGCCAACCCAGGACCTGCGATTGCCGGAAGGTAATTCCATGTGGGAGTAACTCGTCATTGAGCGCTTTCTGAAATGCTTGGGCACCCAGCATGACCCAATAGCCGACGCTCTCTTCGAAGTCATATTGCAGCATCGCGCGACTTTCCTCGCCTGGGAACAGCTTTGTATCAAAGGTCGTGCATGTACCAGCTCATTAGCATGCTAATGATTAGCCATCGCAACTGTAGGAACCGCGAACGCCCATGTCAAGCAGGAGAACTGGGGGGCTAGGGGGTTTTGCGGTAAGTCTCGGGCCGCATCAAGGCAGCAGGACCCGATCCTTCGCCCGAATTGTGAAGCCTCATTTCGTGCGGCTCCGAATTCAGTATCAGGTCGAGGAACGTGCGCCCGACGGGAATGGATTCAGGAATCCACGACTCAGGTGCAAGCCGGGGCGCCGGTTCGCGCGTCGGGCGGAGCCGCCTGCTCCTTCGATGCGAGGGCAGCGGACGAAGAAACCGCGGGGTGAGACGGATCGAACACTCCCAAGCGGCTCGATAGAACCAGGGACGGTCGAATGCAGGCATCTATTCGTGATCGCGCCGTCGGCGTTCGCCAGGATCGAGGGATTCGGCGGACGCGTGGGCGATTGCTCACATTTCTTGTCTTGATGCTGCTCTTAGCGCCCGGCTGTAATCGGGCACACTATCGCCGGCAGGCCGATCGGGAAGCGGCATTGATCGTTGAAGAGAAACGAAATAACCCCCGCTGGATGCTTCCGCGAACAACGATCGAGGTGGACCCGCGTTCGCGAATGTTCGATCCGTTCGACCCGGACCATCCGCCGATGCCGGCAGACGACCCGTATTCGCACGAGCTGATGCATTGTGTGGACGGCAAACCGAATTATCCCCACTGGGGGAAGGACGGGATGACCGACCAGGTCGAAGGGCCCAACTGGCGGCAGAGTCTACCGATGGACGACCGAGGAGTCCTGCGATTGGACTTGGCAACGGCCATTGAGTTGGCGCTGGTGCACTCGCCGGATTATCAGGAAGCGTACGAGACTCTGTACCTGTCGGCGCTGGATGTGAGTGCCGAACGATTTCGGTTCGATGCCCAATTGTTCGGTGGCAGCAATGTGTTCTATCGCACGAGTGGGCAGGACACGGGGCTTCCCAAAAGTCGCCTTTCTGTCGACTCGGACTTGGCGATGCGGAAGGCGTTCATCGCCGGCGGTGATCTGGTCGTGAATTTCGCCAACAGTTTGATCTGGGATTTTCATGGTGATGACTCGAACGCTGCGTTTAGCCTGGTCGACTTCTCCTTTGTGCAACCGCTGCTACGGGAAGCCGGTCGCGACCGAGTTCTGACACGGCTGACTCTGGCTGAGCGTCAGTTGTTGGCGAATGTGCGTCAGATGGAACGGTTTCGACGTGGGTTCTACCTGGAACTCGCCACAGGCGATGGCGGAACCCGAGGAGCCCGACGCATTGGCGGTTTGTTTGGTGGCTCGGGGTTGGAGGGTTTTACGGGCGTCGGAGGTGGATTTGGCGGGGTCGGCGGAGTCTTCACCGGTGCCGCGGGAGCCCAGGCAGCCGGCGCGGCACTCCAGGTCGGCGGATTTCTCGGGCTGCTCCAGGATCAGCAGAACATACGGAACCAGCGGACCAGCATCGCCGGCTTGCGCTCGAATGTGGTGCAGTTCCAACAGACGCTGAAGGAGAACCTGCGGCAGATTCCGGAGGACTCGACGGAGGTCGTGCGGAATCGGCTGCAGATCGCCCAGGCTCGACAGAATCTCTTCAACCAGGAGTTCGCCCTGGTCAGCGCTCAGGCCCAATATCAGGCGCGGGTCGATGAATTGAAGATCAATCTCGGTTTGCCGCCCTATCTGCCGGTCGAGATCGACGATCCCCTGCTCGATCGCTTCAACCTGTTGGACCCGAGCATCGTTCCCCTGCAGGATTGGGTCAGTAGTCTGAGCCAGGTGGTCGGCGAAATCAATGAGCAGATCTTGGCGACCGTTTCTTACGACGATGTCGACGGAAAACGGATGGCGCGCGTCGAATGGACCGGGGAATTGGCAGCCGCGGTGGATCAGTTGGCGGCCGCCGTGGACGAGATCGATTCGATTCGCAGTCAGTTGTTGGCCGAGAATCTCCCCGAGGCGGAATCCGACATCGCGCGTCTCCGCGAACTCTTGCCCGAGCGGCGGGAAGGCTTGGAGCGATTGAATCAGAAGTACCCGCGCGTCCTGGACGCACAGGCACAGCGCGAGGTTGTCGCCCAAACACGGTTGCCAGCCTCAATCGACCCGATCATCTTGGACCGTTCGCGCCTCGACACGCTGGAACCAGAACTCGAACGTGATTTTGCGCGTCTGCAGCAGAAGCTGGCGGCGGACGAGGCGCGGATGGAGCGAATTCGGGAAAATCTCGATCGAATTCGCAATTCCTCGAACGAACTGTCGGGAGATCGCCTCTACGAACTGCTCGAACAAGAGGTCGTCTTTGCCATTTCCGGACTGCTGACCAGCCTGAATTCGGACCTGCTCGACCTTTCCCTCGTGCAGGCCCGAGCCCGGTCTGATGCGATTAGCCTGATTCCGGTCGACCTGGATATGAACCTGGCTCTGCAGATCGCGGCCAGCAATCGGAGGGATTGGATGAACGCGCGGGCATCGCTTGTCGACACCTGGCGCGCGATCGCCTTCGTGGCGAACGATCTGGAGGCCTTTCTCAATCTTGTGGCGGACGGCGATCTCGGGACGGAGGGAGACAACCCGTTGGACTTCCGCTCCTCGCGCGGAACCTTACGCGTCGGAATGGAGTTCGACGCCCCATTCACGCGGTTGCTGGAGCGAAATACGTATCGTCAAGTGCTAATCGACTATCAGCAGGCCCGACGGGCCTATTACCAATTCGTGGATCGAGTTTCGCAGGGCCTGCGCAGCACGATTCGTACGCTGGAATTGAATGAACTGAATTTCGAGACGCGACGAGTTGCCGTTCTCTCGGCCATCGAACAGATCGTGCTCAACGACGAGATTCAAACGTTGAATGAGGAACGGGGCCAGGCTCAGGGAGTGACGGCGGCCCGAGATATCGTCCAGGCGCTCAGTGATCTGCAGGATGCCCAGGACGCATTTATGGGGGTCTGGATCACCTACGAGGTCAATCGCAGATTCCTCGACTACAACCTGGGGACGATGGAACTGGACGCTCGGGGGATTTGGATCGATCCCGGTCCGATTCGCGGCGGAGTGCCTCCGTTTGCGGTCGGTACGTGTGTCACAGAAGGGGACCTGCAATTGGCCCCCGGCGATCGGCTGTGGCTCGAAGGGGATGACCTGGAATCGCTGCCTCCGGTGGAACCGCAGCTGAACGGACCTTCGGTTGAACGGGGACGGATCCCGGGAATGCCGCAGTTGCTGCGCCTTCCGGAGCCTTCGGTTGCCGGATAGCGAAATCTCGCGACGCGCCGAAGCCACCGCACTGCGAACGGCGAAATCGTCGTTCTCTCGGCAAGAAATGGAGCGACCAACGGGATCGACGCTTGCGCGGGTACGGTTGCACCCGATTGGGTTGCGGCCCTGCCGCACCACAGTTCTTTGTCCCGGCCACCCGATTGAGGTAGACGAAAAGCTGGGGTTGCTGTCTATAATCAGGGGGACGGCATTTCACGAACATCGTGTGCCTGCCCGCATGAGATCCCACCCTCCCGCTGTCGGCGGATCAGCCTCCCGCCTCCTTGATGGGGACCCTCCATGGACCCGGTATCCAAACGACATTCGGACTTGCGTCGTATCTCCTCTGTTCGGCGAGGAGCCTCACATCGCCTGCTGCTGTTATTGCTGGCTCTGATCGGATCGATCGGCGCTGTCATCTGGCTCGTTCAGCAACGAACGACCGCAGAACTTCGCGAGACACCGCTGTTGGCGACCGTTGTTCGGGGTCCGTATGAACACGTCGTATTGGAACAGGGGGAAGTCGAGAGCTCGAACAACGTGGAGGTCCGCTGCGAGGTGAAGAATCGCTCCGGTAGCAATAATCCCTCGACGACCATCCTGGACGTGATTCCCGAGGGAACGTCGGTCACGAAGGGCGACTGGTTGATCACCTTCGATTCACGGACGCTGGAGAACGAGCGGACGCAGCAGAGCATCGCGGCGAAGACGAGTGAGACACTCGTGATCGAGGCCAAGGCAGCCTACGACACCGCCGTCATGTCACGTAAGGAGTATTTGGAGGGTACGTACCTGCAGGAGCGAAAGACGTACGAGAACGAGATTTTCGTGGCGGAAGAGAACCTGAAAAAGGCGGAGTTGGCGTACGATTCGATTAAGCGGTCCGTGGCTCGAGGATTGATTTCACCGCTGCAACTCGAGGGTGAGCAGTTTCGTGTTGATGCGGCTCGGAAGGAGTTGGAGCTGGCTCAGCAGAAGCTTCACGTGCTCGATAACTACACCAAAGAGAAGATGTTGACGCAGTTCAACAGTGACATCGAAGCGACAAAGATTAAGTGGGAGAACGAACAGGCCAGCTACCAGGAAGAGTTGAACAAGCTGAAGGACATTGAGGAGCAGATTGCGCTCTGCACGGTGACGGCCCCACAGGATGGGCAGGTTGTGTATGCGAACGTAATGAGCAGTCGCAGCAGCAGTGAATTTGTCGTCGAGCCAGGGGCCTCGGTCCGCGAGCGTCAGGAGATCATTCTGCTGCCCGACCCCAAGAACATGCAAGTCAAGGCGACAATTAACGAATCACGGATCAACTTGATCAAGGAGGGCATGAAGGCCACGATTCGGATCGATGCGCTCGGCGATGAACTTTTTGACGGGGTCGTGACCAAAGTCAACAAGTACGCCGAGCCGGGGAACTGGTGGAGCTCGACGGCCAAAGAGTACGCAACGGAAATCAAGATCCTGAATCCGCCGTCCCAGATTCGCGCCGGCCTGACCGCCGAAGTCCGAATTCATGTCGAACAGTCGGATAATGTCCTGCAGGTCCCGGTTCAGGCGATCTTGGAACATCAAGGCCAGACGTTTTGCCTGGTGAAACAAGACGAATCCTACGAGACTCGCCGCGTTCTGATTTCCTCCAGTAACGATCAAGTGGTGGCACTCGACGAGGCCTCGACGGACCCGCTCCGGCCAGACGAAGAAGTTGTCTTGAATCCCCGTCAGTACCGCGACTGGTTCGACTTCTCGGATTTCCCGCCGACCGAAGCGATTGCCGAACGGCCCGATCCCGTCACAACGGTGGTCGTGCAGACGGAAGAGGCGGATTCAGCGGACGTCGCCTTGACGCCGGAAACAAGCACCACCGGCGACACGATTTCTACGGAAGGCGATTCGGTGAATGCCGTGCGGACGACAGAAAAGGGAGGTTGACCCGGTTTGTTCTGGATCCGCACTCTCCAACTCGGCGTCAAGAGCCTGCTGCTTCACCCCTTGCGGTCGCTGCTCACGGTCGTCGGGATCTGCATCGGCGTCTGGGCCGTAATCTGTCTATTGGCGATTGGTGAAGGCATCAGTCGTCAAGCCCAGAAACAGATCGAGGGTTTGGGTGCGGACAATATCATCGTGCGTTCGATCAAGCCGGTGAGTTTGCCCAACGACGACAACAACAGCTTCATCCTGCCCTACGGCTTGTTGCGCGAAGACTACGACCGGCTGTTGGCGACGATTCCAACCGTTCGAGGAGCGATTCCAATTCGTGAGATGCGGCGCGAGATTCGCTATCGCGATCGTTCGATCGATGGGCGTCTCGTTGGTTGCACGCCGGAGTATGCCGAAGTCACCCGGCTGTTTGTGGATCGGGGTCATTTCATCACGGATGCCGAGGTTGCCGAACGACAGAATCACTGTGTTCTGGCGGCACGCGTCGCGGAGAAGCTGTTCCCCTACGAAGACCCGCTGGGCCGGACCATCTATGTTCAAGATCATGACGACTACTACCTGGTGGTTGGAGTGCTCCAGCATCGCGATCCGACCGCGGCCATTGGAGGATCGCTCGAAGCACAAGATTTTGCGAACGACGTCTACATCCCGATCAGCACGATGCAGAAACGGATCGGGGACACGATCGTGGTGCGCCGCAGCGGGTCGCGCGAAGGGGAAACGGTCGAGCTGAACCAGATCACGTTGCGGATCGATTCCGTCGACAATGTCATGCGGACGGCGAAGTTGGTTGAGCAGACTTTAGAAAAGAACCATGGGAAACTGGGCGACACAACCGTCGTGGTTCCCAAAGAGCTGCTCGATCAGGCCCGCAATACGCGAATCATGTTTATCGTGTTTATGGGAGTGATCGCTGGCGTGTCGCTCGTCGTCGGCGGAATCGGTATCATGAACATCATGCTCGCAACGGTGACGGAAAGAACGCGCGAAATCGGCATTCGGCGCGCACTGGGTGCCCGTCGCGGCGACATCATTCGCCAGTTTCTGATCGAAACCGTTGTTCTCTCCGGCGTGGGGGGAGTGACAGGAATCCTGTTGGGCTATTTGGTTCGTCCCGGTTTTTACGCGGTCAAGATTTTGTCCGAGCGGTATTTCCCCTCGCTGGTGGCCAACCTGCCGGTCGTCGTGCGCGATATGGAACCGGTGATCGTGCCCGCATCGATTCCGCTGTCGTTTGGCATTGCCGTCGGAATCGGTGTACTGTTTGGAATCTATCCTGCGTTTCGAGCTGCTCAGATGGATCCGATCGAGGCGTTGCGCCACGAATAGCTTGTTGAGAGGAGGGCTCCGATGCAGAACGATCGTTCGACCGGGCCGTCGCGGCGTGAATTCCTTCGGACGGCGGGCACCGCCGTGCTCAGCAGTTATTGGACGACGCGACTGGCGCACGCCCAAGAAACAGCGGTCGCACCCCCGGCAATCCGATCCGCTCAAGTGCTTTATCCGCGGAATCGCGTCCCGCTGTCGTTCATCATCGATGATTCCACCTGTCTGGTGAACATGGGTCACTACTGCATGCCGCAGTTCGCCCAGGCATGGCCGGACCAGGCGATCTATCGTCGGCCCTGGAAGACGTGGCCCCGCGAGATTCCGGACTCATTCGTGCGGGAATTCGGTCAATGGTGCGCCGAACAGGGCGTGAAAGGGAAGTACAGCATCGTCCCCTACCCTGCCTG
>CAZFWV010000277.1:0-9163 GCA_964522605.1 uncultured Pirellulaceae bacterium
AGCAATCCGATCGCGAGCAGCCAGAAGGCACTTGGTTCGGGGACGGCGGCGATCGGCGACCAGGGCCCCTGTTCATACCCACCGTCCATGAGTGCCATCACCAGATCCGTCGTATTGAAGAATGCGTCTCCGTTCCAATCTCCTTCGGCCCAGCCGCAACGGATCTTGGTTTCGTATTTGCCCGCCGTCAGGATCGCGACAATGTCTGCGGTATCGAATTCTCCGTCGAGATTTGTATCGCCGACCCACGTCTGTTTTCGTTCTTTAACCCACGCATGATGGTCTTGTGAGTCGATCACGCTGTCCTGATTCAAGTCAAACATGGGGTCCGGCAACCACCACACGGGAGGTTCCTCCCCACGAATTCTGTCGGACAGCCAGTCGATATCAATCGCTTCCAGCGTTCCATTTGCGTCCAGGTCGCCGACGGCCGACGGGACCATCGTCAGTCCGGCCGAGATGGGATCGAAGAATAGGGGCAGTAAGGTGCCTTGGTTGTATTCGGTCCCGCTGTTCACAACTGCGGATTCGAGGCCGAAGGACACCAGGAGGTTTGCGTTGCTCAGGTTAGCGTCCGAAAGATTGATTCCAATCATGGTCGTCCCGTAACAGCCCTCTTCGGCAAAGCAGTCGGTAAAGGCGGCTCCCGTCAAGTCTTGTCCCGTGAAGTCCCAGCCGTTCAAGACACTGTTGCCCGTCGGATCCGTGAGTCCAATTTGCCGCAGATCACGCTGTTGATAACTCGCCGTCGAATACAGCTGCTCCTTTGTGAAGCCGCGAGAAAACGTGTCGTCGAATCGCGCACCGCGAATCATCGAGCCGGTGAAATCCGCTTCATTGAGGATCGCGCCGTTGAAACGAGCAAAGCTCAGGTCGGAGAACGACAGGTCTGCCCCTTTCAAATCGAGACTCGAAAGGTCTGCGTATTCGAGAGATCGCTGGCTTAGGTCCACGCCCGGTCCAGGTTCAATTTCTTCGGTTCCCGGAACGACTGCTCCTGTATCCCAGCGAAAGATGGCCGCGCCGAGATGACTTCCCGATAGAGCTGTGAGGAAACTCACCAACCAGACCAGACGGGGAACCAGGGCGTGCTGGCACATGGACAGAGACCTTGTTGAACCGGGCGTGAGTGGGTCTGAAGAACGAGCCGCACGGAAACAGATGACGGTGGCCGCCGCCCATTCTCGCCCCGGTTGCCAAACCGGGCAAGCTGCGTGCACATTCGGACGGAAAGAATTCCGGACCTCTCGGTCGATAGGCGGTTACGGGTTTTCCTCGTCCGGGGGACTTAGTTCACCACACACATCGTAGTACGACTTGCCCAATCGTCCGCTGGTGACCGCCTCGTCCACCGTCTCGAAGATGTCGAACACGGTACCGTCCATGTTGAGCGTCTTGAAAACATACCGCAACGAGTCGGCCATGCAGCAGAGTTTCATGGAGTGATTTGCCGCCACGACGTACCGCTTCACGGAAAGCAGGCTCGAGATGACCGAAGAGGAAACGAGCTTTACACCCTCAAAGTTGACCACGAGATTCTTGCCGGGGTCCTCATCCACGATCTGCAGTAATTCCAGCTTGACCAATTCTGCCAGGGTGGTTCCCTGCAGGTGCTGGTCGACGGCGCGTGCCACGACCGTGTCATCTGACGTTTCAACGATGAAGAATCGATAATTGGACATCGCGGTGTCGCGTGTCGAGACCACCATGGACTGCAAGGGGGTTAGACCCACTTCCATCCTAACCCAAGCCAGCCGAGATACGGAACCCGGAAGCGACGCTTTGGTGCCTTCACCGGGGGCGCGACCTCCTCACGGGGCCGGAAAAGAGTTAAATCCGCGTGAATCGCCCCCCCTGGTCGCCGGGCCGGGACCGCGTCGGGGAGCCCCGTTCGGAGGGCGGAGCCGGCACGATCGGCTGGACAGTCCGCGGGACCGTCGGTCCGACAGGGCGGCGAAGGCCGTCCCGGATCTCTGGTTCGGCTCAAAAGAGATCGTCGAGGTCCCAGGCTTCATCCAGATCGGTCAGCCGATCGGTACCAACGATCGCCCGATCCGTCGTCTGCGGCGTGGCAAAGACTGCGTCCACATGACGGTCGTTCAGCTCCGCGGCCCGGCGCTGCTGCAGTGCCCAATCCGACTCCAGGCAACTTTGCGGGGAAAGGGGTTCAGCCGAAGACACCGGGACAGCGGTGGACAGCTGTTTCTCGACTCCGGCTGCGGCGATCTCGGCCAGCGAGGGTTGCGCGGCGGCCGCGGAGAACGAGTATTGGCCATAGGTGAGTGCCCACACCAAATCGCCTGTATTGAAGTCGCCATCGCCGTTCCAATCGCCCTCCTCGAAGGTCGAATTTCCGGGCGTGGAGTCCTCGTATTCGCCGGCTCGCATGACGATCAGCAGGTCGCCCGAGTCGAACACGCCATCGTGATTCGAATCACCAGGGGCGCTTTCGCGCTGGCCCGGAGCTCCACCGATCGTGCCGCTGGGACGCCACGAGGCTCCTTCATTCCAACTGTTGAGATCAGGGTTGGTTGCCTCGATAATCTGCAGCGATCGGCCCGCGCCGTCAGTTAGCGAATGCCAGCCGTCGTCGTACGTGAATTGTTGCAGCAAGACACCCGCCGAATGGACCGTGATGGTCTCGGACGAATTCGACAGTCCGCCGCTCCATTGACCGGCGACCGGCAAGGAGTTCCCGTAACGGTATTGGAACGCATCGAGGTCTTCGACGACCAGCACGGACTTCCCGGGATCGAGTTGCTGGACGGAGCCGTCGGCGAAGTTGAAGCTCAATCCGTGTTGCTCATTGCCGACCTGAATCTGGACGAGCTGAACACTCTCCAACGAAATCGTCTCGGCGCCAATATTGGTCAATTCGAGGAACTCGAAATCGTCGCTGTCGTTGTAGCCGGCCAGGATCTCGGCGGCGGTCGGATCCGCGGGGTTGTAGTGCACCTCGGTGACCCGCAGCGAAGCCATCACCGGATCGCCGACGCTGCTGGTGACGGTAATCGATTCCGTTCCGATCAGATTCCCCTCGTAATCAATTGCCTCCAGTTCGATCGCGTTGGCGCCCAAGGCAACGGGCAGCTCAATGCGCCAGCCATCCTTCGTGGGCCAGAAGGCATCCAAGGGTTGGTCTGTTCCCGCGAGGCGAATCTGACGCACGTCGACCCAGCCTTTGCCTTCTAAAGTGACCTGATTCGTATCAACCGAGAAATCCCGGCCGCCATTGGTCGTGATCCGGAAGTCGACGCGTGGAATGTCACGTTCCATATCACTAATTGCCCGCTGAGAACGGAGGCGGGTTGAATTGGTAATTGATGTCCAGCTCTCATCTCCGCCATACGTTTGACCGTTGGCCAGCTCGCCGTAGTGTGTAGCCCAACGGGCGACATACTGTTCATTGAACGAACGGTTGATCATGTCGAGCATGTGGCCCCAATACAACCGCAGGTTGTGGGGGATATCACGGATTTCGTCGAGCCGCGAATTTGGCTCGACCGCCTTCTTGATCGTATCCGTGAAGTTACACAGGTCGCAGTCCCAGAACAAAGGAACGAACTTGTTGTCCGAGGGTCGGGTGTAGATTCGCAAGTTCTTTGGCCGGTTGAAGCCGTAAGTGTCCCAGTTTCCGAAGTACGATTGGTGCGCGTAATGTCGCATCCACAGATCGACATCCATGACGGCGTTGGTCGCCTCGAACAGAGCATTCGGATCATCCTGATGGATCGCCTGCGCCAAGCGAGCGATGGACTGGAAGTCATCCTTGACTCGGTTACTCTTGATCAACAAGTGAGCGCGGTAGAACTCCGGGTTGTCCCCTTGCTGCTGGACGAAGGCGGCACTCCGGCCGATATCGGCCGTCTGATTCACTTCCGTTCCGGTCTTGAGTCCCTCCGCGCCGCCCGAGGGTGCGGTTGGTACGGTGACGTCGTCCAGCTCCCACTTCGTTCCGTCGCTGCCGTTTTCGAATTGCTCATTCAGGTAGATGTTTTCGTAACGGGCCAGTTGCAGAATGATTTCTTGTCGGTGGTTTGGGGTCACGAGATACGCGATGTCATCGTAGTTGCTCGATTTGGAACCCCCGGCCCGGTTCAGCATTTGCTTCATGACCAATTCCGCCAGCCCATTCAAGTCGAAGCGGATCGAATCATGAACGCCATAGAACGGTTTGTCCGGATGCAACAGGACTTTATATCCGCTGTTCGGACGAATCCAGCGACTGCCAACCTGCCGGACGCTCACATCGTAATAGGGTTCGTTGTTGTGAATGACGGTGACCGGCAGGAACCAGTTGCTCATTCGGTTAACGGTGGAAAAGAGGGCGGTCCGCTCTTCGTTGAGCATGACCAGGCGGAACCGGTCGATGGCCGTCGCCGGACCGAGGTTGTCCTCGACTTGATAGAGCGCGCGCGAATCGCGCCCCCGGGCGGGGAAAGTGGTCGATGCGCCCAGCGTGTCGGTCGCGGAGACATAAAATTGGATGACGTCGCCGCTGTCTTGACCGGGGATGTTCGCTTGATAGAGTCCATCATCGCCGAGCGTCATCTCGGCCGAATTCCAACTTTGCCGGTCTTGGCGCCACCACAGTTGGACCGATTGGACGCCGTCCGGATCTTCCGCCTGCACGGTGACGGTGACTTCCTGACCCGCCAAAGGCGTTGTGGGGCCGTGCCGAAATTGATCGAACGTGGGGCCGACGTTGGTTTCAAACGCGCCGTTTTGTTCCCCTGGTGTGCCAATCTGATCGGGAACCGGCAAGTAGATGGTGTTTGATAGACGGTTGAACCATAGTCGGCTGTTCAGCTGGCTGTTGCCGGCGAGCCATTTCGCGCGGAAGGAAATCTCATATTCCGCGCCGTCCTGGATCCGTCCGCCGTTGGCGAACGTGGTTTCCGCGTGATCGTGCACATGCGCCATCGCGCCGGTGGCGACTACGTGCAATACCTTATTGCCAGGTTGCGTGGGGTCCTCGACCACGGTGCCGCTATGGTTGCCGATGATTCGCCACTTGTCCGGCGATCGTCCAATCGTATCGCCTTCGAAGGTCCCGTTTTGAATGAGTTCCGTCGCGGCACCCGAGGGATCTTCCAGGACGCGGATATCATCGATCAGGAATTCCCCCTCGCTCAACAGTCCGAAGAGAAACTCGTGGAACAACGCGCGACCGTAGACGTCTTCCATCGCCGTCCCGCGAAACGTGTGTGTAGTCCACTCGGAATCGTCGGCGTTGGTACTGGCGGCCCAGTTTTCGGCCTTGTTGTTGTCTGCTCGCGGATCTTTGAGTTCGAGACTTGCCGCGCCTCCGTCCGGGTAAACGGGCCACCGACCACTCTCGTAGTAGTGCACTTCATCTGCCAGATTCTTGTTGGCATCCACCAGTCGCAGCAGGTCGTCATGGTCGCTCAGTGAACCAGAGAAGTTGCCGACGATGCGCACTTCCGGATGGATTGCCGCCAGCGCTTCCGCATCGGCAGCGACGACCAGGTATTCCCCGGCTCCCAGACGGGTGTTCGCCGGGAACTCAAATTGGATTCCTTCCTGCAGCGTCCAACCGCTCAGATCAATCGTCTCTGAACTCTGGTTGTATAGCTCGATCCATTCCAGTTCGTCGCGTTCCCGGAACGGTTCACCCGGGATGAACTCGGTGACTTGTGTACCGGCAATCAATTCTGCACCGAACACGACGTCACTGTCATTTTCCGAACGCAGGTGCAACTCGGCGGACAGAACGTTCGTGCCGACGTTCAGCCGCTCAATCGGGATCGAAATCGGGCCGACTCGCTCCGCATTCGGAATCGTCCGCGAAGCTCGGGTTGTTGCATCCACTCCTTCGCTGGGCAGATTAAAACGAAACAGTTCTTCTCCGTTCAGGTAGAAGATTGCGCCGTCATCGAGCATGTGGTTCAATTCCAGCACGTCGATTTGTTCCAGTTGTTCGGCCGTGATTTCGATGTTCGTCTGGAAGTAATAGGTAATGAAACCCGGATCGTTGTCGCTGGGTCGAGTGAACTCCGTGTTGATGGGGACGCCCAGGTCGGACGTTTCGTAGCCCAAAAGGGCTTGGCCAGTTTGCCAATTCGTGCCATCGGCTTCATAAACCTGTTGTGCCCAGTCGGTGGGCAAGGCGGCGCCCGTGGCGTTGTAGCGCCATTGATCCGAGGTCAGGGGGACGAGTGCGGTCCGATCGTAGGTTGGCGGTGTGTCGGGGATCGTCAGTTTCGGCATGGGGTGATACATGATTTCGTTAATCACGATCTCGTCATGAAACCGGAACTGGTTCGGTTCCCCGGGGGTCGGATCGCTGGGATACATCCACTGGCCGTCATGTTGTTCCGACCGACCGCGCAGCCGCCCGGTGACCCGGTGGGCGTCGACCATCCGCTTGCCGTCGGCCGACACGAGCAAGATGCGGTCACCGTCCGCGGGCCGGAAGCCCAACTGCGTACTGGAAAGCGACAGCAATTCGCCGGGGCCCAGAGAACGACCGGTCAGCGCGTACTGCCCGGTCGTGTCGCCGGACACACGCAACACGAGCTTGCTCAAGTCGATCGTCTCGGACGTCGGATTTGCGATCTCGACAAAGAACTGTTCCGCGTCGGCCGCAGCCACCTCGTTGATCACTGCCGGGGAAACCGCCAGGGCTTCCAACGCCGTCTTCCCGGTGATGCTGGGCAAAACCAGCACGTCCCCGCTCGATGCCGTGGAATTCATGCCTTGGATTGCCAGAACGTTGCGGCCTTGGCGCATCAGGTCACGAAACGGCGCCAGATCGAATTCTTCCACCGTCGCTGGATTGCGATTTGTTGAGGTCGCATCGGAGTCCCATTGCAGTTCCTCGGTATTCCCGTTCCGCCCCGGCGCGTTGGCGGAAGCAACTTCGACGCCGTTCAGGTAGGCCACGAAACCGTCGTCGTAGCGCATCCCCAAGACAAATTGGTCGAATTCCGATACGTCTCCGTCGAATTCGAACGGAACGCGCACATAAACCGAAGCGTTTTCGTAGCGCATGCTGATTGGCGGTTGATCGTCCGGAGGGTTTTCCAGATCAAGACCGAGGAATTCCTGCAATCGAGGGGTCGAGTCGAAACCGACGCCGGTGTCACCATACGTCCAGCCAGAATCGTTGAAGTCCGAGTCGATCCAGTCGGTGCCGAGGCTTGCATCGGAGGGGACGAGGGCGCGGGCGGGATTACCCTCGGCCAAGACCGTGGTGACGATGTAGTCGCCGGGGCGTGCGAAGTTATCGCGGCCGGGTGTTCCGCCTATCTGCGGACTGAAGGTCCAGTTTGCGACGTTGTCGCTGGCGGCATCGCGATTGTTTTTCGCGAGCGAGGAGCCTCCCCCGTCCGGCGCGGCGGGCCAATGGCCCGTGTCATCATATTCCACGCGGTTCATCAAACGGCCGTCGTTGTTATACAGCCGCAACTCCTCGCCCTCATTACTTAAACGGCCGGTCCACGGACCGAAGACGTCCGTCAGGCCGCGGGCTTCGGCCAACGCTTCCGGATTGGACGCCAGAATCAGGTGACCGCGGCCGGGAACGATTGTGCCATCGGGGAATTGGTAGTCGACGCCTCCCTCGAGCGACCAATCGGAAATGTCGATATCGACCGCCAGTTGGTTGTAGAACTCGATCCATTCCAGGTCCGCTTCGTTCTCGGCGGCCGGATGGTACATGATCTCGTTGAAGACCACGGTACTGTCCAGAACGAGGCGCGGCTCGAGCGATTCTTGACTCAGGTGGAACGATGGCTTGCGATGACGAGGACGGCGTCGGCGTGTGGGCAAGTGAATCATGCTTCGGTCTGACTCGCGATCGATAGGAATTGAATTAAGGGCTCGTGAGCCGCGTGGTACAAGCAGTCGGTCAGAGGGACTCCCGAACGACGGAACTGTCGCCAACAGCGCACGGTGACAGCAGAAATGCCGCCCCATGCGGCTCGCATAGATACAACCGGAAAGCCGGCTTCCGATGAGAACTCCCGGGAAGCCGCCCCCATGCTAATCGGTTTTGCGGCGATTTCCAACTATTTCGCCCGAAAAAGACGCCTGTCGGCGATCGTTCGACAGTCCGATGCTTGCCCTTTGAAGTCGTACGTAGCCGAATTCGTGAGAATTCGGAGGTTTCGAGTAGGGGGACCCACCAACAACGACTCCGAATTCTCACGAATTCGGCTACGTGCGGTCGAAGTGTGCAACTTCAAAACTGGCGATTCGGGTTTCCATGCTTGGAACGCACGCAATTTCGAAACGGCTCGCTTCAGACGCGGCGTGTGGCTTCTCGCTCGAGGATTCCGCGGATCAATTGGCCGAGTTTCGGTTCGGCGGACTGGGCATGAGCCAGGATGTCCTCCAGTCGGGCCGGTTGAAGGGCGTCGGGAAAACATAGGTCCGTGATGATCGAAAACCCAATCACGCGCAGCCCGCAGTGCACCGCGACGAGGACTTCGGGCACGGTCGACATGCCCACCACATCGGCGCCGATTGCCCGCAAGAAACGGTATTCCGCGCGGGTCTCCAGATTCGGGCCCGCTACCCCGACAAACACGCCGCGATGGAGCGGCAGATCGGCCTGACGCGCGATCTGCAGCGCGGCATCGATCAGAGACTGGTCGTACGGCTGCGACATATCCGGGAACCGCGGACCGAGTCGGTCGTCGTTGATTCCGATTAGGGGATTGTCCCCCATTAAATTAATGTGGTCATCAATCACCATGATTTCACCGCAGCGATAGTACGGGTTCATGCCGCCGCAGGCGTTTGACAGAATCAGCAGGTCGGCCCCCAGCGCTTTCATGACGCGAACGGGCAAGGTGATCTGCTTCAACGAATAGCCTTCGTACAGGTGAAACCTTCCCTCCATGGCGACCACCGGCACGCCACAAAGCTGGCCGCAGACGAGCCGGCCGCGATGCGAGTGCGCGGTCGGCCGAGGAAAGTGAGGGATCTGCTCATACTCGAGCGCGGCTTCGACTTCGATCTGGGACGCCAATCCTCCCAGGCCCGTTCCGAGAATGATGCCGACTCGCGGTCGCGTCGGCCAGTTCTGTTGGATGACGGTCTTCGCCTCTTCAATCTGCGGGTACAACTCGAGCATGGGTTGCTTTCCTTCTCGTTTCTCGCTCACTTCCGATTGCTTGGGGCCAGCCTAGCCCGT
>CAZFWV010000278.1:0-9156 GCA_964522605.1 uncultured Pirellulaceae bacterium
CTGGAGACTGGAGACTACAGCCTGCAGCCTACCGTCTCCAGTCTATTCTCGATGAGGACTTCGCTATGATTCACAGTCCCGCGGTTTCGAAGTCCGTGATCCGAGGGCACTACGATCTGTCGACGTTGTTTTATTGGCTCTTCTGGGGGCCGCACATTCATCATGGGCTTTGGGAACGGAACGAATCGAGCCGTGTGGCACAAATCCAATTGACGGAGCGATTGGCCGATTACGCGGACATCCGTCGCGGCCAGCGTCTGTTGGACATCGGCTGCGGAATGGGCGGTTCCTCGATTCACCTTGCGCGCACACGAGGTGTGCATTGCCAGGGAGTGACGATCAGCCCGCTGCAGTGTCGTTGGGCGCGGCTGTCGGCCCGATTCCACCGCGTGAACTCCCAGGTTTCATTTTGTCGTGCGGATGTGGAGGAGGCAGAGTTTCCCGCGCAATCGGTCGATGTGGTCTGGAGCATCGAATGTACCGAGCACTTATTTGAGAAGCCTCGGTTCTTTCAGCAAGCCGGAAAGTGGATTCGCCCTGGAGGTCGCGTGGCCATCTGTGCGTGGCTGGCCGGCGATGACATTCAGGCCGATGAGATGCGCCGCCAGTTGGTTCTCGATGTGTGCGAGGGGTTCTTTTGTCCATCGTTGGGTACTCGAGCGGACTATGTCGACTGGCTCTCGCAGGCTGGCTTTGCGGTAGAAACGAATCAGGATTGGACTCGTCAAGTCATGCGGACGTGGGAGATCTGTCGCGATCGAGTGCGGCGCAGTGGTGTCCGTTGGCTGGCACGCGGGATTGACCGTGACACCGTCCTGTTCCTGGATCGCTTCGAGACGATTCTTCAGGCCTATCAGAACGGTGCGATGGAGTATGGATGTTTTGTCGCACGAAAGGAATAGCCGGGACTGGGGGATTGCGATTTGCTGCCTCGTCAGTTCCGATTTGGGGAGTTGATCAGAGATGGATCTCGACGGGAAATCAATCGACAAGCCACGGTCGTCTCCTGCGCCGCCGGTGTCCGACTCCGAGAATTCGCGTCCGGAGTCTGGCGTTGTCCGCACGCAGCTGGTCGGTACTGCCAACGGTGAAAATGTTGTTCCCTCGGCCGGAAATCGAGCGACCAACGGTGCAGGCTGCAGGCTGCAGGCTGGAGACTGCAGTTTGGAGACTGCAGGCTACAGACTCCAGCCTCCAGTCTCCAGCCTACGACAGGCCCTGCCGCACTGTGGACGTCTGATCGGAGTCCTGCTGGGACTCGGGACGCAGTTGCTTTTTGTCTGGACGGTCTGGCACTTGTTCTTCTTTCTGCGGGATGGGCAAGTGGAAGCTTCGCGTACTTTTTCCCCACTGAGTGACTTGGGGTTGTCGCTGCAGTATGCCCTGCCGCACAGCCTGCTGCTTTGGCCGCCCTTTGCCAAAAGACTGAAGCGGATTGTGCCACCGGAGTTTTACGGTTGTTTCTATTGCGCAGTGACCTGCATCTGTTTGATGGTCCTGTTCCACGCTTGGACGGCGTCACCGGTGATCCTGTGGGAACTGACCGGGGGACTGCGGATTACTGTGCAGGTGGCGTTTTTCCTATCTTGGATCGCCTTGTTCTACAGCCTGAGCCTTTCCGGCTTGGGGTATCAAACCGGATTGACGCCGTGGTGGGCCTGGGTCCGTCATCGTCCCCAGCCGCGCCGAACCTTCGTGCCTCGCGGGGCGTATCGGTGGTTTCGCCATCCGATCTATTTGAGTTTTCTGGGTCTGATCTGGTTCACGCCCCGGATGACGATCGACCATGCGATCCTCACGACGGTCTGGACGATCTACATCTTTGTTGGCAGCTATCTGAAAGATGAGCGGTTAGCGTACTATCTGGGAGAAAGTTACCGCGCCTATCAAACCCGAGTTCCCGGTTATCCTTTGATCGGGTTCGGGCCGCTCGGGCGTCGACCGGTGGCCGTGCTTGCGGATGGCACGACGGCGGGAGCCCTAGCCTGTGGTGACCCGGCGCGAAAGGCGGCTTGATGGAGACGTCCGTCGATCCGCATCTGACGACACGACGCCTGCGCTTGTTGTCGGTCTACATTCTCTGCGCCGTGCCGGTAATTGTTTTCGGCGCCCGCCAGGCGATGCAGAGCAACGCGAATTCTCCGCTCGAATGGGTCGCAGAGACGTTTCCACCGCGAGCGGAGTACAGCGATTTTGTCGAACGATTCGGGCCGGGCGATACGCTGCTGATCAGTTGGGATGGTTGCACGATTGATCAACCCAGTCTGGATCTGCTCTTACAGGCTTTGCGCCGAGCGGATTGTTTTCGCGCCGCAGATGGTAGCTGGTTGTTCTGTCATGCCACAACCGGACGCGAAACCTTGCAGCAACTGACTCGCGGGCCGATGCCGATCGATGGCTCCGAAGCCAACCGCCGGTTGCGGGGTGTGCTGATCGGACCGGACGGGAACACAACGTGCGTCGTGGTTACGTTTTCCGCCGATGCACTGAAGAACAGGCAGGAGATCGTTTCGCAGATTCAGCGACTTGTGACCGAAGTATGTCACGTTGATCTTGCGGACCAGCATCTAGCCGGGCCGGTCATCGACGGCCTTTCGGTCGATCAAGCAGGCCAGGCTTCCTTGTCTCAGCTAGCGATTCCTTCGGCAATCGTCGTGTTGGCAATCGCCGGCTTCTGCCTGGGTTCGTTTCGCGCCGCGGTCATCGTCTTTGGACTGTCCGTGTTCTGCCAAGCGGCGACTCTGGCCCTGGTCCATTTTGCCGGTGAAACGATGAGCGCACTGCTGATCGTCTTGCCTCCTTTGATCCAAGTCCTCGCCGTGGCCGGGGGCGTCCACCTGACGAACTACTACTTCGAGTCCCGGGGCGTCGAAGATCGGAATTCGGCGCCGTGGGCCGCCGTACGGTTGGGTTGGCTTCCCATTCTGCTCTCGTCGGGAACCACGGCCTTGGGGATTGGTTCGCTGTTGGTCAGTGACCTGACGCCGATTCGGAACTTTGCCGCATTCGGGTCGGCCGGTGTGCTGCTGACCTGCAGTTTACTGCTGACCGTCGTCCCGCTGCTGTGGACGCTCTTCCCCGTCGGTGAGGCGGGGGTGCGGACCGATGGTTCGACACAAGTTCTGGCGGAGCACGGCCGATGGGCATTGCTCACCGACTGGATGCGTCAGCAACACCGTGCTGTCGTGCTGACAGGGATCGGCCTGATGGTCATCGTGGGTGTAGGAATCAAAGACCTCAAGACATCGGTGCGGATCGAGACGCTGTTCGGACCGCACAGCCGGATTGTCCACGATTATCGCTGGCTCGAGGAGCATATTGGTTTTGTCGTTCCGATTGAGGTGGTCCTGAGGTATGACGCTGCCGCAGCGGAATCGCCG
The DNA here is from genome assembly GCA_964522605.1 of uncultured Pirellulaceae bacterium. Taxonomy (GTDB): domain Bacteria; phylum Planctomycetota; class Planctomycetia; order Pirellulales; family Pirellulaceae; genus CAVZLD01. Next base: position 3,381 of record CAZFWV010000278.1, read on the forward strand.
CTCGCACGATTACAGCGCGTCAAAGCAGTCGAGGATGCCTTGCGAGCGATGCCGGAAGTGGGTGCCACGCTTTCTGCGGTCGACTTCCTGCCCAGCGGCGCTTTCGAAACCGATATTCGGGCGGGCGAGGTTCCTGCAGAGCCGGCGTTTGTCGCATCTTCGGCTCGGCAGGAGCCTCGCCTTCCCAGTTTTGGAACCGCCTCGAATCAGGCATGGTCCGGCGTCGCGCTGCCGCCTGGGATGGAGAGATCTTCCGAACTTCGTTCTGCCCTGATTCAGGCTGGGCGATTGTGGGAATCACGCGGCGCACAGCATTGGCGAGTCACCGCGTACGTCAGCGCTCTGGACGAGACAGATTATGGTGCGTTTCTGGATCGTGTCCAGAATGTCATCGGGCCGCTGTTGGTGACGTCGATGGAATCTGCGAGAGCGCCCGTGACAGAAGAGACCGCCCGAAGCTATTCCGCGGCGATCCCTCTCGCTGGTCTGACCGTCCAGTACACCGGGATCATGCCTTTGGTCCATGAGATTCAACGGGAACTCATGGACGACCTGTTCCGCAGCTTCCTGATGGCATTGGTACTGATCACGATCGTCATGACGTTGGCACAAGCCGGTTTCGCGGCAGGGTTGATCGCCATGATTCCGAACGTCTTTCCGGTTCTCCTATTGTTCGGTCTGTTGGGGTGGAACTCCGTTCGGCTCGACATCGGAACCGTAATGACTGCAAGTGTCGCCTTGGGCATTGCCGTCGATGATACTCTTCACTTCCTGACCTTCTTCCAACGAGGCATGGCGCGGACGGGATCACGAGTCGATGCAGTTGGGTTCGCCTATCACCATTGCGGTTCCGCCATGATTCAGACCTCGTTGATTTGCGGTCTCGGGCTGCTCGTGTTTGCGCGGAGTGACTTCGTGCCGACGAGTCGCTTTGCCTGGATGACCGCCGGACTTCTTGCCGCAGCGCTTGCGGGAGACCTGCTGCTGCTGCCCGCGCTGTTGATTAGCCCGCTTGGCCGATTCTTTCCGGCACGCTCTTCTTCACCGGCCGAATCCGCCGATGTGGCCGATACGACGCTCATCGATCGCCCCATCATTCCGCGACGCCGCGCGTCGTGATTATCTGTCAGAGGACGCTCTCCCGTCCGGACGCGCTAGGCTTTGTCTCAGAACTCTTCCGCAGCACTGGCAGAGCCCAGTGGCACCCGCTGATTTAGTGTGCCACTGGCTCTGCCAGTGCAGTATTGAGACAAAGCCTAGGGTGCAATCGGCGCCTGCTGCACTAGCGCGGCTTCGATGGTGAGACCTGGCCCAAAGGCCAGCATGACGCAGGGACTATGATCGGGCGACTGCCAGAGTTGTTGCAGAATGAAGAGCACCGTGGGAGATGACATATTGCCGTGTGTTTCGAGGATCTTCCGAGAAGTTGCGAGTGATTCCGCGCTGAGGTCGAGTGCATCGGAGACGGCGGACAGAATGCGGGGTCCACCCGGGTGAATCGCCCAGCCGCGGATCCGATCGATCGACAGTCCCTGACGCGAGAGCCAATTGGCGAGCCAAGGTTTCAGCTCGCGGTGGATGACCACGGGAACTTGAGGCGATAGCGACATTTCAAACCCGTGATCGCCAATTCGCCAACTCATCATGTCCGAGGTTCCCGGCAGGACCGTTGATGCCTGGGAGGTTAATCGCCACTCCTGGCGACTGGCAACAGGAGGCCGTCCAATCAGCGCGGCCGCTCCATCGGCAAACAGCGCGTTGGCCACCAATTGTTCGGAATTATCCGTGTATTGATGGTGCAGGCTGCAAAGTTCGACGGCGCACAGCAGTACACACGCGTCGGATCGCGTCGCGGTACATCCCTGAGCGACGCGTAGTCCGTTGAGTGCCCCGTGGCACCCCATGAACCCGACCTGAATTCGCTCAATCTCCCGCGACAGGCCGAGGCGATCGATCAAAGCAAGATCGATTCCCGGCGCGACGAATCCACTGCAACTCACGGTCACGAAATGAGTGATTTCGTGTGGAGCAACGGCTGCGTTTGTGATTGCGCTCTGACAAGCCGACTCCGCCAAACCGATTGCGGCCGTTTCATACTTGCGCATTCGCTGAGCGGTCGTCGGCCCCCGGTCGGAAGGACCGGTTGATGCAGGATAAAAGGTTTGCTCTGGCAGCATGCCCTCAGCGAGTTGCTCCAGGACGACGCTGTATCGCTGCTTCACGCCGGAAAGCTGATACAGGGTGGCAAGCGACCGCTGATGCTTCCACGTGGTCGCCAATTGAACGGCGACCCGAGCAGCGTGATCCTGGGGGATGGCGAAGGGAGGCACAGCCGTACCGAGGCCCGCCAAGGTCATCTGACCGGCACGGATTGGTTCGACGATCGGATCGGTTTGCCGCAGACTTGTCGCACGACCAGTTGGTGGAGCGGAGGCAAGGCGCGAAACAGACTCATTGTCCAGTCGATCAAGTGGGGGTGGTGCAGCAGGCGCGCCAGCAGCCGGCACATCCATTGCCGGTCCGTCACGGCCTGTCGCAGAATCTGTTGCCACTGATCCGGGTAACTGTCTTTCCATCGAACACAGGCCTCCGAGGCGAGTGGCACAAGCGCGTCAGCCGCCGCTAGCGCCCAGGTCATTCCCTCACCGGTAAAAGGTTCTACATATCCGGCCGCATCGCCGACGAGGAACAATCGGCGCGCACCGGCTCGTTCCATCGTACGTGTCAGCGGTGGAGTTCCAAGCCACGAGATACGGTCCAGCGACGCGGGAACCGGCAGGTCACATCGGTTCAAGATGTCGCCAACCATCGCCGCAGGTCGCTGCCGACGTAAATCCAACGGGTTGATCGCCGCAGCAATATTCAGCTCGTCAGCATTCACTCTCGTCAGTCCGACATAACCGGTGATTCCCACCGCCATGGTCAATGTTCCGACCGGATAGGCATCGTCGGCTGTCTGCACAAACGTCTGCAGGCCGATCCGCGAACGGGGTTGAATCTGACTTGCAAACTGAGGATGTCCGATCAAGCTGGGATGGCTTAATCCGTCGGCACAGATCACAACCTGGGCGAGCGCGGAAAATTCGGTGCCATCCACCGTCTTCAACGTAACGTGTCGAGAGGAGTCGGTTGGCGACATCGGTAGTCGTGCGGTGGTCTCCGGCAGAAACTCGACGCCCTCGTCGATCGCGGCGTTGACGAGGAGTTGATCGAGAACCGAGCGGCGGACGGCCACGAGGCCACTGAGTGGGGCGATCAGTCGGCGGCCGTTGGAAGCGATCTGCAGGTGTCGGAGTGGTAGTGGGTCAGCCTGCTGCAAGGCGGATGACAAGCCATGACGGGTCAACAGAGCCTGTCCCTGTGCCTGCAGACAACCTCCGCAGACTTTGTCGCGCGGGAATCGCTTTGCCTCCACAAGCAATGTGTGCCGGCCAGCGCGCGCCAACCCCCGTGCAACAAACGACCCAGCGGGTCCCGCGCCGACGACGATGGCGTCCCAGCCAAGGCCGGCCGCATCCGAAGCGCAGATGGTTCCCCCCGTGTTCATGGGCGATTCCAACTCAATAGGAAACGTTCCGGCCAGTGCCGACGAAACGTGATCGGGGACAAGCCGGCACGTCGAGCGAGCGAACGGATTTCGTCTTCCTGAAAGGCGGAACGAACAGACAAGGGGCCATCCACGTGGACCACTGGTGATCGCGACAGCACACGACAGCCCACTCGAGCGAGCAACAGGCCCCAGCGACTACGCAGCAAATCATCGACCAGCACGGTGCAGCGGGCGGATTTGGCCATTCGATGCAGGAGCGATTCCGCCTCTGGATCGTCCAAGTGATGCAAGAAAAGCGTGGTCATGATTACGTCATAGGAATCCGAAAAGGAAAATGATTCGCTCAGGACATTCTGGCAGAAGAAGTGAACATCGGAGAGCTGCCGGTCATTCGCCCGCTGCCGTGCGTAGGCGATCGCCGTTTCGCTCTTGTCCCATCCGTGAATTGTCACTCGTAACCGGCTACCTCGCGCCAGCCTAGCAATTTCTTGAGTGACGTCACCACCACCGCAGGCCAAATCCAGAATGCGCAGTTGGCGGCGATGATATCGACGGGATGCGAGTCGGATTTCATCCCAAAGAACGCGTGCTGTTCGACTCCAGGAATTTACCCGCCCCAAGCCGCGCAAAGCACGCACATGCTCCCCGACATTCAAGCCAGGTTGGTCCATCAATTCGGCCTCGAGCACCCTGCTGCCTAGCATCACGGCTTCCGTTTCTGAAGTGTTGTTGGGGAAGTGGTCGCACTTGGCGATGTTCCGGAGGGCAGTTCGTCATTGTTCGGATTGCGGTCCAGCGAAGTCAAGGGTCGCTTACGTGACTCGGCAAAAAAGCGACGGTTCAGGGAACCGCTTCGATCTGCACACTCTGGAAGTTGACGCCACACGCAATGGCTCCACGAACCGGTCGAACGTCCGCATCGCGACTCGCAATGGTCAAGCAGACTCGCAGACAGAGGACGAGCGAGCGAGAACCGACAGGTTTTGTCGCCGATGGGCGTCCGCGGGCCCTTGCTGCGGCCATGCTGGACGCTTTATCCTGGTGGTCTGCCCGGCCGCATCGCCGGGAGGAACGTCATCGTTCGTCGAATGTCTAGGTAGAAGGAGGATCCCGCCGTGGCCGACTATCGCTTTTCTTTTGGCCCTTGGAACATTCATGAAGGCGCGGACCCGTTTGGTCCTCCCGTACGGCCAACGGTTGAATTTGCCAAGAAATTGAAGCTCTACAAGAAACTCGGTTTCGACGCCGTCCAATTCCATGACGATGATGCGGTGCCGGATCTGGAAGGGAAATCCTTCGATCAGATTCAGAAAGAAGCCGCCGAAATGAAGAAGGTGCTCGATGGCGAAGGACTCGTCGCCGAATTTGTTGCGCCGCGGTTGTGGGAACATCCCAAGGGCGTCGACGGAGGCTACACCGCGAACGACCCGGCAGGAAGGCAATGGGCGATTGAGCGCAGCAAGCGTGCGATCGACATCGCCAAGCTGCTCGACACGAAGTTAATCGTGCTCTGGCTTGCCCGCGAAGGCACCTATATTCGCGAATCGAAAAACGCGATCGACGCCCACAAATATCTGCTCGACGCCATCAATGCCATGCTCGACCACGACAGTGAAGTCGAACTGGCCATTGAGCCGAAGCCGAATGAGCCAACCGATCAGGCTTATCTGCCGACGATCGGTCACGCGATGGCCGTGTCGTACCAATCCAAGGATCCCCGCCGTGTGGGCGGCCTGATCGAATCCGCTCACGCCCTGCTGGCCGGGCTTGATCCGTCCGATGAGATGGCCTTTGCTCTGTCCCACGACAAGCTGTGGAGCGTTCACCTGAATGATCAGAACGGACTGAAATACGATCAGGACAAATCGTTCGGTGCGGCAAATCTGCGCTGCGCCTATAACCAGGTCCGCGTGCTGGAACTCGGAAAATACCCCCAGACCGGCCGATATGTTGGGCTGGATGTCAAAGCCATGCGAACGCAAAAGGCGGAACAGGCCACGTTGCACCTGACGAATAGCCGGGAAATCTTCCTGCTGCTGGTCGAAAAGGTCCGCACGTTCCCGCAGGAAGTCGAGCGCCAGTGCATCGCCGACCGGAACTACGAAGCGCTCGAATTGGCAGTGCTCAAGCACTTGCTGGGAAGCTAGACTTCCTGGAGTAGGCGGGAGGCGGGAGGCTGGAGGCTGGAGACGGGAGACGGGAGACGGGAGACGGGAGACGGGAGAC
>CAZFWV010000279.1:0-9125 GCA_964522605.1 uncultured Pirellulaceae bacterium
AATACGGTGGACAACCGAACCGTGCGAGGCGGTGTGGTCATTTATCGGATCACCCTTCCGGATGCAGCTCCTGCCATCAGGGCTTCGATCTCTGCCCGGCTGCTGAAGTTGAAGTCACCGACAATTGAGTGGGCCAGACACGATGCGGCAGCCGCAAACCGAATCGCTTGATCGAGTGATCCAAGTTCGGGTGTGGTGAGGGCGAAGATCAGCCCGGCCGAGAACGCATCGCCCGCACCGACACGATCGACAATGTTCGTGATCGAATAGGGCTGGTAGGTTTCTTCTTGTCGCGGGGCGAAAAGAGCGATCGCTTCGTCGCGGTCGTAGAGCATGCCACCCCACCGATTGTGTGACGCGGAGAGGCTTTCCCGCAGGGTAATCGCCACGCGAGCAACATTGGGAAACTGCTCGATCAACTGGCGAGCAACGTCGGGATAATGGTCAATGGCCAACCTCCCGGCGTGGACATCGGTGTCTTCGGCACGGATGCCCAGGACATCGCTGCAGTCTTCTTCGTTTGCGATTACGAGGTCGACCAAGGGCAGCAGTTGACGCATCGTTCGCTCCGCCAACTCGCGCGGCGTCACGTTCGGCTCCCACCGCCAGAGTTTCTTCCGGAAGTTGAGATCGCACGAGATGGTCCAGCCAGCAGCGCGCGCGGCTCGAACAGCCGTGAGTGTGCTGATTGCCGCTTGCGGCGAAAGTGCCGGGGTAATCCCAGTGATGTGGAACCACCCTTGGTCAGCGAACTGGCTCGGCCAATCGTATAACTCCGACTGCGCGAGGCTGATCGCGGATCCCTCCCGGTCGTAGATCACCTGGCTTGGGCGCTGATTCGCACCCGTTTCGAGAAAATACAGGCCCAAACGACCGAATTCTGTTCGGATGATGCGATCGGTATCCACCTGCAGTCGTGACAGGGCACCGACGCACGCATCGGCCAAGGGGTTACGTGGCAGCGCCGTGATGAATCGGACGGAAGCACCGAGCAAGGCCAACGATGCGGCGACGTTCGCTTCCGCACCAGCAAACGTGACCTCGAGCGGACCGGGCACGGCCTGACGCAACCGCAGAAAGCCAGGCGGCGTCAACCGCCCCATGATCTCGCCGAATGTGACAATCCTCATTGCTTTTCTCCCGAACGGACCCGATCAGCGATCTGGCGTGCCTCTCGCGCCCGACGCGTAATCTCGGACCAGTCCTCCCGTTGAATCAGGTCTCGTGGTGCAAGCCATGATCCACCGACTGCCAGGACCAGCGGATCGGCAAGATAGGCGGCCAAGTTCTCGGCCTTGAGACCACCAAGAGGAATGAATCGGATTCCCAGGTGCATGTACGGTGCAGCCATGTTCTTCAGGTACGATAGTCCACCGCTGGGTTCTGCGGGGAAGAACTTCAAAATCCTGCATCCTAACTCGAATGCCGTTTCGATATCCGAGGGTGTGACGACGCCGGGGGCAAAGGGAAGCCCCAACCGTTGGGCCTCGCGAATCACGCTCGCGTTGGTTCCCGGAGCGACGCCAAACGACGCGCCCGATTTGCAGACTTCGGACACCTGCTGTGCGTTCAGAACGGTTCCCATGCCGGCCAGCATCTCAGGGACTTTCTGACCGATTGCCTCCAGCGATGGGAGTGCCTCCGGCGTTCGAAGGGTCAACTCCATCGCATCGATGCCCCCGTCGAGCAACGCTTTGGCCAGAGGCACAGCCGCATCGACACGATCGACGACCAGCACCGCGACCACGCCACATTTCTCCAGCCGCTCCTGCAATCGCACATCAAATAAGGAATCCATCGGGGTCCTCCTTCGGTCGAAGGCAAACATCCTGACCAGTTTGCATGGGACAATCGGACGCGGGTACCGGAACAGTTGCCGACGGCCGCTTCCTTCGGGCCGCGTCGGCGGAGTCAATTTGCTTGCGATCCAGGTCGGAGGGGCTCACCAATCGACGACCGAGCCATCATTCGGATCGTACGTTTGCGGGTTCTGCCAATCATGTCCCCGTTTGTCCTGCAAGGCTAGTTCGTCGATTTCGATTCCCAGACCGGGTCCGGTTGGCAAATCGAGATACCCCTGCTTCACGACGAACGGCTGCTTCAAATAACCTTCCCCGAGACTGACTTGCTCCTGACATAGGAAATTGGGAATGCTGGCTGCGAGTTGCAGTCCGGCAGCCAACGAGATCGGTCCGAGCGGGTTGTGCGGGGCGATGGCCGCATAGTACGCTTCGGCCATTCCGGCGATCAAGCGAACCTCCGTGATTCCCCCCGCATGACACAGATCGGGCTGCAGAATCGAAGCCGCTTGTTTTTCCAGGATTTCGCGAAAACCCCACTTCGTAAACACTCGCTCCCCGGTGGCAATCGGCAGATGAGTCTGTCGGGCGATTCGTGCGAGCACGTCGACGTTCTGGCTGGCGACCGGCTCTTCAATAAACATGGGCTTGTACGGTTCGTAGGCGCGAATCAACAGCGGAGCGTTTTGAGGACTGATCGCTCCGTGGAAGTCGATTCCAATCTCGACGTCGTCTCCCCCGGCTTCCCGCAACGCTGCGAAACGATCGGCAGCTTGACGGATGAACTCACGCGAGGCGACGACTCCCGAACGAGTGGCCCCCAGCACGCCGGTCTTAAACGCGGTAAAACCTTGGGCTTTGAGTTGCTGCAGTCGGAGCGGGCTGTTCCGCACGTGAGCGTAGACACGCACGCGACTGCGGGTTGGTCCGCCAAGCAGTTCATACACGGGGACACCCAACGCCTTGCCCTTGAGATCCCAGAGTGCCATGTCCACGCCACTCAGCGCGCTGGTTAACACCGCACCGCCGCGATAGAACGCGTGGCGATACATCGCTTGCCAGTGGTGCACGACGTCACGAGGATCCTTCCCGACCAGATATTCCGACAGTTCCGCGACGGCCTGTGCTACCGTTTCTGCTCGGCCCTCGACGATCGGTTCACCCCATCCGACCAGCCCTGCGTCGGTGTGAATCTTCAGAAACAGCCACCGTGGTTTGACCGGAATCGTCTCCAAGCGGGTGATTCGTAGTCGGTCTCGCCGCCGCTCCAGTTGATCGATCGAAGAAGCCATCCGTCTTGGGGGCCGCTCCACATAGGGATCGGAAGCGACGGACGGATCCTCGTCTTCGTTTTCGTCCGCAGCGGATGCGAAAGCCGAACCCAGACCGGCGAAACCGCTTGCCGCCGCCCATCTCAAGAGGATGCGGCGATTGATGGAGTCTTGATTGGGAAACATCGTGGGATCCTCGCGATTTCGGAGTGAATGGAGATTATCGTACCCCGTCCAGGTGGCGAAAAGAAGAACGCCTGAACGAATCCCCATCGAGGCAAAGGCGGCTGAAATCAGCCGGTTCATCGGAAACGGTCTTCGCCAAATCCGCCGTCTTTCGGAGGCAGTTTTGTCGTTGGAATCCAAGACCGCTCAGAGACGTAGTCCATTGAATGGCAACAAATCCGCCCATCAAGTTCGCGATGCCGACGCCATGCGGTGCGCCGGTTCTGCGCTCTATTGCTCGAAATGCGTTCGATGAACCAGTTTCTGCAATGCCGACCCGGTTTTGTCTGACGTTTCCGAGCGAATACCATCGCGTTCAGGTTGGACTTAAGGAGGAGAAGAAACCACGGATTCGACGGAGGGGACGGATCGGCACGGACCGATCCGCGGACATCCGCTTTATCCGTTTGATCCGCGGTTCCTCTTTTCGATCTTTGGTTCCGCTCGACAGGTGCGTAACAACCAAGGCGATTTCCCAGGCGACAATGAAATTAACCTTGGGTCAATCGACTCCCGTTGCGCAGCCTATTGCTTCTTCCCGTCTTGAGCAGCGAACGTCACATGGCCGATCAGATAGCGCGTGAGCACGTCGGCCGTATAGATTCGGCCGGTCGGTTCATTGAAATCTCGACCCGTGGGGGATTTCGAGAGTCGGTTCCCGAGACGCTGGCCTCGCTCAGTGGTCGCCATGGCTTCAATCCATTTGTAACCATCCGGGATTTTCTGCACCATGTCGCGGACGTTTGCTTGGCCTTGAGGCATTCTTGCCAGGCGATCGAGTCGATCAATGCCACCGGGAAGTCTCTGAATCTTCTGCCAGAATTCGCGGCCCTTCTTTGTCTGCAATTGCTTAATCAGGATGTCATCGTCGGGCAGAACGCGCTGCAGGATCTCCTGTTGATTGTCAACGACCCAGCCGGTCTGCCTCATTTTCTGCAGAAGCTGCTTGGTGGATGATTGCGTGATCAGGTCGCCGGGTTGGTAGTCCTCCTGCGAGGCGAAGTGGCCGTTGACGAAGGCTTGGATCTGTTGAGGGGTGGGACCTTCGGATGGCGCGGGGGAAGCTCCCTCGCAGGTTGTCGTCCAAATGGCCAATCCGATCAGCAAGGCAGTGGCAGTGGCTCCGACGGTAAGGGGGCGACGGAAACGGAGCATACCGGAGCGACACCGACTGGGACGACGATGCGCTTCCAAACAATAAGTATTCATGTCAATCGGCACTCGCAGCTTGGGGCGATGGGCGACCGGAATCCGTCGGGCGACGGGGTCCTTACTTGGTATCGGCTTCAGCCTGCATAGGGCGTTGTCCAATTGCTGCTGCGGACCCCGCAAATCTGGACCCGAAACCGTGGATTTTGCCGCTTGTCGGTTTTGGCAAAGGACGCGTGGCGCGTCACAGCCTCCTGGGGACAGTCCGTTCCCAGCGACGGGCCAGAACTCGTTGAAATATGCGGGGTTACGTCATCCGTGCGGCGTGCGGAAGCAATTTGGCATAGCCTTTGCAATTGAAGACTGGCAGTTGCAGCGACGGTCTGCCAAACCGACAGCAGGTCGTGGAGTTTTGATTTGGGAGTCTGTAGTCCGTCGCTGCAGTCGGTGGGTTTCTCGCCCTTCCGGGGTGAGAGTGTTTCGAGAGCACGTACTTCAAGTTGTGCCGACGGCACAAAGGGAGGTGGAATATGAGTCGAGCATTGAGAAATTGGCGTGGTACGGCGATTCGGCCCCTGGAGGATCTTTACCGCGATATGGACAACCTGGTCCAGCACCTGTTTGGCGACGAAAGTCGTCAGGTGACGCGGGAGACCTTCGCGCCGACACTGAATGTTGCGGAGACCGAGTCGCAGTACGAAGTGACGGCGGACCTGCCCGGGATCAAGGCGGAAGATGTGAGCGTCGAGGTCCACGAGGGGCAAGTGACGATCTCCGGTAAGCGGGAGAGCGAGAAGGAGGAGACGGGGAAGACATTTCATCGAGTGGAACGCCAGTATGGCGAGTTCCGTCGATCCGTCGCGCTCCCGATGCCGGTGGATGAGCAGAAGATCACCGCCGCGTACAAGGACGGTGTGCTGACGGTTGTTTTGCCAAAGAGCGAGAAGGTCAAGCCGACGCGGATTCAAGTTCAGTCCTGATCCGGGAAGCCAAAAGAACCTCACCCAAGACCTCCTCAAATTGTGAGCGAGGTGGAGGGTGAGGTTCTTTTTTGATCCGCTCTTTTTCCTCTCCGCGGCCCTCCGAGTCTTTGCGCGCTCTGCGTTGAAACGAAAGGGGAAAAACGCAGTGCGGCAGGGCCGCAACCAAAGGGGATGCTGCCGCACTCCGCGCAATGGGTGTGCCACTGGCTTTGCCAGTGTCCTCGTGGGTCGAGGAACAGCACTGGCAGAGCCAGTGGCACCCAGTCCAGTTGCGGCGAAGGCTGCGCTGCATCTCAAAATGCCAACAGTCAAACCAGGTAGAAACATAACTCAATCCTGCCGCATGATAGAATCTGCTTGCCCCGACAAGAAATTCACCGTTAGCAGTGCAAAGACCGCGGAGACGCGGAGGGCCGCAGAGGGGGAACAACGGACTGTCGGTCGGCGCGGGAGTCGTAATGCCAGTCGAAGCGCGTGTCGAAGAGTGCGGAGCGGATGGCCACTCAGTTCAACTCTGCAGCTTCTTCCCAGTGTTCGTAAAGGTTCTGCAGTGTTAGGCGGTGGGTATCGATCGCTGCCTGGAGTTCCTTTACGCGTTGCCCATCGCGCAACACGTGAGGCTGCGTCAATTCATGATGGAGCCGCTCGAGCTGGCTCTCGTGCTCAATGATCTCGTGTTCCAGATCTTCAATTTTGCGGTAAGGAAATCGTCGTTTGCGACGCGACTTGTTAGATTCTCGCGATCGATGATTTCGGTTTGGCTGCGCTGCGTTCGATTCTGTTGCATCGGTCGACTCAGTCGATGCTTGTTGGGCTTCCCGCAGCACCCGCTGCAGCGTCTCGTAGTTGCCGTGGATGATGCGGTGAGAGCCGTCGTGGATCAGCAGAAGGTGGTCCGCCACCTGGTTGATGAAGAATCGATCATGCGAGACGAAGATGACAGTTCCTTCGAATTCGCGCAAGGCGGTCTCAAGGGCAGCGCGCGCCCAGAGGTCCAGATGGTTGGTTGGTTCGTCCAGCACAAGCAGATTGGCGTCGCTCGCTGCAAGTTTCGATAATGCCACGCGATTTTGTTCGCCTCCACTCAATTGCCGTACGGTCTGAAAGACCATGTCCCCGCGGAGTCCGAATCGGGCTAACAAATCGCGGCGCTGCTGCAGATTGAATTCTTTTCCGTCGGGGCGAATGGCATCCACAACGACTTCATCGGCCGGGATATTGCGCAACAATTGATCGAAATAGCCGACGGTGACGCCGGTTCCCAGCGAGGCCGACCCGGCGTCAGCAGGTTCGAGACCGAGCAGGCAGCGCAGGAGTGTGGTTTTTCCGCAGCCGTTGCTGCCCAAGATGGCCCACCGCTGCCCACGCTGAATATCCAAAGTCACGTTCTCGAATAGGGGTTTCTGAAAGCTCTTTGTGATCTTCTCGGCACGCAAGACGATATCGCCACAGCGAGAAACCGTAGGGAATCGCATGGACGGAGTTTCAATCGCGCGCGGCATCGGGATCGGCTCGATCCGTTCGAGTTTCTTCCGACGATCTTCTGCTTGGGCGTGTTTCTGCCCGTATTGGTTGCGGCGGATGAAGTCTTCCAGGCGGGCGATTTCTGCCTGCTGGTTCTCGTAGGCGCGTCGTTCAAACTCCAGACGTTCCGTCTTCTGCTGCCAGTAGTCGGAAAAATTACCGCGGTACGAAACGACCGTGCCGCGGAACAATTCCAGAGTCCGGTTGGTGACCTTATCGAGGAAATACCGGTCGTGACTGACCAGAATCAGCGTCTGGCGGGAACCGAGCAGATACTCTTCCAGCCAGGCGGTCGCTTCAATATCGAGATGGTTGGATGGTTCATCGAGCAACATGATCTCGGGAGCCGACAGCAGCAGTTTGGCGAGGAGCAGACGATTCTGTTGGCCGCCACTCAATTTCGAGCTGTCTTGATGAAAGCTCGCGGCCTCAAATCCAACGCCCTGCAGCACACGCTCGATGCGATGGTCCAGATGATAGCCATCTTGTCGAGCTAGTTCTTCTTGCAGGTGATCGTAACGTTGCTCAAGCGAACTGCGTTGGTCTGGATCGTCCACTCGACTAATCGCTTTGGCCAACTGCTCGGATTCGTCCGCCATCTGCAGCAGGTGCCCGAGGGCCGCTTGGGCTTCTTCCCAGACCGTTCGCCCACCGTCGAACTGCGCCTGCTGCTCGAGATAACCGCAGCGAATCGATGAACCGAGCTGGACCGCTCCGCGATCGCACTCAATTTGGCCGGCGAGGATCTTCAGCAGCGTCGTCTTGCCGCTGCCGTTGGGGCCGACCAGGCTGATTCGCTCCCCCGCGCGGACTTCGAACGTCACTCCGTCCAGAACTGGCTCGGAGCCAAAATGTTTCGTAATGTCGTCCGCGGAAAGGAGGATCATGGCTTTTGATTCTACTGACGGTGGCACAGTTAATGAACCAGGACGACGAGCGAGAGTCCGGGAATCTCCTGTTTCGCTTGGGAATGACTCAGAAATAACTTCGGCATCTCGGTCCTCTCGTTTAACCGCGTGCCCAGCGGGCCGCGGAAGATTCCTAACCGCGGGGCGACGCCCGCACGGTTACACGAGGAAATTGTCTCTGAGTCATCCCTTAGCCTCCTGCGAACCTATCGCTGCAACGCCGAGAAAAAGTAATGCCGCGGGATTCTTGGAATGCGTCCTTCCGCATCCGGAGTCGACGAACTTCCTCCGGTCGGTCAACCGCCTTGTGTCGGTTTCCCGGCAGCGCTAAGATGCGAATTCGTTCGGTCGACTGTTTCGTCCAGGGGGCTGCGGATCATGCTCAGTTTGCACTCGACAACTCCACCACGCTGGCTCGAACAAGTTCATTCGCATCTGGATCAAATCCTGATCGATCATGCCCATTGCGAAAAGAAGGCTGCCGGAACGGCGATGAACTTGATCTTCGCCTACGTCGATCGGGAAGAGCTGTGTAGGGAAATGGCCGAAATCGTACGGGAGGAGCTCGAGCATTTCGAACTGGTCCTTGATCTGTTGAAGCAGCGGAGCATCCGGTTCCGGCGTTTGAAGCCGAGTTCCTACGGCCGCAAGCTGAATGATCTGGTCCGCAAATTAGAGCCTCAGCGGGCGGTCGACCGTCTGCTCGTGGCCGGCTTGATCGAAGCCCGGTCCTGCGAGCGATTCGACTTGCTGCGACAACATGTGGAAGACCGGCAGCTAGCGGACTTCTATGACAGTTTGTTCGAATCAGAGGCACGTCATCATTCGACCTATGTGCGTCTAGCAAAGACGTTCGCCGATGATTCCGTTGTTTCCCAGCGATTGAAGGAACTGTCGGCTGCTGAATCGGCGATCATTCTGGAAGGGGACCCGCTGCCCCGCATGCACAGTTGATTTGGTCGGCGTTTTTCGTCGAAACTCTCTCCGGATGCTACTACTGCTACAACCGGTCATCGGCGCGATCGGAATCTGGCTGGCAGATGGACAATCGTGAATCCGATTCTTGACCGCGCATCGCTCTCGCATACGATTCACGCGAGGAGTCTTGAGCAGGAGTTTGGTGCGTCGCTAGCGTTGGGAACCTTTTCCACGCGATATCTCAACGGCCGCCATCGAACTCGGATTTCTAACGCAGTGCGGCAGGATCGCTTTAGTAGGCTGGAGGCTGGAGGCTGGAGGCTGGAGGCTGGAGGCTGGAGGCTGGAG
>CAZFWV010000280.1:0-9112 GCA_964522605.1 uncultured Pirellulaceae bacterium
GAAAAAAGTAAATCGTCCTCGCCTGGCGGCTGCGGGTTAAACGAAAAGACTTGTTCCCAGGCAGGAGCCAGGGAATGAGGAGACACGAAATCGAGCGACCAACGGGAGCAACGCTTACAGGCTACCGACTACAGACGACCGACTACAGGCTACTACAGCTTGCGGCCCTGCCGCATTGCGAGGATATCCCCGATGAATAGCAGTACAAAGTTGCCAGGAATTCGCCAGTTCGACTTGAGTGGCAAGAGTGCGATCGTAACGGGTGGAAGTAAAGGCCTGGGCGAGGCGATTTCCGCTGGCCTCGCGTCCGCGGGTGCTCGCGTGTTACTGACGAGTCGGCATGCAGAGGAAGCGGAGCATGTGGCGAGCTGCATCGCTCAGGATTTCGGCGTGGAGTGCCTTGGAATGCGTTCCGATGTGACCTGTCCCGAGGATGTGGAGGCGATGGTGGATCGCGCGGTTACGGCGTTCGGTGGCGTGCAGATCCTCGTCAATAACGCGGGGTTGAACATCCGAGGGCCGATCGATCAGCTCAGCTTCGAACAGTTTCGACAAGTTCAGCAGACGAACGTGGACGGTCTCTGGCTGTGTTGTCGTGCGGTCGTCCCGGGAATGAAGCAGGCAGGGGGCGGAAGGATTATCAACCTTGCGAGCACGCTCGGTGTCGTCGGGCTTCAGGATCGAACGCCATATGCTTCGAGCAAAGGTGCGGTTGTCCAGATGACTCGCGTGCTGGCGCTTGAACTGGCGCCCTGGAATATTCTCTGCAATGCGATCTGCCCGGGACCTTTTCTGACTCCGATGAACATGCCCATTGCGGATACCGAGGAGGCGAAAAAATTTGTCGTGGGCGCCGTGGCGCTCCAACGCTGGGGACGGATGGAAGAAATCCAAGGCGCAGCGATTTTTCTGGCAAGCGATGCTGCGAGCTACGTGACCGGCAGCTTGCTGATGGTGGATGGCGGCTGGACGGCCCGTTAGGCTTTGTCTCAAAACTGCACTGGCAGAGCCAGTGGCACACTAGATCAACGCGTGCCCCTGGCTCTGCCAGTGCTGCGGAAGAGTTCTAAGACAAAGCCTGGCTCGACTGTCTGATTTCTGAACTGAACGAGTCGAGCTAGTCTCCGATGCGTTCCGATGCGTCAGGTTTCGTACCGGCCCGTTTGCAGAGCTTTCACCAGATCCTGGACGTCGAAATCTCCATCGCCGTTCCAGTCTCCTTCGGCCCAGGATGCGTTATCAGGGATCCCGTCCTCGTACTTGCCCGCCTGAAGGATTGCGACGAGGTCCGCCGTATTGAACAAGCCATCGAGGTTTGCGTCGCCGTAGCTCGTGCCCAGAATCGACTCGATCAGGTAAGTACGATCGCGCTCGTCGACCATTTGATCCGCATTCAAGTCGTATGCTGGATCAGGATTCGGCTGTCGCAACTGGAACGCCAGCAGATCGATGTCCGCATCATCGACCACGTTGTCGCCATTAAAATCCCCGGGAAGCTGAACCTGACTCTCGAATCTTCCCGGTGTTACAGGCCTTGCTTCCCAGGATGATGCGTAGCTGCCAAACACCGCCGCACCGATCCGCTGCAGAGAAAGATCCGTTCCCGCGGCTTCCTCCGGCCACGGGGATCGATCATCAAAAATCACCTCGTCTTCCACGAGCCGCGGGATGAGGAAGGGATCCTCCAACGGTGGCTCATCCGGGCGTTGGAGGACGACGCGTTCGTCGCCATCGTCGAGGTGGTTACGGTAGGGACCGACGATCTGAATCGAACTCGTGATTCCATAGTGAATCCGGAATGCCTCAAGCAGGGGAGCGTCTTCCGATGCGGCGGGGTCGAAGGAGACGATTACCAGGGATTCGCCAGGCGGCAGTTCTCGATTCACGGAGAACTCGTAATCGATTCCCCCGCGAATTCGCCACTCGGTTAAGTCGATCGGACTGTTTGTCGGATTCGTGATCTCGACAAACTCCAGGTCATCGGGGGTTACGTTGGGTGCCACGACCAGAGCCGCATCGGAGGGGGCAGCTGGCTGGTACTGGATTTCACTGACAAAGACCGGTCCTACGCGTGGTTCCGCATTCGGCGACCCGAGGGTCCGCGACTGCTGCGGTGCGAGGAATCCCCGGCTATTCGGCATGCGGCCTAACGACTCACCGTTCGCCGTGGCCGGGAAGTGAACGTCATCGACGAACTGCAGCAGCCCCCCTGCCCCGTCGCCGATGGTGAGCCACACATCGTCACCTTCGGCGCCGTTGAGGGCAAAGTGATGGGGCGCGGGTTCCAAAGGAGTCGGATTAAAATCCGTTTCGTCGAAGACGATGTATTGTCCCGCCTCGAGTGTGACTCCGCTCGGGATCTGATATTTGAATGGATCTGCGATCGAATCGCTCAAATACCAGCCACCAATCGCGATTGTCGACGAACCGGCGTTAAACAACTCGATCGAGTCAGACTCGGTCAGTGGCGGATCCGTGTGACTGAGGATCTCATTGATCACCACGGGAATCGCGGGTAGTCCGGACGTTCCGGGGGATCCACCCAACTCGGTACTGCCGCGCCAGCGATAGGACTTGCTCAGTTGATCTGTCGGAGTATTCTCCGGATCCACCAGCTGCAGAGTTCCGCCATTTCCGTCGGCCCGCGTGGGCCAGAGTGCGCTGTCGGAGTAGCGCATCTCAAGTATGACGCGACCGTACGCATCCTGCAGTCGAAGGGTTTCGCCGCCGTTATTCAGATTGCCGTCGTCCCATTCCCCCAAGATCGGAACGGCGTCGCCATAACGGAGCAGGAAGGCCTCGCGATTGTTGACCAGCACACCGTGCTGCCCGGGTTCGAGCACCGCGGACGAAAAAGTATGTTCGATGCCCTCGACAAACTCCATTCCAACCAGGTATGCCCTTTCCGCACCGATATTTTTCAACTCGATAAACTCAAAGTCGTTATCTTCGAGCCATGGTTGCTCGTTGCGTTCCGCATCGGTGGGTTCGTAGGGATGATAATTGATCTCGCTGATGATAAGCGGTGGAATATCGGTCAGGTAGACTGCGGACGTCTTGCCCGACCAGGTCTTGCGCGTTGGGTGAAATAGCCGCGCATTCAGCTCCAGATTATGATCGACCGTGATTGGGCCGGTGTAGAGCTTGACATCGGATGGCAGGCCGATCGAGGAGCCGGTCAGAACGAGCTGTGCGTCGATCAGAAAATCACTGCTGCTGGACGAATAGTTCAAGCCTTGAATAATCAGCAGGTTCTCCCCGATCCGTAGGTGAGGCAAGGCGGCTGTGACATCAAAGTCCAGCAACGTGACCGCCGAAGTATCGCTATGATTCGCCGTCGCGTTTTCATCGTATGCAAGCGGGTTGATGGGCATTGCCTGAGCATCTCCCGGTGCGTTCGCGCGGGCGATTTCGATGGGGATTTGCGCAGTCGGTGACCAGAGATAGGCAACAAAGCCGTCGTCGTAGCGCATTCGCAGCGTCATGCCGGTCGCTTGAGATTTTTGGGATTCTGTCACCTCGAAGGGGATCCGAATGTAGGCCGACGTGGTCACGTTGTTCATTTGTGCTTCGACGTCGGTTCGAATGTAGGGCACATAGGTTGTGTTCTCATCGTAGCCGACCCCCAGCCTGCCGGTGGTCCAGCTTTCGCCCCAGCGACCTGGTGTGTAATCAGGGTTCATGAAGCAATTGGCCGCGTTCGGTAGACTGACGCCCTGACACGCATCGATGAGTTGGTTGCTCGTCGGCACGAGGGTTTCCGCATTCGCTCCCGAGGGGAAGAGCACGACTTCGGGGGCGACATCGACCGGCTGCAACGGATCGGATCCATCGGTCGTGTAGTAGGCGTTCCAACCCGCGGGGATGTCGAGTGTGACTTCGGTCGGATTCGAGACGATCGCTCCGGGCGGGTTCATGGTCGGGCCGGCGGGAAACTGGGAATCAATCCAGGCCGCCCGCCGCTCGACAAAATCCTCCATGATGAAAATATAGTCGGCGTACCGTTGGGGGCGGCGACCGCCGGGTAAGGGGGAAGTCGGACAATCTCCCTGACCGAAATAGCAGTTCGGCCACAGATAGCTGGTCAATGTGCCCCACTTATCGAAGTTCCGTGACAAGGGATTCGACAACTCACCCACCGCCGGGTTTTCCAGGCGTGGATTGCCGTCCGACAAGGCGGCGACGGCTTGATCGATGTCCGCCAGCAGGGCCTCCGTCGAAAACACCGTTTCCCGCAAGGCGTTCCAGCGATCGATCACCTGTTGTTCAAAGGCGGGATCCTGGAACAAACGACTCCAGTACGGGTAATCGCCGGCGCCAATTCCGTCATGATACCAGCCGTCCGGATAGGCTCCGCGCAAATAATTGCCATTGGCCAGTGACAGGTTGTAGTCCCAGGCGGGACCCTGTTTGATTTTGCCGCCTCGGTCCTTGTGATAGTAGGTGCTAAGCCGAAAGCCATCGATGTTCTTGGTCATTTCTACGAGTAGCCAGGTGTCCACCCAGGAGTCGACATCGATGTACTGACGATACCCATTGTCCGGATCGGCGAAATTCGGACCGTACAGCGCTGCTTCGAATTCGTTCAGGTGATTGCGTAGCCAATCCTTCTGTTGTGAAGTGATCTCACCGTCCTCCGGCTCGACCATGCGAAGGACTTGTCCACTGTTGGTTTGAAACGGTATATCTCCGGCTCCGTCCTTGTCCTTTTTCCAAATGTAGCCACCGCTAATTTCCGGCAAGTCATTATCGAGCGGCGAAAGTTCGGTGATGTCGACGCGTTCATCGTCCCGCTTGATTTTCTCGAGCAAGACGTACGTGCCAAGGTAGTCGCCACTGTAATTGAGTGCGCCTCCGTTCTGATTCAAGAACACCTCGACCAGGCGCGCTCGCGGGGCATAGAGCCCCATCTTGTTGCTCCAGAGAAACGACAGGTAGTTGTTCAGCTGAGTCTTGTCGGAGTAGGGACCGTTCAGGACCCAGTCCGATTCGGCCGGCAGACCAAAGATCGAGACGGCGCGATCGCCCGCCTGATCGGCCGGCAGCGAGCGAACATCGCTGTTGGATTCATCCCAGAGCTCGAGTGCGTACTGCTTCTTGGGGAATCCTTGCGAAGTCTGACCGCGGACCCGCATCCCGCCACGCCCACCAAACTCGGGAGTCTCCAAGATGTTTGCACGCCCATCTTCGCCCGGATCGATGAACAGTCCCGACACAGGAACCAACCACGTGTCCTCGCCGTTGACGTTCTTCCCGAAGGAGTCAAAGATCATCAGCGGCAGATTGGATTCGAATGCCTTTCCTTGCTCAAAGTTGGTCAAGCTCGAGTCAACACGCAGAAAGCTTTCACTCTGGACCGGACCAGGGCCTTTGTCCGGTTCGAAGGCGCGCGCGCGAATTCGCGTGGACGAAGAGATTCGAATCGGTCCCGTGTAAAGCGTTGAGTTCTCATCGGGCAACTCCCCGTTCGTCGTATATCGGATGGTCGCCGCCGCCGCCGAAGGGGGCGTCAGGACCAAATCGAACGACGAAACAAACGTCCGCGACGCGTCGGAGAAGGCGATCGAACCTGAGGGAGCTTCGTCGCCCATTCCATTGATGCTGCCCGGTGTCGGTTGACTGAAGTACCTGGCGGAACCCCAGCCCTGGCGCTCGGCGATCAGAGTGGGGCGGATCAAAAAGTCTTCGTCGTCTGCGGAAACGTTCAGGCCGTGAAGGGCCAGTACGTTCGTGCCAGGTTGCAGCAACCCGATGTGCGGCGTTAGGTCGTAATGAACTGCGTCAAGTCCCAGCTGTCCCGCTCCACTTGTCAACTCGAAGCTCAACACTTCATGCGCGTTGTAGGCACTCCCCGTAGCCGCCGTCCAGCCGGCCCAGACCTCACTGACGCCCCCAAACAGCTTCGCAAGGTCCACGGTGGCCGAGACGACGGGTTGATCCGGTTTCTGCGCGCTCTCGGCGAAATAGACCTCCAGCAGATCGGTTAGCCCGTCATACTCGATCCACACATACCGGAGATCGACGCCCGGGCCGGGCACCCCGGGAATGATCGGTTGCCCATTGAAACGCTTCACCTCGGCGCGAGCCAGGCTACCGTCGGTGCTTGTGTCGATGCCTACGTGCGTGGCGAGCGAGTCGTCCGGATCGAACGAGCCCGTATTGAAGGTGTCGAACTCGACGGCGACGAAGGTCATTCCGGCAGAATCCAGACCCAGTTGTCCGCCGGCGCCACCCAGTCGAGTGTTGCCATCCGTTTGAAGAACGAAGGTCATGCCGTCCCCGCCGCGACCGTCTGGATCAAGGTCTCCACCGGGCGAGTGTGCGTTGATCACCATCGCCGCGCGGAACGAATAATCGCGGCCGAAGGTCAAGGTGTTCGAGAGCCATGCCGCGCCGCTTCGATTCTCCGCCGCGGGCGTCAGTTGGAGTCGATCATCCACCCAGTTGGCATTTCCCACAAGTGTGAACGCATCGCGGTCGTCGGGATCGGAGAAGTCAATCATCTGCACCCGATCACTGATGCCCCCATGAGGCCCATTGGCCACGGAATCCCAGGACAGTTCGGTTGGTGCGTTGTGTCGCGCAACTTCCACGCCGTTTAGGTAGGCGACAAACCCATCGTTGAAGTTCACCGCCAAGTCGAGCGACTCCAGCGTCGGTCCATCTGCGTCGAACGGGAACTCGGAGCGAAGATACGCCGAAGCGGTCTGGCCGCGCATGGCGATCGTATCGCCGCCTTCACCGATTAACGGTTGAAAGTCACCGTCGGCCGCGTTGACATCATATCCGATCGCGGTCGGTACCGTTTGCCAGGATAGGTCGTCGAAACCGACCTGAGTCCATTGTGAGGCTTCGATGTCGGTTGCATCGGATGTCGGCAGCCACAAACGACTGGTCGAATTCGGATCGAGATAGTGCGTGGAAACGACCGTCTGTTCGGGTCCGTACGAGACATCGCCGTACTGCTCGGGAAAAGGAGCGTATTGATCGACGATCGTGACCCCGTCGGGCGCGACGAGCGCCAAGTATTCGCCGCCGGCGCTCAGTCGAAAGTTCGTGTGGAGTTCACCGTCCACGCGATCTCGATCTTTGCCCGAAGCAAAGACAACGAGCGAGCGTCCAGCCGGCAATTGAACCGCGGGGAATTCCCATTGCGTGAGTCGGTCCGCGTTGTCGGTCAGATGCCAACCTTCCAGATCGGCCGCCGTGGAACCTCGGTTGAATACCTCGATCCAGTCCGACGCATCCCCATCTTCGTCCTGAAGAGTTGTCTCGTTGTCGGCCATGAACTCGGAGATCAGCAGGTCCGCTGCGAGCGGCAGCCTTGGTTCGAGGACTTCCGGAACGCGTGCTCGAGCTGCGCGCCGCCGTCGACCCGATTGCCTGCGTAATAGGGAACGTTCCCGCCTCCGGGTCCGATACGCAGCGAAAACCCTGAAAAAGATGCTCACCGACCGCCTCTCCTTCTCCGCCCCGCTGCCGCCGATCAGCAGAACCTCGGATCCAGAGTGCGGTGTCCCGGCGGAGTAGCCGAATTTGCGTAGGAAACCACCGCGGTGTGCGTGCTTTCGAGGTGCGTCGGCGGCGCAGAACTATTGACGGCGGCGCAGCCATTGAGTCAGGACGACCAACAGAAGTCCGGCATTTGTCGACTTCGCGGTGTTTCTTGAGGATCGTTGACCGCGCCGCATTGAATAAAATCGCCGTCCCAACTTCGATGGTAAGCCAAGAAGACAAAAGCAGCAAGCTCGAGGGCGAAGAGCATAAAAAAACGGAAGGACATTACTGCCCTTCCGTCTTCGATCTCGGAATGGAAATGTGCTGCTTGCCTAATTCTTGCGACGCAGGCCGACCAGCGTCAGCATGCCAAGTCCCAGCAGTGCCAGCGACGATGGCTCCGGAACGACCAGCAACTCGACTTCTGCAATCTGCATGCTGTTCGCCGCGGCCGCATTCTTCAACGTCGGGAAGACCAGCCGATAGTGATCATAAGGAAGGTCGTTGTCGAATGTCACTTCCTGGTGGAAGGCGCCCAGATTCCCCATCGGCGGAATCGCAACCGTGTTGCCGCCTGGATTGCGCCCTTCGGGTAGCGACAGGTTGCCTGAGGCAATCGCCGTCCAAGGACCATTAATGCTGTCGTTGGATCCCAAAAGCTGGAAGCTGGCAGGATCGCGTTCCACCGCGTCATTCGCGGTGTACAGACGCAGACCGGTCACCGGCAGACTGCCCGGATTGGCCGAAGGCGTTACGCGGAAACCCGATGACAGATCGAGGAAATTCAAATACTTCTGGCCAATGTCGTTAATGGCATTCTCAACACCTTCGGCGGCTGGCGGCGGACCCGCATCGCCATCACTCTGATTGAATCCGTCTTCCAACTCAATCGGATCACCAGGACGCGTGATGTCAATGAACGCGCCCGATGCGGCGCTGACCGTGAACATCACTAAGACAAAAGCAGCAATTAAACAAGATGCGTTTCTCATGAGTCAAACCTTCCTGCAGTAAACCTTCCGATGCAAGACCCAAACCGAGATCAATAAGAAAAAGCGATGTCGACGTCGCAGCAATTCATGATGTTCTATCGCGAACAAAAGCATCGTCCGCAAACTATGCGACTTCTCAGACCGATCACATCGGTCAATCGAAGGCGAAGAATGCTAATTGTTGCGTCGTCGACCTGACACTCTAATTACTAGGATTCAAGTCGAGTCATTCGCGTCACTAGCGGGCCTTCCCTAGAAAGCGTTGTTGTTTTCGTAATTAGCGATCCTGCTTTTTCTGCGGACTAAGCCACGCACTTGTCCTGATTTCCTTTCGTACGGGTGTGATAGTAAATCGTGGTGAAAGAATTGTCAATAAGCAAACTGGGAAATATACGGGCGTTAAACAGATTGAACGGACGCGGGGCTGCAATATACGTTTGGGTCCTTTAACAACCCCGCAGATCGACGCATGTGAATCAAGAAAAAAACACCATGAGATCAATTGCTCCCCGAGAAAGAAGAGACGAGACTCTCGCACGAAGGCTGCGGGCGCTATTCGAGCCCAGATGTAGCCGAAGTCGTGAGACTTCGAAGGCTCGCAGGTGCGATCCGAATTCTCACGA
>CAZFWV010000281.1:0-9093 GCA_964522605.1 uncultured Pirellulaceae bacterium
TTCAGCAGATCCGCGGCAGGGGGGCTCCCACCGGTTCATCGAGGGCCAGTTCCTGACCGAGGGCGCGGCGAACGACGACCGGTGCCAGCCGTTGGGCTCGCACCTCACCCACTCGGGCTGCTCCTGCCGACTCCGGAACCTGCTGCATGACGGAAAGCGCATTCGCGGCATGCTCTTTCGGGACGGCCAGGACCATGGTGCCTTCACACGCCACGTGCACCGGATCCAATCCGAGTAATTCGCAGGCCCCTTGGACTTCATTGGTCAACGGAATCTGCGTCTCTTCCAAGGCCATCGTCAGCTGGCTCGCCTCCGCCCATTCGTGCATGACGGCTGCCAATCCGCCGCGCGTCGCATCGCGCATCGCGCGAACAGGAATTCGGGCCTCGCGAAGCGCCGCCACGACGTCGACGAGTGGTGCGCTGTCGCTCGTGGGAGGCGGATCAAATTGCAGCCCTTCGCGGCAAGCCATCACCGCGATCCCGTGTCGCGCAATCGGACCGCTGACGAGCAATTGATCTTCCGGCTGCAGTGTGACTGGCCCGGGAGGAGCGTCGGGCGCGAGCAATCCGATCCCGGCCGTGTTAATGAACAGTTGGTCGGCCGCTCCTCGGGGCACCACCTTGGTATCGCCGGTCACGACCTGCACACCCACGCGTCGCGCCGCGGCGGCCAGACTATCGATCACGCGCTGCAGCAACTCAACCGTCAGTCCTTCCTCGATGATCAATGCCAAGCTGATCCACTGCGGAATGGCCCCCGTGACGGCCAGATCATTAACGGTTCCATAGACGGCCAGCGATCCGATGTCCCCTCCCGGAAAGAACAAGGGGGAGACGACGAAGCTGTCGGTTGTCATGGCCACACGACCGTGCACTTCTGACAATTGTGCGGCATCACCCAGACAATCCAGGAACTCATTCTCGACAGCCGGCAGCAACCGCTGACGAATCAGCCGTCGCATCAATTTGCCCCCTTCGCCGTGAGCCAACGTAATCGTCTCGCCGTCGCCCGGATCGGGGACGGGGCAGGCGAATGAAGAATTGCCGGTGGTCACGATATTTCTCCTCGAGGACAAAAAAAGCAGGCGAAGGGGGAAGTGCTCCGATTAGGCAAAGCCGCAAAGAATTCTTGTTGTAGGATTCGGCCAAGATCGAGCTGTAGCCGAAGTCGTGAGACTTCGGGAGTTCGGACACTGCAATCCGAATTCTCACGAATTCGGCTACGAGAATACTTCACGGCGATGCCCATTGGTGATCATGTTTGCGGGGAATGGACGAAACGTTCATCCTACGCGCGGAGCGGCATAGCGGTAGTAGGCAGCGCAGGCGCCTTCGGCCGACACCATCGGTGCTCCCAACGGGTTCTCGGGCGTGCAGCGAGTACCGAAGTGTTCGCATTCGGGCGGCTTGATGCGGCCGGTCAGTACGTCGCCACTGCGGCACTCGGTCGAATCGATAACGGGTAGCGCTGCAGGAGGAAACCGTTTCAGGGCATCGAACTCGGACCAGGATTCGCGCAACGTCAGACCGCCTCGGGGAACAATCCCCAGTCCGCGCCACGGTCGATCACAGATTTCGTAAACCTCGTCGATCATCTGAAGCGCATGCCGATTCCCCGCGATCGACACACTTCGCTGGTAACAATTCAGCACATCCGATCGTCCCTCCTCGAGCAGTCCCACGCACTCCCGAATTCCAGTCAACAGATCCACCGGTTCAAATCCGGTCACCACAACAGGCAAGTGAAACCGGCGGACGAAGTCCTGGTAGGTGTCATAGCCGGCGACGGTGCAGACGTGTCCGGCAGCAAGGAACCCTTGAACCCCACAGTCCGGGCTGGATGCCAACAGTTCCATTGCTGGCTGGACGCGCACGTGGGCGACGAGCAGCGTGAAGTTGGACAAACCCAGCTTTCGCGCCCGGTGGACTGCCAGGGCGGTGACCGGTGTCGTGGTCTCAAAACCGACCGCGAAGAAGACGAACTGCTGCTCGGGATGTTGTGCCGCCAAGTCAACAGCGTCCAAGGGTGAATAGACGATTTTCACACTTCCACCCCGGGCGCGGGCCTGCAGCAGACTCGCTCGACTGCCGGGTACGCGCAACATGTCGCCGAAACTGGTTACGGTCACCCCAGGTCGATCGGCGAGTTCAATCGCCAGATCGATCGCTTCCAAAGGAGTGACACAAACCGGGCAGCCGGGCCCGTGAATCAGGGTCACCAATCCGTCGAGTTCCTGATCGATTCCGTACCGCAGCAAACCGTGCGTCTGACCCCCGCAGACTTCCATGATCGTCCACGGCTGAGTGACCGTCCGTCGAATGTCGGCGACCAAGCTGCGGCAGGCGTCCGGATCACGGAATTCTTCGACGTATTTCATGCCTCGTCGTCCTCTGTCTCGTCGCCGAGGTCGAGCTGTTGTAGCGTTTCCAGAACCTGCGCCGCTTCCTCGGGATCAATCTGGCTGATGGCGATGCCGGCGTGAACCAAGACATAATCACCGAGTTGGGCATCCGGTACGCACTCCATACTGACGCGACGTCGAACGCCACCGAACTCGACGGCCGCCGTCGAAAACGGAGGATTTCGCTCCAACCACTCAACAACTTGACCCGGTACAGCCAAACACATCAGTGATTCTCCCCTTTGGCCGCGCAAGTGGCGAGTTGCCCAGCCGCTAAGCCACCGTCGCCCGGTGGAATGATTCCTGGCCAGGCGACAGGCTGCCGACAATCAGAAGCAGAAAACGAAAACATCTCGACGAGTAGTTCCGTCAACAGGCGATTTTGGAAAACGCCTCCGGAAAACACAACGGGCAGGTCGGCACGAGACTGGCAAACCTGGAAGATTCCGGCTGCGATCGTGCGATGGAAACGCATCGCAATCGTACTTGGCGGCGTGCCTCGCAGAAGATCATCGCACAGATCACGCATCAGCGGTCGCCAATCCAACTGCGATACATCGCTTCTCTGAAAAGCAAACCGGTATTGTCCTTCGGCGGTCGGATCCGCGAGAGCCTCCAAGCGCATCGCCAGTTGGCCGTCGAAAGCAGCGTGATCGGTGGCCAGACACAAGACCGCGGCGGCGTCGAACAGCCTGCCGGCACTGGTCGTTACGGGAGATCGTTCGGGATGCGCAAGAATCTGCCGCAGCAAGGTACGCTGCTGCGGATCGACGATACCGGGCAGAAACCGATCCGCGGCAGCGGGCCCCACCGCGTCATCCAGGATCGCCAGGCAGCAACGCCACGGCTGCAGGATGGCCGCCTCACCACCCGGCAATCGAAACGGACGCAGGTGGGCAATTCGCTGAAAGCGGCCGGCCTCCGCCACGAGGAATTCTCCGCCCCAAATCACCTGATCGGGACCATAACCTGTTCCATCCCAAGCGACCCCGAGCACGGTTCGATCGAGCCAGCCGCGCTGCAGCATCCCGGCCACGACATGGGCATGATGGTGCTGGACCGCGCGCCTCGGTAGCGACTGCTCCGCCGCCCAACGCGTCGTGAAGTAGTCCGGATGGAGATCGTGGATCAGTTGCTGCGGTTGGAAGCGATAGAGCCGCTGCCAACTTTCGAGCTGGTCCACCAGACGCTCGCGCTCGGAAACATGTTCTTGATCGCCCACATGCGGACCCAGGACGGCCTGCGCGCCATTGGACCACGCAACCGCACACTTGAGATGTCCTCCCAAGGCCAGGGTCGGTACGGGCGCCGGCAAGTCCAACGGCAACGGAGCCAATCCTCGGGCCAGGCGAATCGTGACGCACTGTTGTGCGACGACCTGCACCACGCTGTCGTCGATCGGTCGCCGAATTTCCCGATCGTGGTGCAACCACAGATCACACAATCCGGCCAGCGAGGCTTGTGCCCGCTCCACGGTGTACTCCAGTGGATCCCCCTCCCGGTTGCCACTCGTACAGACCAGCGGTCGACCGACGCCTTGCGCAATCAAAGCATGCAACGGCGTAGAAGGCAGCATCAAACCAACTCGATTCAAGTCGGGATGAATGCCTGAGGCCAGGCCGTGATCGGGACGTGCACGGCAAACGACGATCGGATTGGCCACGCTACAGAGCGTAGATTGTTCGATCGCATCGAGTTCTGCGCAGCGCAGAGCGGTTGCGAGCGAATCGACCAGGACGGCGAGCGGCTTCGCACGTCGCCCCTTGCGAGAGCGCAATCGCTCGACCGCGTCTTCATCCGTCGCGTCGACCAACAGCTGGTAACCGCCGACACCGCGCAGGGCAACGATCTTGCCGGCCCGGAGCACCTGGATGGCCCGCTGCAATGCCTCCGGTCCACGACCGCAATCGCGCCCTTCGGAATCGACACACCACACGTTCGGGCCACAGCGCGGACAGGCATTCGTCTGGGCGTGGAACCGTCGATCGCCCGGTCGTTCGTATTCCTGGCGACACGCATCGCAGAATTCGAAACGGTCCATTGTCGTGTCGAACCGTTCGTACGGCATCGATTCTATGATCGAATAGCGTGGCCCACAGAGTGTGCAACTGGTAAACGGATAGCGATGCCGACGATCCTGCGCATCGGCAACTTCAGCCAGACATTGTGGACAGACGGCATAGTCGGGTGGCACGCCGGCTCCCAAGGGCCCCTCGGACGGCTCTTGATGGATCGTGAAGGTCTGTTCGCCCCGCACCGTACCGGGCAGCACCTCCATCTTTTGCAGCCGAGCTGCCTCCGGCAGTTGCTGCGGCAATCGTTCGACGAACTGCTGCAAGCTGACCGTCGAACCCTCCAGATCAATCTCGACGCCTCGTGCCGTATTGCGGACGCAACCTCCCAGTCCCAGACTGGTCGCCAGGCGAAAGAGGACCGGTCGCACGCCGAGCCCCTGGACGTTCCCTTTCAGGATCAGGCGTCGAGCGGCCCGCGGTTCGGCCTCGCGCATGTCTTCGGCTGCCGGCATGAAAATGATCTCAAAGAAGGGCGGCAACTCACGCGTTCGCATCACGCGCTGCGGAAAGCGTCTTGCGCCGGTCATCGAGCAACTGGCACCAGGCGTCCATGCCTTCGCCACTCAGCGAGCAGACATGCAGGATCTGCATATCCGGTTGGACTTGGCGCACATCGGCTTCGGCGCGTTCGACCGAAAAGGGTACGTGCGGCAGCAGATCCGTCTTGCTGATCAACGTGATCTGACTTGTCCGAAACGCCTTGGGATACTTCCCGGGCTTGTCGTCCCCCTCCGTCGTGCTCAACACAATCACCCGTATATGCTCACCCAACTCGTGAGACGCGGGACAAATCAGATTGCCGATGTCCTCGATGAAGAGAAAATCGAACACCTGCTGGCCCAAGTCAGGCAGCGCGCGTTCGACGAGCGGCAATTCCAGATGGCACGCACCGCCGGTCGTGATCTGCACGCTTGGAGCAAACGGCGCCAGTCGTTCTGCGTCGCGATTGGTTTCGACGTCGCCGACCAGGACGCCAACGCGATACTGTCTGCCAAGTTGCTCGGCCGTCTTCTGCAGCAGGGTCGTCTTGCCGGCTCCCGGGGAGGACAACAGCCGCACCACAAGCGTCCCCTGGGCGGTCATCTGTTGGCGAAACCGCTCGGCCGCGGCACGCTGTTCGGCTCGAATATCACGCTTAACGGACACCGTCTGTTCGGTCATGGATCCACTCTTTGGTTTGGAAGGTCAGCACATCTCGGACGTCAGGCGCGCAAAGAAAGCGTTCGTTCATTCGCTGGAGCACGATTCTCCTCGAGTGGGCCGAAGCGGCTTCGCGGCCTGGCAATCATCGGAAGGAGGACTCGGGAGGGCGTTTCCCGGACGAGATCTGCCCGCGTGAACCAGCGGCGCTGTCGCGCACCTGGTCATTGTACCGGGTTGGAGTCCCGATTCGTACCGGGCCCGCCAGAAGTGGGTCTTCGACGGGACCGCTCGCGGCTCTGGCAGATATTGGCTCGCTCGACTGCCTGAGATGGACAATCGTTGGAACTCCCGATCTCCTAGACTGTTAGGTGAGCTAGCGTGCGCGGAGCTGCTTTGCGGCCCTCTGCACCGCTGCGAGCTCTGCGTTTGGATGAATCCGCGACAGTTCCAATGGAAACGCAGAGTCTGCAGAGACGCCGAGGACCGCAGAGTTAGATTCTGCTGCAGGCTCTAGGCGGCAGAAACCCGGGATCCCGGTCGTTCGGACGGCGACCGACCCGGACTGACACGGGCCGTCGGGGGACGACACGAGGCCAGCATCTGCTCGATCCGCTCGGGCAGCGCCAGACCACCCGCATCCAGATGCATCGCCGCCACGGCGGCAAAGCTTCGCTCGACGTACGCCCGCGTGTACTCAACCTCTGGCCCTTTCGCGTAGTTGAGCCCGGGATAGGCATTGGCTTCCCAGATCACCAATTGACCCTCGGCATCGTAGCTGTAATCGAAGGCAACCAGATCCAGTCGCAAGGCCTGCTGGATTCTCTGAAACAGCATGTGGTTCCGTTCCGGCTGCTCGAGATACGCGATTTCCTCGTCCCGCGTCTGGTGATTCCGTAGTCGCTGCGCGGCACGCACTTCCCAAGTGCGGGAGACGATCAAGTGTCGCGGCACGGCGAAAGGTCCGGCAACGATGTATCGATATTTGCGATAGAGTCCGTCCTGGGGATCGCGCACATCGATGAACTCGGCCGCTATCGGGCGCTGGAATCGGCTCCACGGCACATTGCGCAATCCCCCGGGCTCATCCACCACACACGTTTCTGCGGCGTGTCGCCGGTCTTCGCGGATGATGATGGGAAATCGAATCTCCCCCGGATCGCGCGTGAATGCCGCCGGGTCGCGGATCACGACGACGCGCGGAGTTCTCGCGCCGGCCGCTGTATAACATTGCGCGCCGATCGACTTGACGGTCCGCGAAAGATTCTCGACGCGATTGAGTACCGGGATATTGCGCCGATCACACTCATCCTGGATCTGCCGCAACCGCGTCCAGGCGGGTTGAGGCAGCCAGTCCTCCGCCGGATCCTGCAGCCACGGAGCACAGACGCGGTAGGCGGACCAGTCCAGGTTGCGAAGCGGCAGCAATCGAAGCTCAAACCGTGCGCGAACCTCAGGCAGGTTGGCAGACAACCAGGTTAACAGCGGGTCGCGAAAGTAAGGGTACTTGCCGGGATGGCGCAAAATCAAGAACCGTGGCTGCGGCTTGACCCACCTCCGATTCTGTCGCCGATCACGAAGTTGATAGGGTAGCTGCAGCAGAGCAGCCTTGAGACGCATGCGGGTGCGATTCATGTTTGGGTCCGGCGAACGGGTAACGGTAGAACAACAACACAACGGGATGACGCAATGACAACTACGGCGGTTGGGAGTCGGTCACGAGTCGGCCGCGTCCGGCAGCGAACTCGGCCCTGAATCATCTTTCCCGTCGACCGGAGCATCGATTTCTTCGAATGCCCGAATGCCTCGGATGGACTCATGACCGATCCCTTCAACAGGAACAGAACCGCCGATCCTCAAGCTCCTTACGCTGCCTGCCAGGAACGCGGCTCCCGCCGAAGCTGTGGTTCCCGGACGATCCTTTGCTCCAGGAATTGCTCGTAGATCGCTTCGACATCCGCCTCCATCCGTCCGACGATGACAAACATCAACTTTCCGTGCCTGAGAAGCCCAATGTTGTAGGGAATCAGGCCGGCCGCTTTATGCGGCCCAAACAGCAAATCCGCATAGGCGGCTTCAAATTCGTCGAACGAGGAAATCGTTGTGGGGACGATCATCGAGCGAAATGCATGCCAGGACGAAAGATCTGATTCCGCAGACTGCAAACTGTTGAAACGGTTCAAGAGTTGCGCCGGATACGCTGCCCCGGTCACGCGCGGATTCAATTCCGCAAAGAACATTTTCCGTTGCCCCGTCGCCGACTCGCGGTATTCGCAAAAATCGAACCCTTGGTGCCCCGTGATCCGTCGCTCTCGCAGCCAGACACAGAAACGTTGAGCCGCAGCGACCATTTGATCGACAAGCGTCGCACGACTCGGATACCGATTCCCAAGGTGCCGGAGCTGCGGATCAAGCAGCTGATCGCTAACCGACAGGCAGGTGATGTCTCCCGTCCGCGGGTCAATAAACATGCTGACATTCGGTGACGCTTCCAGTTCGTAATACGACTCGACCAAAAACACCGCGTCGGGCCGATTGCGACAG
Organism: uncultured Pirellulaceae bacterium; assembly: GCA_964522605.1. GTDB lineage: Bacteria > Planctomycetota > Planctomycetia > Pirellulales > Pirellulaceae > CAVZLD01. Next base: position 8,164 of record CAZFWV010000281.1, read on the forward strand.
TAAGTCTGCAACCGGTGCCAGGTCGACTCCTCCTGCAAGGTAATCACGAAAGCAGATGACCCCGATGTGCCCTGAGTGCCACGCACAATCGCACGACCACAAACGGTTGCGTATTTCTCAACGGCTCGCCGCAACGACCGGGGCAATTCGGAGCTCGCTGCCTCTCCCGGCGCAAGACGAACCACCTCTCCCGGCGGCATCGGCATCCCCAGCTCCAACGCCTTCTGCCGAACAAACTGCTTGTCGTGCAATTTGAGCAATCTGCCCGGATGACTGTTCACGATGTGGACCGGCTTATGGATCGCACTCGCCAGCCGACACTGCAGCAATACATCGGCGTCGCTGGACACAAAGCAGTTCAGCCAAGCCTCCCGATCGTTGTGCAGCAGCCCGGCGACGCGTCGCAGACACGAAGTCTGTTGTAACAACCGAACAACCAACGGATCCGACTGCCGCTCCGCACCCATCGCGGGCACCGTCACCACATGCGATGGTGCCGGCCCCAGCCCCAGGCCCTGCAGGTAACGCAGGTAAGCCACGGGAACGGCATGAGCCACACAAACCACGTCCCCCTCTTCCGCAAGCAGCAGCGCCCGCTCCGCATAGCGCTCGAGTCCCGGCAACTGCCCCGTCAGGTCGCGAAGCCCGGGAAGCGGGGACAGGCAATGCACGAACAACTGGTTTGACAAACTGGGGATGGCACAGAAATTGGGCCCAAAAGGAGCTTTAGTTAAGTCGCGACGCGCCGACTTCTGACCGGCGGCTTGGGCTGCCCTCTGCATGATTGCCGTTCCGTTGCTGTTCGGGTCGATCGAGTGATCCGGGAACCGGGAAATACGCAAGCAGGCGAATCGCGTCAAGATCAGTTGGCCGCGCGCTGGCAAACAAGGAAAACTAGGAAGCCTTCCTTGGTCCGCCGACCGCGCATGG
>CAZFWV010000282.1:0-9078 GCA_964522605.1 uncultured Pirellulaceae bacterium
GAAGGCGTCGGTTTTTTTCGTACCCGCAGACGCCTTCGGCTTGCCGTTAAACGAGGATCGGACGTGATGCAGCCAACGGTCCGAGGAAACTCGAGCACATTCACAACCTGCAAACCGCACGATTTCTACTGCAAGGCGGCACCGGCAGCTTCGGAGTCACTCCCCACAACAATTTTGCGAAGTTACCAGGAAGACGCATGTTGAAATCACTGTATCGACTGCTGGCATCGCTGAAACTGGCGGTAACACTGATCATCGTGCTTGCGGCCGTGCTCGCCTGGGCAACCATTCTTGAATCTCGGCACGGACGAGAACTGGCCCAATGGTATGTCTACGGGGCGCCCTGGTTTCTCTTTTTGCTGGCCGCATTGGGTGTCAACATTCTGGCGGCTACACTGATTCGAATTCCCTGGCGCCGGCGACAGACCGGTTTCGTCATCACGCATGCCGGTCTGCTCGTTCTGCTGGCCGGTTCCGTTCAGACATTCTTCGCGGGTATTGACGGGCAGGTCACGCTCCGACAGGGACGCCCCGTCGATCACGTCTTGATTACGAACCGAAGTCGCATTACCGCCTTACGGAAAACAGATCAGGGCCGGGTTTCATCGGAGTTCTCGTTTCAGCCGGGCGCCGTCGATTGGCCGGATGATCGTCAATTGGACTTCGGTGATGCCGATGGTTTTGGCCTGAAGGTCGTGAAGTTCTATCGACACGGTCGAGAGCAAACAGAGTGGGTTGAAGATCCGCTTGATTATCAGGGCTCCGTGCTGCGACTCGCGCTCTGCGGCCCCGATTTTCGTCCGATTGCCACGGAATGGTTGTCGGCCAGTACGTTCGGCGGCGAGGCGGTGCTCGGACCCGCGCACTTCGACCTTTGGCCGGTGCCGGTTGCTTCCATGGTGCAGGATTTTCTCGATCCACCCCAGGACGATCTCGGGGAAAGCGGGGTGCTGTCGGTCCACTGGAACGGACAGATGCAACGCTACCCGGTTGCGAATTCCCTGGGGAAGCCGATCACGCTGGAAGGGTCCGGAATTGTATTCGAAATCGCCGAGTATCTGCCAAACGCCAAACCAAACGCCGATGGCACATTCGTTTCTTCAGGAATGCAGGCTGAGAACCCGTTGCTCGAGCTGAAAGTCCAACTCCCCGACCAGGATCAACCGCGTCGACAGATTGCTTTCGCGAAGCTGCCCCTGCTAACGCTCGATGCGGTTCACGGAACCGACCTGCCGGTCAAGTTCTGGTATCACCATCCGCAGGTCACTCCGATCGCCGGAGCGGCCTTCGTACAAGGTCCCGACGGAACGCTCTATTGTCGGTCCGTTCGTGGGAATGCGTATCAACAAGTCCAGACGGTGAAGCAGGGCGATCGGATCCCACTGGACAGCGAATTCAACGTATTGGTGGAGAAGCATCTGCCGCATGCTCGGCAGGAGGTCAGTTTCCTTCCGGTGGAATTGGGCCCTGGGGAGTCGACCAAGAATGAGGCGGTCGCTCTGGTTGAGGTTCGCACAGGTCGCCAGTCTCGCCGCGTCTGGCTTCGGCGAAACGATGACCAATACGGCATGCGACGGATCGTCACCGATACGGGGCCCGTGGCGCTCTCGTTCACGTACGACCAAGTTCCATTGGGATTCCAGCTCGAGTTAAAGGAGTTCCGACGAGAACTCAACCCGGGGCGCGTCGGCAATGCGTCCTTTGCCAGCACGGTCCGTGTCGTCGATCCAGCCGGTCCGGTCGACGAACAGCGTGAGATTTCGATGAACGAGCCGCTAGTCCATGACAAGTTTACGCTCTATCAGTCGAGTTTTCGCGAAGAAGGCGACGGAACGGATGTGAGCATCCTGACGGCGGCCTATGATCCAGGTCGCTTTCTGAAATATCTCGGCAGCCTGATGATCTGCATCGGCATTGCTGTCATGTTCTACATGCGTTCGTATCTTTTTCAGAAGGTTCCCTTGTTTCGATCCCCCGGTCGCGACGCCGCGACACTTCCGTGTCGATCTGTAGAGATGAATTCCAACTCAACGGACTCCGTTGCCGGAGCCGCCTGACTTCTTGCAAGGACTTTTTCATGCGCCATCTGATTGTCAGTCTGACGACGCTCCTACTCCTCTGCCCATCGTCGTGGGCCGCGGAACAGCAAGATGCGTTTCATTGGGACGCATGGCGGAGTCTGCCCGTGCTGGAAGGGGGTCGTTACAAGCCCTTCGACACGTTAGCGTGGGAGACGACGCGCACGCTCAGTAACCGCGCCAAGATCACGGATCCCGACAGTGGACAGAAGCTCTCCCCGCATACGTTCTATCTGGCAATGCTCTTTGAGTGGCCCGGCTGGGGTCAACCGCTGCATCCTCTGGTTGGTTCCAACATGGGCTGGCGGGCGGACTATTATCGCATGTACGCCGCCGACAAGTGGGACCGTGCGCCACTGTTGCGGGTTGATTTCCTCGCGCTGCGTCATGCTCTCGGACTGCCCGCCGATCAGAAATATGTGTCGCCTCTGGAACTGAGCGCGATGGAAGTACGGACTTTCGATCAAGAGCAACCCCAACGGTTCCCACGTTGGGCGCAGGACCTGTTACTCAAGGAACACGAAGGCCTGACAACGCTCGAGCAAAAGGGATTGGAGTTGGCCGATAAGTACTGGTCCTATCAGGATCACCGTATGGGAACGCGATTGGAGTTCGTACCGGCGAACGACGCGGAGGACGCGGAATGGTTTTCCGTCGCCCATTTGATGACGACCCGCTGGGATGACACGAACGATCCGTCGGGACGATTTCGACAAGCCCAAGACCAGCTCCAGGCAGCGCACGACGCGTACTTTGCCAGTGCACCGGCCGAGTTTAATGCGGCCTCGAGCGCACTTTTCCAGACGATCCGTCAAATCAGTCAAACTGCCTCGTCGTATCCAAACACACAGACCATTGATTTGGAAGTCGCCTATAACCACTGGGTTCCCTTTCGCTTCGCCTGGGTCTGCACCCTGCTTGCATTCCTCTGCCTGCTGCTGAGCATGGGAACTCAGTGGAAGCCGTTCTACGCGGGCGGCTGGATCGCCTTTGCCGCCGCACTCGTGGCGATGCTCGTCGGGTTCGGCATGCGGATCGCAATTTCGGGTCGAGCGCCGGTGACGAATATGTACGAGTCGGTGATTTATCTCGGCCTGGGTGTTGCTTTGTTTGGCTTGATCTTCGAGCTGATTTACCGCAAGCAGTACATCCTGACGGCATCCACGGCCGTTGCAACCGTCGCCTTGATTCTGGCAGACAACTGCCCCGCGGCACTCGATCCCAGCCTGCGGCCGCTGCAACCGGTACTGCGTAGTAATTTCTGGCTCGTGACCCACGTGATGACGATCACGCTCAGTTATGCAGCCTTCGCCTTGGCGTTAGGGATCGCCAACATCACCTTGGGCTATTACCTGGTCGGGTCAACGAACAACCAGGCAATTCAAAGTCTGACGCGTTTCACTTACCGCGCGATTCAGGTCGGGGTGCTGTTGTTGGCAACCGGCACGATTCTGGGCGGCGTTTGGGCCGATTACTCCTGGGGACGCTTCTGGGGCTGGGATCCCAAGGAGGTCTGGGCGCTCGTCGCCTTACTGGGATACCTGGCGGTCTTGCACGCTCGCTTTGTCGGTTGGGTCCACAGTTTCGGATTGGCCGCCTTGTCCGTACTTTGCTTTTCTCTCGTAGTCATGGCCTGGTACGGCGTGAATTTCGTTCTCGGCGCCGGCCTGCACAGTTACGGCTTTGGCGGAGGCGGTCAGACGTATGTCTTCACCGCGATCGGACTGCAGTTGCTGTATGTTGTCGCGGCGGGTCTGCGCGCCGCGTACGATGGTGCGGCTTTCGTACCGCGTCAACTGTCGGCTTCCGTCGGCTAAGGAATGACTCAGAAATAACTTCCGCATCTCGGTCCCCCTCGTTTAACCGCGTGCCCAGCGGGCCGCGCGAGCTGCGCGGAGCGTTGCTCACGCGGTTCCTACGCGCGGGGCGATGCCCGCGCGGTTAAACGAGGAGGTTGTTTCTGATCCGTTCCTAAGAGCATTCCCAGGCAGGAGCCTGGAAACGAGCCAAAGTCTGGTCGGCTACGGGCCCGACTCTTCAATCGGACGCAGGTCTCTACAGCCGGAACAGACGACTGAGTGCCTCGGCCAGACCACCGGCAGCCCCGTGCTGGGCCTCCTGGCGGAGCGAAGCGAGGGGCGGATGAAGGAGTTTATTGACGAGTCGATCGAACGCGCAGTGGATTTCCTTCTGGGCGCGTGCATCCAAACTGTGGACCTTGTGGAGCAAGCGACTGAGCTCGCCGCTCTTGACGAGATCTGCCTGAGCCCGAAGTCGCTCCACGACCGCTCCCGCCTGCCGAAAATGCAGGTCAGCCAACAGCTTTTGGACTTCTTCCGCAACGATTCGACAGGCAACCGGTCGCTCATTTTTTCGGCGGCTCTCGTTCGCCTCGCAAAACCGTTTCAAATCGTCGACGCAATACAGAAGCACATCCGGCAGCTCACCAATCCGCGCCTCGAAATCGCGTGGCACGGCCAAGTCCAGGATGCATAACGTGCGCGGTCGGCCGCTGGACACAATCCGCTGAAAGCGGGAAAAATCGATGATGGTCCGCGGCGACGCAGTGGCACTGATAATGAGGTCAGCCTGGCCCAGACAAGCGTCCAATTGCTCCCAAGGCAAAGCTTGCCCGGAAAACTGGTTTGCCAGCTTCTCCGCCGCATCGAAGCTGCGATTGACGACGATCAGGTGCGGTACCGTTCGTCCCTGCGTCAGATACTGCAGGGATTCTCGGGCCATTTCTCCCGCCCCAAGGACCAACACAACTTTGTCCGTAAGGACTTCAAAGACGTTTGCGACAACCTCGGCAACCGCAACACTGGGAACACTTACCCGGTGCTGATGAAGTTCCGTCTCGTGGGCAACTCGTCGTGCGACGCGAAAGGCAGCTTGAAAGACCCCATGCAACATCTGACGGGCACACCCCATCTTGCAGGCCAGTTCATACGCTTCCTTGACCTGCGCCAAGATCTGCGCATCACCGATAATCGCGCTATCGAGACTGCAAGCTACCTCGAACAGATGGATCATCGCCTGCTGGCTTTGATGCCGGAAAAAGCGTTCCAGGAAAACTCCCTCCTGGAGGCCGTGAAAACTCGTCAGAAAACCGACGGCGCTTTGCAGCGATGGCATCGCCTCGGTCGACTCAGCCGCCGTGTAGAGTTCCACTCGATTACACGTTGACAGAAGCACCGCCTCGACCTCAGGGAAACAGCTCCGCCATTGCTGCAGCGCGGCTTCCACTTGGGCTCGGCTAAAGGCCAAACGTTCCCGTTCGGACACCGAACTCGTCTGGTGACTACATCCAACCAGTTGCAGTTCCATGAACGACGGCACCCCTGATCACGGTGATGTCGATGCGACGAGACGAAAGAGCCGAGGCGATCGTGAAGTACGCCGCAAATGTCAGGCAAATGCAGTCATATCATGACGCCTCAATCGGTGAATCTTAGTGCGCACTCGAACGGAACCCGCTTCCATGCTCAGGAACGGGACTTCGAAGGGCAGGGGGCGGATATAGCATAATTCGCCCGCGATGAGCAAGTCGAACCGCCAATACGTGCTTCAATAGCAAGACAGCATTCAGCTTTCGGCGACCAGCGGATCTTGCAGTTGCTGACTGAAGGCCAGCGGATTGATCTGCTTTGGATCCTGATCGGCCACGTGTCGCAGAATCCGCACAACATGGGCGTGACAGTTCTCGATGAAGAGTTTGAACCGCAGTTGCGTTCCGGCGGCCGCCGTTCCTGCGACATAGAACCCTGGTACGTTCGTTTCCATCGTCGCGGGATTGACGAGCGGAGCCCGACTTGCGCCCCGCAGCTCAACGCCAGCCGACTCCAACAAGGAACTATCCATCTGATAGCCGATCAGCAGCAAGACAAAATCTGCCTGGACGTCGCGCCAGGTCGAGCGTTCGAGATTGGGCTGGAAGTGCTCATCCACCGGAGCCAACTGGACGGTGGTCGGCGTGATCTCGACCGGAACCGAACTCCCGAAAAAAGGGATTTCACCCGTGCGAATCAACCAATCGATCTCGGGCTTAAGCCAGTATTTAATCGACGAGTCGAGCGCATCGCGACGATAGCAAAGCGCGACACGGGCACCCGCCCGATGACAACGGATCGCAGCCTCCACAGCAGAATTCCGCCCGCCGACAATCAGCAGTTTCTGCCCGACGTACGGGTGGGGCTCGTCGAAATAATGCGAAACGTGGCTCAAGTCTGCGCCGGGAACGAAGGACAGGTTCTCGTACCGGAGGGGTCGCGGACGGTGCATGTCACCGATTGTCAGCACGACGCGTCGAGCACGATACGAGCACTCCCCCGAGGCACGCCGACTTTGGATTGCGAACTGCGGTTGATCTGCTGTTCCGATCGCCCGAATGGATGTGACTCGTTCATACGTCCGAATTGGCAGTTGAAACTGCTGCGCTACGGACAACAAGTAGGCGAGGTACTCTTCCCGCGTTGCTTTCGATTGATCGACCGTGAGCAACGGCACGCCGCAGATGGCGATCCGGTCGGGCGAGCTAAAAAAGCGGGCCTGCCGAGGAAACCAGGAGATCGTGTGGCCAATTTGTCGGGCTTCCAGATGGAGATAGTCGACTCCCGCCTGTCGTAGGGCGACCGCCATCTCCAAACCAATCGGGCCGGCACCAATCAGAATCACGTCGGTTTCTGTCATGACTGTGCAGTATCAGCGTCTTGAGGTATGAGGGTGTTGAGGTCGCAGTTGCCTGTGTGTCATCCCGAAGTCGGGCAACGGTCACTCCGTTTCGGAGGAATCTCGATCCGGGCAGGGATGAACAAACGGAAGCTGTCCCCCGCGCCACGTGCCTTTTGCGGGATGCTGCAACTGGGCGTATTTTCGCAGCAGATCCACAACGGCATCCGAACTCTCGTCGACATCCAGCGCCAGCCAATCGTCCGGCTGGTCGACACGAGCCACGCGAATTGCCGCAGCCAGGCGTCCTCGATGATCGCCCCCCGCACAATCCCCCGCGACGAGTGCTGCCATCAGACGATCCGCCAGGCTGCCCTGAGTTTCTTCGAATGCTGCAGCCATGGCCTGAATCACCTCGCGGCCGGTGAGAGTATTTCCCTGGCATGCGTAGTTCTGTCCCATCATGCCGCCCCAATATCGACTGGGCTCGGGAGCCTGGGTTGGATGATGCTGGGCAATTTGTCCGCGAAGGTTGATCGCCGCCAACTGCCGCAGTTCCGGCTGAGAGTCACCCGCCAGCAACGTTGCGAGAACGCCTTCTGGCGGAGTGTCTTGCAGCAGGTCGAGGGCCCGGGGTCCCCACGCAGGTACGTGATAGTGTTGCGTGCAGAAGGCGCCCACGCCGGCACGCACGTACGGCACGACTCCACCCACCGCCGGATACTTGCTTGCAACGGCCGCTCCGCAATCCTTGGTCTGCGGATCGATCGCCACAATGGAAAAAGTGGCACTGATCGCCGGGGAAGCAGGCCTCGGCGCCAAGTCGCCGGCTGACGCGCCGCGAATCCCCAAGATGCCACAGAGTAACGCCACATGGCTCTTGTTCATCGATTCCTTCACTCCATCCGAATCTGAATTCACTCGACCTGTACTGCGACTTCACCGAGCCATTGTAAGTCAACCGACCAATCCGGCCAGAACAGAAACAACAAAACTCCGACGAACCCACAGATCCCAAACAGCAGGGCCACACGACGCAGCAGCTTCCACCCACCGATCATTCCAGCGGCTGCACCCTTGAAGAACAAATTCGAGAGCATCGCCAGCAGAACCACGCGCCACGCCGTGGAAGCAGCCACCCGTTGCGATTGAGCAAGTTCGGCCGTCGAAAGTGTGATCGCATCGACATCCGTTAGACCAGAGACGACCGCCACCGGATAAAGCGCCTGAGATCCGAACCGAGATTCCACCGCCGCAACGATGAACAGGACAACCGAATACAGTCCGGCAAATGCCAGTGCGGCACGCACTTGAGCTGGATTGTCGTGTGCCGTCGGTGTGGCCGAATCGTGCCCCAGACGAAGATAGTAGAGGACCGAGAGACCTCCCATAACCAGTAACATGATCAGAATCGGCGGCCCCGCCATCGCAAGCAGCGACGGCGCCACGACGCCAATTTCGAACAGTACACGGACATTCACAACGGCCGACGCAAGCAGAATAACAAAGGCGGCCACATCGGCGAGACTCGGATTCGACTTGGCTTGCCGAGCATAACTCACGGTGGTCGCGGTGCTCGAGATGAATCCCCCCAGGATCCCACCAACCAACGACCCTGTTCGAGCAGCCACGATCTTGTACGTGACGTAGGCCACCAAGTTGATCCCGACGATCAACACAACAATCATCCAGATCTTGAACGGATTCAATACACCATACCGGTCGAACGCGCGGTTGGGTAAGACCGGCAGAATCACCAGCGCCACCAACACGAGATGGATGATCGCACGAAAATCTCCCTCACCAATCCGCTGCACGACACCATGCAGTTCGCGCTTCCAATGCAGCAAGACGGCAATCACTCCGCCTAAAGCAATCGCTTCGTTGGTATGGCCTACCGCCAACATGCAGCCGACACCGTACATCACCAAGGCAGCCATCTCCGTAGTGAGTCCGGGATCCGGATGACGACGGCTGAATTTCGCGAGGTTCCCCAGAATCAACAGCAGACAAACACTCAGCAGCCCAACCGCCGGAAACCATCCTCCGAATTCACTCGCCAAAATCGTGCAGACCGTACCGGAAAGGGTCACCAGAGGAAACGTACGGATGCCTGCGATCTCCGACGCCTTCCACTCCCGCTGCAATCCGACAAGCAGCCCCAGCCCCAGGGAGATCGCTAGCGATTGGAAGAGTTCAGGATCCATTTTTTGCCCCCGACAGTTCGGCCGCGGCAATCCATAAATGCCGAGAAACACAGCACCAAAACCCGAAGTGCCAGTTTTGAAGTTGCACATTTCGTTAGTTCGTAGCCGAATTCGTGAGAATTCGG
>CAZFWV010000283.1:0-9069 GCA_964522605.1 uncultured Pirellulaceae bacterium
GGCGTTGCCCGCGCGGTTAAACGATTCGTGCGCGCGGGGCGTTGCCCGCGCGGTTGAACGAGGGAGTTGTTTTCGAGCCGTTCCTCAGCGGTAACACAGCATGAAACGTGCTTGTCAGTGTCTTTCCTTCAGCCATCCGCCGTCAATCGTTTCCGAGAGGGCCTTTGCTCGGGGCGAAGTCTCTCGTCTCGCTGCCTTAGGACGGCCGATGTCGCAACAAGCGAGTGCGAGAAAACCCTATGAACACCGGCTTCAGAAATACGTCCGTCTCGGGCAAGAGGCCTTCTCTTCCATAGCGATGAGCAGCGTACGCTTCGTACCAACTGGCCGCCTGCTGCAATACGTGATCGTTCGGATTGGCATCGCGCACACGTTCTGCGAACTGATGGAGTGTCTCGCTCGATCCGCGGTGGAGTCCGTACTTGTGCAGAGCCGTATCGACCTGCCGCAGAACATGATGGGAAGCGGATCGCGAGTGGATTTGATTTCGCCGCCAGAAGTGCCATCCCGCTCCTCGCCGTAAAAACCAGACAAGTCCCGCAACAAACAGAACCGTCAGAGTGGGGCCGCGCAGCCAACCCGCGGCGGCAATGAGCCAGGTATTACGCCAACGCGGTTCCAGCCAGTAGCGCCCCAGTTGAATCGCCTGGCGAAATCGATCACCGCGGCGCACTTCGACCTCCCCCGCAAGGCCCGCCGACCAGCGAATGTCTTCGAACGACATTCCGGGTGTCGACTCCACAACCTGCCAGCTCTGTGTTTCGTCATCGTACGCCTCGACCCAGGCGTGCGCATTGAGATTCCGACCGATCCAGTAGTCCCCGTACTCGCTTTCTTCTTGCACGACATAGCCCGTAACGTAGCGACACGGCACGCCCATTTGGCGCAAAAGGATCACGGTGGCTGTCGCAAAAAACTCACAGTGAGCGGGCGGTCGCTCCACCAGAAAGAACGTAATCGGGTCGACTCGCGGCGGGATCGAGAAGCCCTTCAGCGAGTAGCGGAACTGCGTCTGGAAGAATCGGGTGACGGATCGAATCTTGTCTCGGACATGCTCCTGGTCTTGGCGAATCTCCTGAGCCAGCTCCGTGATTCTTGGGTCTGTGTTGGGAGGCAGTGTGGTGAGCGTCATTCGGTCGCGAGGACTCAGGGGAGTGCGCAGGGCCGCCGTCGTAGCATAAGCGAGATACGGATCCTGGGTTGAAATTCCGCCGTGGACGGCGTTATGCCTGTCCATCGCGAGGTATTCGCCGTTGCCCACAATGTGGGCCGTGTCCAGGGGCAAAAAGAACACATCCCCACGTGCCGGGTCGTTCCAGATTTCCAGACGATGCCATGGACCCCGTGCTGAGTCTGCGACGCTGAACAACCGTTGCCCGGCCTCGAGTGACGCAATTCCTTCCGGTAGACGCGCGTTCGGCTCGAGCACCTGTTCTCGACGGATTCGATCTTGTCGTCGCGACTGCTGCCGCGTTCCGATATACCATTCTCCATCGAGATAGGTGTCATAAACTCGACCTCGCAAGTATCCTGGCCGCTGATCGGCAAAGACGCGCACTGCTACTTGAGCAGGATTGTGCATCTGCGCACCAAGCACACTCCGCAAGTTGCCCACTCGGACATAACTGCGGATCGGTTGGGCCGCGGTGACGTTGAGTGCGACACGATTCGAGATCCAAGTCTGCAGGTCCTGAAAACGCCGACTCATTTGATCGGCGACCGGCCAACTAATGAGAAAAACGAGCCCGAAAGATGCCACTTCCAAACGCCTGCCATATCGACCGTTCTCCGTCGTTGTCTTATTCGCAACCGACCGTACCCGCGCCGCATAGACGATGATGAATAGCACAATCGCGATCGATAGCACGAGCAACTCTTCTTGCCGCTCGGTAGCCATTACGTGCCAGAATGCCGCGGCGATTGCCACCGTGCCGCAAGCGATCAACTCACTGCCATATCTCGGCCAGCGGTCATTCCGCCAAATCAACCACAGCTGCCAAACGAGGCACAATTCCGCCACGACCGAAATCAAGGAACTCGACCAAGGCAATTCCATCGGCTCCCGATACAACAACAGTCCAATGCGCGATGCCGCGTAAAGACCGACAAGGACCCCGATGATCGCGAAGGATCGCCGGTGAGATGGATTGTTCGTCCGCGGCTTTCGGAGGGCACAAACCGCCAACAGACACGCGATCAAGGGCGGCAAGGGCTCAGGCGTGACAGTCGCCAGCAGGCAGGACTGGACTGTGATCCAACCGAAAGTCCAAAGACGCAGCAATTTCATGGTGATGGATTCGAGCTGTCGAAGGAAGAGCGCACAGTTGACCGGCTTCGTGAATCATCGAAAATGGCCGATACGCCGGTCAGTGGATGATCGCTGATTGCCTTCGACGGAGCTGTAAATGCCGAAAACTCCGTATTCGGGATCAGTTGCACAAATCGCGGTACGTGACGATGATTGCTCCAGCGCGAAGCGACGCAAACGACCGTTGCCGTCGCCACCTGCCGACGAAACTGACGAATGAATCGCCGACGATTCGTGTCGTCGCCATTGACGATCAGGATCACGGCCTGCCCGGGGCGTATGGCGGGGCGAAGGTGACGGAGCCAATTCTCCAATTGCTGCGGTGGGGACGCGGAGACCGCGGCCAATTGATCGAGGATCGACGAGACCGAATCGCGATCGGATCGGAGAGGAGGATCCATCAGCTTGTACCCGAGTGCCACGGATGTAATGTGGTAGCGATCGTCAACGAGTGTGTCACAGACCGCGGCCGCCAGGGAAAGCAATTCCTCGAAGTCCTCATTTGGTCCCTCTGCGTCGGAAAACGTATCGACAAAAACGGCCGCCTGACGCACCTCCGGCTCCGTGTACTCGCGTACGATCGGGCGTCCAAGGCGCGCCCAAGATCGAAAATCCCATCGGCGCACGGCCAAGCCGACCTGATACTCGCGATTCCCCAAATAATCGCCGGAGTGTCCTGACCGTGTTGAAGGAGCTGTCGGGCTGACGGGTTCGTCCAGAACCGAACCGATCACCTCCCGGTTTCGCAGTCTTCGATAATGAGGATATACACGGACTGTTCCTCTCACCGAAAACGACTGGCGGAAACAGAACAGTTGCAGGGGAAAGCGACTGACGGCCTCAATCGGTGGCCAGTCGGAAATGCCTCGCTGCTGCGCGATGACGGGCAGCGTGAAACGCTGGGACTGGCCTTGTCCCAGATGGTCGATTGCGACTGACTCGGGTTGGGAGCCCCAATGAGTTGGTTCGTCAATCCAGCGAAATTGGAGGCCGATCGCCGGAAGGCGTCCAGAATTATGCACCTCACAGTCGATGAACGTCTGCTGCTGCCGCATGATGCGGATGTGCGGTTGTGCAATTAGATCGAGCCGAGGTCGGAAGAGCCAGCCGATGGCGAGCGCAACCAGCAAGCTCGCGAAGATTGGCGCCATCAATAACCGCAGCCCAGATTCGGTGCCGAGTACACTGGGCATACCAATCAAGAGCAAGGCAACGAAGATCTTGCCCGTTGGCGTCAGGCTGCGTTGCCACCACGAAAATAGCCGACGCAACGAAGGGAACCTCGTGTTCTGGTGCTTCATACGGGAACTCTCACCCGACGCACGACATCCTCAATTCCTTCTCGTGTCTCGTGATAGCGCAGTGACGTGGCTCCGGAAAGGATCACTCGATGAGACAGAACCAGGGGCGCCATCCGTTGAACATCATCGGGGATCACGAATCCGCGTTCGTTCAGCATGGCCCGGGCCTGAGCGGCCCGAAAGAGCATGAGGGAACCGCGAGGGCTACTTCCCAGTTCAAATCGAGGATCCTGCCGCGTTCGTTGTACAATCTCGACCAAAAAGCGAGCGACCGTGCGGTCAACAATAATCTCTGTCACTCGCGATTGACATTCGAGAAGCTCTTCCTTCGACAGGACGGCAGCGATTCGAGACAGAGGGTGTTCGTCGACTTGATCGTAAAGGATGTCGACTTCGCTCTCGGCATCCGGATAGTCAAGCGACAAAAGAAACAGGAACCGGTCCAGCTGTGACTCCGGCAGCGGATACGTACCGTGGAAGCCCGAGGGATTCTGTGTGGCCAGAACCATGAAAGGCGCCTCTAGCGGGTACCGCATCCCGTCGACGGTAACCTGTCCTTCCGCCATCGCTTCCAGCAAGGCCGATTGCGTTCGGGGTGATGCGCGATTGATCTCGTCCAGCAATAGCACGTTACAGAAGATCGGTCCTGGCCGAAACACGAACTGACCGTCCTGCGGATTGAAGACGGAGAAGCCGAAAATGTCCGAGGGTAGAAGGTCGGGCGTGCATTGAACGCGTTGAAAACTAATGTCGACGGACGCCGCCAGCGTTTTCGCAAGCGTCGTCTTGCCCACGCCCGGAACATCCTCCAGCAGCACCGACCCTCGGGCCAAGAGCGCTACGATCAGCTCCTCCAATACCTCCGGTTTCCCGCGGATGACACGGCCCAGATTATCCCGGAGATGCTGCAGTTTTCCTCGGACCTCCGTACTTCTCGCAACCTGAACACTCATAGCAGACTCGTTCCGGTGTTTGATTCCTGGCAACCTCGCTGCGGACCGTGCGCGCGGTCGAGCCGCAACAGGGTTCTTTGGTTTTACCACCTACCCACTTGGCCGCGGCCGAATCTTCTCGAATTCTTAACGCAACGGCCCGGTTCCTGTTCGAAGCTGGAGAACTCCCACCGCGCAAGCTCCCCTTGCAGTCGCCAGGGAGACCAGTGGAAGCAGATCGATGGCCGGATCGAGGAAATCCGCGCACCCCTGGCGCGATCTCCGTTGTCTCCGTCGACTTCCTGCCTTGGGTTGGTCAATCGGAAACTCGATCCAGTGCCTGAGATGCAACGGCAACTACCTGGGGCGCGAGGCGGATGTATCCCAGGTTTTCGCTGTATTGCTGGCCGTCCTCCAGGCACCATCTGACGAAGTCCTTCAAGGCCCGCGCATGCTGCGCATCCTCGTAATTCTCACTGAGCAGCAACCACGTGTAGGTCACGATCGGATAGGAATCTTCGCCGCTCGGGTCCGGCAGAAACAGTCGCAGATCCTCGTCGAGTTCGGCATTCATGAGAGTCGCTAGACCACTCGTGCCGGTCGGCTTGATGTACTTGCCGTCTTTGTTCTCGAGCAGCGCCAGACGCAAACCTGCACGCTTGGCAGTGCCCGCCTCGACGTACCCCAGCGAATAGGCAGTTCCCTGGATTCGAGTGGCGACTCCCGCATTCCCGCGGGCGCGCAGCGCCCCATTCGGGTCGTAAAGCGAATCACCAACACCCGGTCCATTCTTCCATTCATCGCTCGTTGCCGCCAAGTGATTGGTGAAGGCGAATGTCGTGCCACTCGAATCATCGCGCACAACGATCTGCATTGGTTGGTCCGGTAGATTCGATTCCGGGTTTTCCGCGAGCAATCGTGGATCGTTCCAGCGATTGATCCTTCCCAGAAAGATCTCGACGAGCGTTTCGCGCGAAATCCGTAATCCCTCAGGTAGGCCCGGGTGGTAAGCGATCGCAATGCTTCCGGCCGTTGATGGGATCGAGACGAGACCACGCGGAAGGCGCGCCATCTGTTCGGGCGATAGCGGTTCGTCACTCGCCCCAAAATCAACTGTTCCGTCTAAGAACCGTGTGATTCCCTCGCCGCTGCCGACAAGCTCGTACTCAATTTTCACATGGGGAAACTGTTGCTGATACTCCTCAATCCACTTGAGGTACAAGGGCGCCGGAAAAGTCGCCCCGGCACCAGTAAGAGACACCGACGATTGCGGCGATTCATTGTCAGATCGTGAGCAACTAATCGCACCGAAAGCAACCAGTGGACAGAGCGCGATCGCGAGCATTGGCTTGTACATGACCATATCCCTCTCTCAGGCTATGCACTCGCCGAACAAAAACCGAAAACGCCACACAAACGTCGCCTGTCAGCAGCATTTCAGATTTCTTCCGGGCCGACAAGAGGTTGTGGGGGCCTGCAGTTTAGAAGGGTTGGTTTTTCCGGAGTTCCCGAACAGAATTCATTCGACCTCCAGAGGATATCGCGTTCTGTTTGGACCGAAGGAGCATAGGCAACCACGGATTGGACGGAGGGTACGGATCGACCCGAACTATTTCGATGCGCACTTCGCCGTGGCGAACCTGTTGTCGCGGAGCGGTCAATACGAGCTGGCGGCATCCCATTACGCCCGAGTCAACGACTACGAGAGGGCGAAGCGTTGGTAGGCGGAGGCCATCAAGCTCGCCACCGACGCGTCTTCAAGCGAAGCTCTCGCCCGCTTACAGCAAAACCTGAAACGTTACGAAAAAGGGTCAGCTGCCCTTGTTGCCTAGAGCCAGCCGCGCCGACGGAACACATAAACCATGACGCCAGCAATCAGGGCGCAAAGGAGCCAGAACATCCCATAGCTGTAGCGCCAGCGGTTCTCCGGGATTGGCATGTTCATGCCGTAGACGCCCGCGAGAAATGTCAGCGGCAGGAAGATTGTCCCGATGATCGTCAGCACCTTCATGACCTCGTTCAGTCGGCTGGAGACAACCGACAGATAGGTCTCCGTTAGCGATCCGGCGACTTCCCGGTAGGTCTCGATCAAATCGATAATCTGCACACAATGGTCATAGATATCGCGGAAATAAGGCTGCGTTGCTTCGGCAAGGCATTCGTGTTTCTCGCGCTGGAGTTGCGATACCAATTCACGCGTCGGCCAAGCAGCGCGGCGCAGCAGTAACAGGTCGCGCCGCACACAATGTACGCGTTCCAGCGTATGCTCCTTTGGCTCAACGAGTAGTTCTTCTTCGATTTCCTCGAGAGTTTCGTTGCAGCGATCGAGCATGGGGAAGTAGCTGTCGATGATCGCGTCGAGCAAGGAATACAGCAGAAAGCTGACATCGCTCTCGCGCAACTTCGAACCGGCAGTTTGCAGACGGCGGCGAATCGGCCCGACTGCGTCACCCGGCACCGATTGGAACGTCAATAGGGTCGAGCGGCCCAGAAAAATGCTGATCTGCTCGCTAATCAACTCGTCCTCCTGGACCTCGACAGCTCGAGCGACGATGAACAGACGCCCCGGTTGTCCCTCGGACGCCGGGTAATCCTCCACCTTCGGACGTTGTACCGTGTGCAGCACATCCTCCAGTGCCAAAGGATGTAGCTGGTACTTATCGGCTAGGGCCTGAACCACATCAACGTCGGTCAATCCTTCGACGTTAATCCAGCGGGTGCGTGCCCATGACGGGCGGTGCGATTCGACAAAACCGGGGACGTCGTGGACCTCCTGCACCTGGCATTGCTCGGCAGAATAGTCAACGCACGTGACACGCGTCGGATACGGGGCATTGAAGGGTGTAATCATGGGCCGTTCTGCCGCGAAGAGGATACCGATTCTCGATTGCGCTGCCAGAGTCCTTTGACCTCAATAGAACACATTTCGAAACCGTCATTCGGGAGGGCGAGGCTCCTGCCGAGCCGAAAGTGCGGTAAATCGCGGCTCGGCAGGAGCCGCACCCTCCCAGGTTTGAAGTGCGCCCGAAAGGAGCCATCGCGTTCTCGACAACACGGTTCACGCGTAGTTCTGTTGAACTCCCAGTACATTCTTTGATTGGACATCGGTGAATCCTCTTGATGTACAATACCGCTTGCCGTTGCACAGAGCGCCAACTCGATCAGTTTGCCATTTTTCACGCGTATCTACCAGGGTCTCATTCATGTTTATCCGAGCAATCGCGCTGGTCGCATGCCTCGCCACGGTGAACAATGTCGTTCGATCTGCAGATCGCGAGATGGAGCATCTGACGCGCGGCATGGTTGCGGTCGAGTTGCCTGAAGGAGGGGTGTACGTTGGGTGGAGGTTCTTGGGGACGGATCCGGATTCAATTGCATTCAATCTGTATCGCACCGTCGACGGCCAAGACGCGGTTCAAGTCAACGCAACTCCGATCTCGGGAGCGACGAACTTTGTCGACCGTTCGGCGGATACGAACGCGAAAGGGCAATACTTTGTTTGCCCCGTGGTCGAAGGCGAGGAACTGCCACCCTCGAAGGCGGTTGAAGTCTGGCAGCAAGAGTTTCTCGAAATCCCCATCCAGCCGGTCCCCCAGTACCGACCAGGGG
Organism: uncultured Pirellulaceae bacterium; assembly: GCA_964522605.1. Classification (GTDB taxonomy): domain Bacteria; phylum Planctomycetota; class Planctomycetia; order Pirellulales; family Pirellulaceae; genus CAVZLD01. Next base: position 8,151 of record CAZFWV010000283.1, read on the forward strand.
ATGCGTCCGTTGGCGATTTGGATGGCGACGGTGAATACGAGATTGTCCTACATCAGACATCGAGTCCGCGCGACAACGCGCACCCTGGAATTACGGGCACTCCGATTCTTGACGCCTATAAACTCGATGGAACGCACCTGTGGCGCATCGATTTGGGAATCAACATTCGAGACGGAGAGCACTACACTCAGTTCATGGTTTATGACCTGGATGGTGATGGTGTTGCGGAACTGGCTTGCAAGACGGCCGACGGAACTGTGGATGGCCAGGGCACGGTGATTGGCGATGAGTCGAAGGACTGGCGCAATCACGATCGGGAGAGCCGCCGGTACGGCCGAATTCTCGATGGTCCGGAGTATTTGACGATCTTCGACGGAAGCAGCGGCGCGGCGCTAAAAACGGTCGACTACGTGCCTGGTCGCGAACCGATCAACGGCTGGGGTGGAATTGGTGGAAACGGTGGCAACGATGACTATGGCAACCGGTGTGATCGCTTCCTGGCGTGTGTCGCCTATTTGGATGGTGAGCACCCGAGTCTTGTGATGTGTCGCGGTGTTTACGGCCGCACCGTTCTGGCAGCGTGGGATTGGCGCAATGATGAACTGACTCATCGTTGGACCTTCGACTCGGGAATCAGTTATCCTCCGTTCGTGAATGCGTCTCCGTATTCCGGGATGGGAGGCCATTCTCTGTCCGTGGCCGATGTGGATGCGGACGGGAAGGACGAAATCGTCTACCATTCCATGGTTGTGGATGACGACGGTACGGGTCTGTATTCCACAGGGCTTCGCCATGGTGACTCGATGCATATCAGTGACATGGATCCCGATCGACCAGGGCTCGAAGTTTTTACGGTTCACGAAAATGAAGCAGCCACTGTACGATTCGGAACGCCTGGGGCCGCGATGCGAGATGCCGG
>CAZFWV010000284.1:0-6253 GCA_964522605.1 uncultured Pirellulaceae bacterium
CCGCCCTCTCCAGGCCTGTCGGCCTGACTCTCCCAGAGGGAGAGTGAATTCTGTTTCGCTCGTTCCCAGGCAGGAGCCTGGGAACGAGAACGTCTGCACGTCCTCAACGGCACACGTCCGTTCACCGCGCGCCACCCGCAGACACCACGCGACGCCCAACCGGCTGCTACACACGACGCACAAGCGGCTGCTCCGCAGTCTTGGACGACGACCTGGCGACTCAAGTTCCGTCAGCGGCCATCTTTTCGGCGAGCTTTCCAGGCGGGGTAGTCCCGCTGCAGGAGATCCTGGGGGGCCTGAGTGTACCAGGCATAGCCGACTCGGCGCTCATGCTCGATCTCGGCAAGTTGGTACTTCACGATGCCATCGCGGCCGCAGAAGATCGGCCGATTGGTCCCGATCTCGTAGAATCGCGCCCAAAGCGGCGGCGCGGTCGGGTCGGCCACAATGACCTTGTCGTAGCCTTTGGGAAGAGTGGGATCCGGTCTCTCGATTTGTCGAATCCCGTTTAACTGAACGTGCTGAAACCAAGCCACCGAATCCTCGATCGACGCGACCGTCTCGGGAGAGGGGTTCTCGATCGACATCAGAAACTGCACGATGCCCACGCTTTCACTACCGCTGAGTGAGATCTTTTCGTAGGAACGGGCTGGGGCGGGCTGCAAAGTGACTTCATCATGTTGTGCGCACCACACCGTGCGTTGACCATTAACGATCACCTGGCATTTCAAGATACAGTCGATCCCGTTCTCAATCGCCGCCGCGGCTCGCTGACGTCGCGGCAGATCGACGAATCCGTAGGGTGAATCGGCCTGAGCGACGTCGCGCAACAGCTGCAGCACACCGATCATCGCACCGTCATTGAAGGTGATGTGTCGCGAATAGCCGCGTGGAAGGGGAAAGATCTGCGGCCAGCCACCGTTCTCGTATTGGGCCTGGAGCAGGTAGTCGAGACCGCGGAGGAACGCTTGCTCATGGCGAGGCAAATGCGCGGCATCGTAGACGCGGGCCAGGAACCGCAGCGGACGTACGGTAGCACCATTGTCAATCGTGCTATCCGCGCGGCCTTTATCGCGAACTAACGCATCCTGTTCGGCATCACTGAGCACGCGTGACATCTCGATGTTCTTTGGCCAACCGCCTGTATCACGCTGGTACAACAGCACATAATCCGCGATCCGAATTGCCTCGGCTTCGGAGTACCAATCGGCGGGCTGGCGTAAACACGATTTCCACGACACGGTTGGCTCGTCGGCTAGGAGGGTAGCGCTGCACAACAACAACAAGGTGACCGCCATTGGAATCTTTCCGTTCATCGCTCCCCGTGCGAATCCAGCTTCGAAAGGGATATCAGCAGGAGCCGCACACGGGAGTCACTGGGTGCCCTGCTCGCCATTCTACAACACATTTCAAACATCATTCGGGAGCGCGAGGCTGGCCTGTTGAGAATCTGACAGGCTCGTCCGTAGCGGACTCGATCAACTCTGGCTCCCCTCGCTCCGTTTCGAGGAGAGGGGTCGGGGGAGAAGGGAGCGAGGATTTTGGTATGGTTATCGCCTGCCATCGCCTTCGGTATACAATATGCGCAATGAAGGAGCTGCGGTCACTTGCGAGGTCGCCATGGGGGCGATCGACCTCGATTACCACTGGTGGTGGACAAGGGAGCCGAACCATGAAGCTCGAGCTGAATGAGGAAGAGTATCGGTTGCTCGTAGGGTTGTTGGAAAGTCGCATCGAGGAACTGCATCCCGAGATTCGTCGTAGTCGGGAACGCGACTTCAAGGAACATCTGAAGCACGAGCTGGATTGCTTGGTCATCGTGCTGGAACGTCTGAAGGAAAACGCCGTTTCTCTCAGTTAGGGCCTGCGAGCCAGGGCAGCGGCGGGGTGAATCGACGGTGTTGCGGCGACGGTCTAAGAGCGGACGCCGACCGCTGGAAATCTGTTCCGATCGACCACCTTGCGGTCCTTCTGGTTGCCTCTGCATGCGTCCGGACTATACTGCTGGGACTTCCACCCAAGCGACGTCCAGAAATCTTGACACCGCATGCGAGGGACTTGCTATGAGACCGAGCCGAGATCTGCTGCTGATTGTCGCGACCATCTTGGTCATACCCCAGTTCGCGTTTTCGCAATTCTGGGAAGACGACTTCAATACGGACACGTCGCAGGTTTACGACGTGCTGATCTTCACCGAGGGACGCGACCGCGTTGAATTCGCCTACGACTACAGCCAGGTCGGGATCCCGGAAGCTCCAAACTCGACCAATGGGGGAACCACCGGCGTCCGATTCTCGGTCAACGATGACTTTCCAGATACGGTTCCGCAGACCACAGGCGTTCAGATCGTTCCCACCGGTCTGGAGGAAATCCTGGAAGACAATGATTTCGAGTTCACCATCACTTACGACCTGTGGATGAACGTGAATGGCCCCTTACCCGCCGGAGGAACAGGATCGACCGAGGCGATGATGGTTGGTGTGGGCTTCAGTGGATTGGATCCAATTGAGGCGGGAAATACAGACGGTACTTACTTCACGCTGACCGGTGAGGGAGGCGCCGCCACCGATGTGCGGTCGTTTTCCACGAATGTTGGATACAACGGAAGTAATCCGGACGGGACCCCAATCAATGTCTCTGATAGCCTTGAGGATCCCTACTTCGCAGAGATTTTTCCGGGAGGCATCGACGTATCGACGCTTCCTGTCCAAGGTGGTGTAGACAATCAGACAGGTATTACGGATGCGGGGCAAATGGCATTCGAGTGGCATCAAGTCCGCGTGGACGTCCGCGACAATGTTGTAAGCTTCTACGTCGACGACTTGCTGATTGCTCGGGAAGTGGAGGCTTGGGTGGAAGGGAACATCTTCGTGGGATACGCAGATTACTTCTCTAGCGTTTCCGACTTTCCCGAGTGGCACTTCAGTATTGTTGACAACCTGAAAGTCTTCCCGCCGCTGATCGGTGACTTCAATCGCAATGGCGTTCTCGACGCGCCGGACATTGATCTGTTGTCGGCGGAGGTTCGAGAGCCGACGGGGAACCTCGAGTATGACCTCAATGGTGACGAAGACGTCACAAATGAAGACCGAATCATCTGGGTGACCGATCCAAACCTGGCGAACACATACTTCGGCGACGCGAATCTCGACGGACAGTTCAACACGGGCGATTTCGTGCTTGTGCTCTCCGCAGGCGAGTATGAAGATGGCATTCCGGAGAACTCGACGTGGGCCACCGGAGATTGGAACGGCGACGCCGACTTCGATACGGGTGATCTCGTATTGGCTCTATCGGACGGTGGCTATGAGCTGGGTCCGCGAGCGGGAGTCCTGGCGGTTCCCGAACCCTCGTCGATCCTGCTTGCGCTGATTGGGCTCGGCTTGCTCGCCGTCAACCGGCGAAGATCGTAGGCCAATCAATCTTGGTCGAGAGTCCCTGCGCGGCCCTCAAGATTCAATTCAGGGAGTCGAATTGAAGCAGAAACCACGGATTGGACGGAGGTAACGGATCGATACGGATCAATCCGTCTTTATCCGTTTCCTCCGTTGCATCCGTGGTTTCTCTTTCCGCATCAAGATTGGATTTCGGTCCGGTTCTTCTTGGCCAGATGCGATTGCCCGACCTGCTGTGCCGCAGCCTGTGCGACCGTGTGCTTGTAGACTAACCCCGGCTCACGAAACCGAATGATTCTTCAGCCGCGACAGGCCATACAGGATCAGGCCCAAGGCGATCGGGACGATGCCCAACAGCGCCAAGAGCCGTGCGTAATCCAGGCTGCTGTAGAGCATGTAAACGCACATGCCGCAGAAGACGAGTGGAGGTATCGGATATAGCGGGATTCTGAACGGGCGAGCCCGCTGGCCGTCGGTCCAACGCAGCACAAAAATTGCGATTCCCGTTAACAGGAAGAAGGCCCAAAAGACGGGCGCCGTACCGGCGACCAGCGTGTCGAATCCTCCAAAGTATCGGTCCCACGGCAAGCCGGATAGACCCAGTTGCGCCAGCCCCGCATCAAACAGATTGCGTCCTTGGGGCGTGCCGACACCAAAAATCAAAATCAACGCGATCGCTCCCTGAACCAGCAGCGAAGCGACGGGGGCTCCCTTCTCCGAACTCCACTTTCCCAGCCAGGCGAACAGTCGGTGGTCTTCGCCGACGGTGGCATAAACACGGGATCCGGCCAGGATCATTCCATTGATCGCTCCGAGTGCCGAGATCATCACGAGAATACTGATTGCTTGCGCGCCCCAGGATCCGACCGCCTGATGACGTTGCAGGACATCGGCCGCCGGAGTCGCACTATTACGCGCGGCGTCGAACCCCAAAACGGCGAGGTACGCAGTGTTCACCGCCAAATAGATCGCTGTGATCCCGATCAGTCCCAGAATCAGGGCCCGCGGCAGGTTGCGACGCAGGTCGCGGACTTCCGCAGCGACGAACACGGCATCGTTCCATCCACCGTAGGCGTAGAGCACAAAGACGAGAGCGAGCCCCAAACTGGCGCCGCTTTCCTTGGGAATCTCGATTGTGCTTCGAAACACATCGCCGCTTCCCCAGAGCATTCCCGCCACGACAACTCCGACGAGGCCCAAAACCTTTGCGGAACTCAATACATTCTGCAGCACCTTGCCAAAAAACACACCGAACAGATTCAGCAGCGTGATCGTGGTAACCGCGGCTGCAGCGATCCAGGCCTTCTCCGTCTCCGGTCGCTGCCACAAACCGGCCGCATAGTCGGCGAAGGCGTAGGCCATCGCGCCGATACTGCCGGTCAGAATAACGGACAGTTGTGCCCAACCGAACAGAAAGCCACTCCATCGGCCGTATGCGCGACTTAGATATTCGTAGTCGCCCCCGTTGCGCGGATAGGTCGTTGCCAACTCGGCATAGCAGAGTGCACCGAAGAGGCACAGAACGCCACCCAACAACCAGATTCCGAGGGCTTGCCACGGTCCGGAGACGTTTTGGAAAACCATCGAGGGTGTGCGGAAGATTGCCGTACCGACCACGATCCCCACGATGATGCTGACAGCATCCCACATTCCCAGATGATTCGAAATCGCGGGTTGTTCGACGACTTCGTCCGCTGCCCGGAGCGAGCGATCTCCCGGACCGGGCAGTTCATTCACATTCCGCATCGAATTGCGCCTTCCTAACGTTTCTTCATCGTCACGCCGACTCCACTGCCCTCCATATAGAGAAAGGCGGTTTCCAGCTCGGGGTTGGACGTGATGGCTTTCACATAGTTTGCGTCTGCCTGTCGCACGTTCATATTGTGGGCGATGATCAGACCGCCGGGTCGAACGAGAGGCACGAGTTTGTCCAGGTAGTCAAGATAACCTTCCTTGTCGGCATCCAGGAACAGCACGTCAATCGGTTCGGTATGTTGTTTGACGGTTTCGTGAGCATCTCCCACAATCAACGTGATCAATTCATCGACTCCGGCACGCCGAAAATTTTCCTGGGCGACTTGGGCACGCTGCTCGTCGATCTCATGGGTAAACAGGTGGCCGCCCGTTTTGCGCAGGGCGAGTGCGAACCAGATGCCGGACTCCCCGGTGGAAGTGCCGATTTCGACGACACGTTTGGCACCGACCGACTCCGTCAGCAGGCGGAGCAATCGTCCGTCGGTCGGCGGCACGTTGGCGAACCGTTCTCCCTGCTGTGCTTCTTCCAATGCCGCTAGGATTTTGCGTTCCTCGTCATCTTTCGGTATTGGCGCGGCGTCGAACATGCCTTGGTCACCGCCCCGTGCCAGGGGACCACGCCCGGGACCTCCGGGGCCTGGTGGACGACCCGGCGGAAAATCGCCCTGCGGCCCTCGTCCGCCGAACGGCATCAGTTCCCGCAATTCATCCATCGTGAGTTGACCGTCTTGACTGGCATCGAGTTCCTTCAGCTTCGCCGACGCACCGCTGATTTCGTCGGCAGAGAGCGTTCCATCGGAGTTCGTGTCAAAGAGCCGCAAGATCGGGTTCATGCGCGGCCCTCCCTCTCGATCTCGGGGCAGACCCCCGCCCCGCTGCGGTGGTTGAGCAGAGGCTAGTTGGATCCCGACAGCCAGCATCACCAAAGGCACCAGGGAAAGCAGGCGAGCCTTCATCGCGGTTCTCCATTCTCAAGGATCAAAAGGTGTGGATAGGCAACAAAAGACCATCTGCCGTTAAACCACGTTGCAGGCGGAAGGTTTCGCTCCATTCATGGCAGGCAATTGCAGGGCGGGATCTGCCCGATTGTATCCGATCCGATT
>CAZFWV010000284.1:6353-9047 GCA_964522605.1 uncultured Pirellulaceae bacterium
ACGACATCGGCCGCCGTTTCGACGGTCAAGTCCGAACGTCTCGGTTCGATCGATGCCTATCGTGGCCTCGTGATGTTCTTGATGCTGGCGGAAGTGTTGCGTCTGGGAGCGGTCGCGAGGGCACTTCCGCAAAGTCGCCTTTGGCAGTTCTTGGCGTACCATCAATCGCACGTGGAATGGGTCGGTTGTGCGCTGCACGACATGATCCAGCCGTCATTCACTTTTCTCGTCGGCGTCTCTTTGCCTTTTTCGCTCGCCAGCCGTCGCCGTCGCGGTCAAAGTACGTGGCGCATGACCTGGCATGCACTTTGGCGTTCGGTCGTCCTCGTCGCTCTGGGAATCTTTCTCCGCAGCCTCGGACGCTCCCAGACGTACTTCACATTCGAAGACACACTCACACAAATTGGTCTTGGGTACTTCTTTCTTTTTCTGCTGGCCAATCTGCGTATCCGGTACCAATGGCTGGCGCTGGGGTTGATTCTCGCCGGTTATTGGTTGGCGTTTGCCCTGTATCCTGCTCCCGGACCGGAATTCGACTGGCAGGAAGTCGGAGTGCCGGCGGATTGGCCACATCATCTACAGGGTTTTGCGGCGCACTGGGACAAGAACTCAAACCTGGCGTGGGCTTTTGACACCTGGTTCCTGAACCTTTTTCCCCGAGAGCAACCGTTTGTCTACAACGGCGGAGGCTATGCAACGCTCAGTTTCATTCCGACGCTGGGGACGATGATCCTGGGGTTGATTGCCGGCGGATGGCTGCATTCGGAGCGCCCGGCGGGTCGCCGACTGAGTATGCTATTGCTGGCCGGGGTGATCGGGATCGCGATCGCCTGGGCGCTGAACTTCAGCGGACTTTGTCCGATCGTGAAGCGAATCTGGACACCCTCCTGGACGCTGTTCAGCGGCGGTTTATGTTTCTTGACGCTGGCCGCCTTCTATGCCGTGATCGATGCGGGAGGCTGGCGACGATGGGCCTTCCCGCTGATCGTGGTCGGAATGAACTCAATTACGGCCTACCTGATGGAGTGGCTCGCCGTTCCCTTTCTAGTCGACGCATTGAATCGACATCTGGGGAAAGAGTTCTTCCAATCCTTCGGTGAGGCGTATGAGCCCTTGTTGCGCGGCACGTGCGTCTTGATTCTGCTGTGGCTGATCTTGTATGCGATGTATCGACGCAAGATCTTCCTGAAGATCTAATTACAGCACGATCTTCTGTTGATCCCGATCGAAGAGTGCGACCTTGTTTTCGCGGTGCGAAAGGATTCCCATGCTCAGCGGAGCCTGCACGCGAACGGCCGTAGCAATCGGGCTGAACGGCTGTTGCCGCGTTTGGACGCAGTCGATGAGGTTGAGCCACAGTTTTTTGGTGTCGCCCATTCCGTTCCAGGCCATCGAGATCTCATCGGTTTCTTTCCCGGTGCCGGGATCGATCGGGACAATGCGAATTCCTTTGTCCGTGAGAATGATGATTCCGTTCGTTCCACGAATCTTGGTGTCGATGCCGGTGTAATTGGACAGGGAGTTCATCATCACGACCGACGGTCCGTCCTTGTAATCGGCGATAATGTTGCACTGATCCGGGACTTCGCGGTCGTATTGAAAGCAGCCGCCACCGCCAAACACACGTTCCGGATAGTCCAGGTCCAGCAGGCAGAAGACCGGTGTGAAGACGTGGACGAGCAGATCCGTGGCCGGCCCGCCGGCATAATCCCAGAACAATCGCCATTGAAAGAAACGACTCACGGTGTAGTCGACCGCAGGCGCATCGCCGAGGAAACGTTCCCAGTCGAGATCCGGACCCGGGCGCGCGTTCGGATCATCAATCACCATCCGCTCGCCCCAGTCACCGCGACGGAAATAGCCCAATTGAGCGTGGACCGGTTTGCCGATAATCCCATCGCGAATCATCTGAGCGACTTTCGCATAGTTTTCGTCGGCCATGTATTGAGTGCCAACCTGAACGAGCCGTCCGGACTCCTCGGCGGCGACCTCAAGCTGTCGGGCCAGGTCGAACTGCGCCCAATGCGTTAACGGCTTTTCGCAATACACGTCTTTACCAGCACGCACCGCATCGATTGCTTGGGGCGCGTGCAGTCGATCGGGCGTCGCGATGCACACGACATCGACCTTCGGATCAGCCAGCAACTCCTCGTGGGCACGATACATTTTCGCACCGCCACATCGTTTCGCGGCCGCCTCGAGTCGGGGTCGGTAGACGTCGCAGACCGCGACTGGCTCGGCGAGCCCCGCCTGCTGGAGTTCATTTACGATTCGAATGTGTTCCTGGGCGCGCCCCCCCACTCCAATGAAACCAACTCCAATCCGTTCATTCGGACCACGCTGTTGCCCCGCGACACGGGAAGTTGTCGACGCCATCATGGTCGCCGCTCCCGCACCCGCTGCAATCTGCAAGAACTCTCGTCGTGTGGTTCCATTTCCTTTTGGATCTTGGTTGATCTCAGACATTGGATAACTCCTCGATCGGGGGCGGGATGTTTCGGCAAGGCTTTCTTCCTACCATAAAACCACTCACTTTTGAATCCACCTTGCTTCCAGCGCCTCGACGGCACGGTCGATCGGTTGGGGAGTTGCTGACCGTGAGCCGGTAGAATCTACTAGGCGTTGTCTCAAAACTGCACTGGCAGAGCCAGTGGCACACTAGATTAGCAGGTGCCACTGGCTCTGCCAGTGCTG
>CAZFWV010000285.1:0-9037 GCA_964522605.1 uncultured Pirellulaceae bacterium
CTGGAGACTGGAGGTGTTGCTTCCGTTGGTCGCTCGGTCTCTTGCCGCGACCGTTCGCAGTCCAGAGCGACAAAACTTGACAGCGTGACGGCTCGTATGTGAAGCTGCCTTTCAGGCATTTTTGGGACAGATTGCCGAGGGGAGGCCAACATGTGCGGACTTGCCGTTGCTTCGGCCCAATCCATCTGTGTAGAGCGTGACGCAAGACCGCCAGAACGAGGGTGCTGTACGGTCGAGAGTGCGATCCGGCCCGGCTCGGCAGGAGCCTCGTCTTCCCGGGCAACGGTTTTGCAGCCGTCGTCCATCGCTCTGGTTAGTCTGGTTCTTGTGACACTGTATTGGCATAGTGCTCAAGGTGCGTCGCCGATCACTCCCGAAATCGAATCGACGAATTCGGGGCAGTCCGATGTTTACGAAGAAGGCTCGGCACGTGGCGGGGGACAGCAGGCCGACTTCGATTCGCTGATCGAGTTGATTCAGACGACGATTGCTCCCGATACCTGGCAGGACGTGGGTGGCGAGGGGTCGATTTCGGGGTTTCCGGGAGGCGTCTACGTCGACGCCGCTGGCGTACTGAGGACGATGGACACAGCAGTTCAGCAGCGTCTTGTCTCGCTCTGGGACTCAGCTCAACCGCGTTCACCGAAGGCGATTGGATCGCAGGACATTGGGCGAGTCAGTCGTTGTCGAAAAGTCTCCCTTCGTCGTCTGCAAGAGCAGCTCACTCACCGTCGCGCGCGCGACGAAGCGCCATCGTGGGACGTTCATTTTCTCGCAGGGCTCCAGCGGATTGATTTGGTCTTTCTTGATGAGCAGTCAGGTGACTGCATTCTGGCAGGCCCCGCGGGACCCTGGACGATCAACGATGAGGGGCGCTGTGTGGGAATTGATTCGCGGCGACCCGTGGTTCGCCTGGATGATCTGGTCGTCGTCCTGCGAAACGCCTTTTGCGGGGAAGGTCAGTTCTTGTGCGCGATTACGCCGCTGCCCGAGAACCTGGAGCGAACGCAGCAGTATCTGACCGAGTGGGACGGGCGTCCGGTGCGCCCGCAAGAACGGGATGCCTGGTTGGGCGGACTGCGGCAAGCGCTCGGACGTCAGCAGATCGAGTTCGCAGGCATTGAGGCCGATACTCGGGTTGCGCGGGTGCTGATCGAGGCGGATCATCACATGAAGCTGGTTGGTCTCGGTTTGGTTCCTTCCGCCGGTCAACTCGTCAGCTACCTGGACACGCTGTCGGAGAAGCGGAATGGGCCGCCGCCGGATCTCGGTGTGTTGCGCTGGTGGTTTGCCCTTCAAGAGAGATGCCTGCAGCGTTCCGGAACGGGGGATATCTATGTCCTACAGAATCAAGTTGTGCGGGTTCTCAGCGAGAACGAACTGTTGGCAGCACGCGGGCAGCGGGTCCACACGGGCCGCGCCGAACCGCTCAACGCGCAGTTTGCCCGGGATTTTACCAAGAGTTTTCCGGCCCTCTCGCAGCAGTACCCGGTCTACGCGGAGCTCGACAACGTATTCCGCTTGGCCATCGTGGCGGCGTTGCTCCGCCGGGAAGAGTTTCCCCTACGAACCGGATGGATGATGGAAGACTTGCTGGACGATGCAACGTACCGGCTGCCACGGGCTCGCGTGCCGAAAAGCGTGGTGTCAGTCGTCAATTATCGGGTGGTGGACCAACGATATTTCTTGGCGGCGGTCAGCGGTGGTGTGGCGTTTCGTTCCGACGATCTTCTCTCACATGGTTTTGACACGCGGCCTCTCGAAGAAACGGTTCTGTCCATGACGCTGCGACCGCCTGCCGAGTTAGATCCGGACGCGTGGTGGTGGGATTGAACGGCGCGGGTGGTTTGGCGTCACGGACGATTGCGTTGTTCCCTGCCGCCTTCCAAGACCGTTCTTCGTCGCCACATTCTTGAAAGCGACCTCAATCGCTGATCCGCTGCCAGTCGTCGTCGTCAAGGCCAAAGCAATGGACTTCTAAAGTGCCGGTGCGAGGGCCGGGGCAACTGAGCAGTGCCGCGACCTCCGCGTGGTTCTCGCAGTACTCTCGAGATTTCTCCCGCCCCATCACGTAGAACGCGGTCGAGAGCGCATCGGCTACCGTGGCCTGGGGAGCGAGCACGGTGGCCGAAAGAACTTGGTCGGCGGGCCGTCCTGTGCGTGGATCAAGGATATGGCCATAACGCCGGCCTTGGGAATAGAAATGTTGAGTTCCCGAGCCGGATGTCGCGAGAGCTCGATCTTGCAGGCGGACTTCTGCCAATCGCCGGTCGGATCGCAAAGGATGCCGCAGCCCCACCGTCCAACCGGCTGAACTTTCGCCGCGCAGTCGTTGACCGCGGGCCAAGATTGTACTGTGACCGCCGTGGATCATGAAGTTTTCGATCTGCGCCGAATGCAGAACCTCGGCACAGCGGTCCAGCGCGTATCCTTTTCCAATCGCGCCCAAGTTGATTTCCAGTCCCGATTGCGCAAAGAAGACCGTTTCTTGGTGCGGATCGAGCTCCAACCACTGCGATCCCACCCGCTGCAATGCGTCCTGGATGGCCTCGTCACTCGGCAGTTTGCCTTCCCGGTGATAAAAGCCCCATGCCTTGATCAGGGGACCTGCGGTGATGTCAAAGGCCCCCTCGGTCGCTGCGTGCAACTGGACCGCCTGGTGGAGCAGGTGAAACAAGCGTGATTCGACACGCAGGCGAGCGTTTGCGGCGGAAGCGTTGAGCCGACTCACTTCACTGCGGTGGCGATAGACGCTGAGTTGGTCCTCCAGTTGACTGACCAGATCGAGGGCTGCGACGGCCTGTTCGGTCGCCGTCTGATCCTCGCCTGCGTTCAAGAAGACGGCGAACTGGCAGGCCATGGCCTTGCGGCTGACCTGAACCACGTACGTCTGGGGATTCGCGGCCGACGGGTCCTCCGAGCCGGATGATCCTTCCCCCGGGCTCAGCGACCGTCCCAAGTCCTCCAGCGCATCCGCGGCGGATTTTCCTCGCAAGAACTGTCGTCGCGTGGAGCGTTTTGCGAAATCGCTCATTCAATGCTCGCCGGTAAGGGATCGTGACGGTCGACCGACTCGATCACGACTGAGAAGGGGGATCGTTTCCGGTCTACGGTTGCATTGTATCCTCGAGCTTGAACCGGACCGAGTATACTGAACCGACGGGAGATCGTATGGGAACCGATTCGGCACGACTTGCGGGGAAAATGTTGTCATTGCGACAGGATTTCGTGCGGCCAACGGACGCGATCGGTTCGGCGGGGCAGGGACGCTTCGCGCGGTTGTGGGTCGGCATCGCCGCGATGCGCCCGGCACTTCGTTGGGGGCTGATTGGTTTGTTATTCTGCCCGTTGTTGGGGGCTGCGGCGGGACCCGAGGAGCCTCCTGAGAGGCGAGTGCCTCCACCCGACTGGAAGGACGTGCCCCCGGGAATCTTCTTTGAGGATGCATTCTCGGAGGGGCTGGTCGGGACGCCCGGCGCCAGGCCTTCCGGCGATCAATCGGTCCCCGGTACCGACCGCGGGTCGTCCGATCGATCGACAGCGGACTCAGGCCAATCCCCGGAATGGCAGCAGGTGATCTCGGCGGAGGTGATCGAAGACGAAATCAAGTCGATCCTGGCGCGCGTCTCCGCGTTGGTTCAGAATCCGAGCGATTTCCAATCGCGTGGCTATCGGCAGGTGCGTCGGGAATTCAGCGTTGCGGCCATGCTGTTTGCGATTGTTCACGAGTATCCTGCTCCGATTCGCTGGCAGCAGTCCGCGCTGCAGGCGCGGGATGCGCTGGCTCAGGCGGCGCTACGAGCGCAAGTCGGGTCCGATGACGTATTGCGGCGGGCAGAACAGTTGCGAACGTCGCTGGAGGATCTCGTACGGGGCGGTTCGTTTGCGTCGGAGCCAATCGCCTCACCCGCCGGATGGGACGAAATCTGTGCCCGTTCTCCGCTGATGCAGCGTCTGGAAGCAATCGACGAAGATCAATTGTCGGGTTCGCTCGCATCCGCCGGTTTATTCCGCCAAGATCGAGCTCGCATAGCTCACGAGTCGGAACTCGTCGCGGCGATTGCGGTCGTCTTGCTGCAACCGGGGATGGAAGACGCTGCGGACGAAGACTACCGCAACTACTGCGACTCGATGCGCCAGGCGGCACAGGCGATCGTGAAGGCAGTCGAAAACGACGACTACGAATCAGCACTGCCGGCGCACGCACAGCTCAAACGAAGCTGTGCCGACTGTCACGCAGATTATCGCGGGTGAGGATCAGTTCACGAGCTGTGAACGCTGACGCGGGTGACCGCCTCACCGTTCCCTTTTTCTCCCCGCTGCCATGCGGTCTGCGAGTCTCCATCGCCCGCCGTGAGATCATCGAGCGCAACAAGTTGTGCCAGCCCAGCCTCTGCGAACTCGCGTCCCGAAACATAACGTCCGGGAGTGATCCACTGATCGAGAAAATCAATATCCACGCCCAACAGGCTCGCCAGCAGGCGATCCATTTCTCGTTCCAAAGTGCCGAAATGCCGCGCCCACTCCGCCGCTTCCTGCAACCCCACGTGCTCTTCGCTTTGCCACTTCATCGGATGGAAAAGGAGTACGCTGAAGGGGGTCACGATCCGCCGTGAACAGGCGGCAAAGGGCCAAAGAGTCGCGGAGGAACATTCTCCCGTGACAACGCCGGTGGCCCGGATACCCCGCAGTCGAATCAGGCTGGTCAACGCGATTGCGCAGTAGGGACTACCGCCGGGCGAGTCGATGAACAGCGTGCATTCGCCGTGGGGCGGAACGCTGAGCAGGCGATCCGTCAAATCCGCCTCGTTGTCTGTCAGGTCGCCTACCAACGCAATCTCGATCGGTCCCTCATGGTCTTCACGACTGTGGTGTTCCATTCGGTCCATATTCGGTTCCTCTGTGCCCTTGCAACTTTGTCCGAACTCGCTGCGCGAAATGTGCAATTTCGACGAAACGGAATTGTAGATCGCATGGCCGTGGCCCGCGAAGGCGGTTCGGCGACTCGCGATCGGCGTTGTCTTCCCGCTGGTTCGGAGTTGGTTTTCCTTTCCCGCACGACAAAAACGACGGCAGATCCCTTAAACCATGTCTTGTTCCCCGCAGTCCGGCAAGCAAAAAAACAGCCGCAGCAGGCGGCGGCCCGGGAGGCGGAGTGACGGAAGATCTCGTCGGAAGCCCGTTATCCGTCGAGGTCGAAGGATCTGCTGTGGTGCGGACCCGCCCGACTGAGGAACGGGGAATCGTGCGTTAATTAGCGGCCCGTGATTCGTGTGAAAGGAATAGCAACGTCGGTTTTCACAGGAATTCGCTACGATCTATACTATAACTATAATCGGTGCTTGGTTGTCTTGTTAAGTCCAGATTTACTGGACGTCGAACGCGGGTTGCTGGTTGTTGCGAGTTGACCTGCGAACCAGAAGGGCGGAGTAACGGTAGCGCGATGGGGATTCGGTTTCGCTGTCCGAACGGCCACAAACTCCACGTGAAAGCCTTTCTGGCCGGCAAACGAGGTTTGTGCCCGCAGTGTGGCGTGAGACTGACCATTCCGCCCGAATCGGATCCGGCTCTTGTTCAGGAGTTGAAACCCGAGGCTGTCGGTGAGGAGCCGTCTTCGGGAGGATCGACGGCCGCGACGGATGCCACGGTGGCCGTCGCCCCGACGGAGCTTCCTTCCGGTCCGCCCGAACCAGAACCGGGGGGCCAGACGCCAGCAGAACCGGTCGGCACGGCGATGGAGGCCCCGGCCCAGGAGGAACCGAGCCCGGGCAGCGATTCCGCGGACGCATCGGCTGCCGAAGCGCTGTCGGCGGGTTCGCAGGGGGATCCGATTGCGGAGGCCCCGCACGCCCTGTGGTATGTTCAGCCGCCCTCCGGAGGCCAGTATGGTCCGGCTTCCGGCGACATCATGCGAACCTGGATTTCCGAGGGACGCGTCACACGTGACTCGCTGGTTTGGCGCGAGGGCTGGTCCGACTGGAAGTTGGCAGGACCTTTGTTTCCGGGACTCGTCTCGGGTCCGGCCGTTGCGACCGACAGTGAAGCCGTGGCAATCGTCACGGAGCCCGCCGAAGGCAGTATCGCGGAACGCTACCGTCGTAAGAAATCCAATCGGACCGCACTGCTGGTGGTCGTCCTGCTGGTCGTCGCCTGCTTGATTCTCTTCGCGACCCTCATCTATGTGATCAACTTCATGCCGTAGACCGTCCTGCCCCGCCGCGTCGCCGCCCTGCGACGGGGGCCCGCGGGCTATATTTCCCTGTTCGCAGCCAACATGATGGCGCGCGAATGATGAATGAATCTGTCGGTTAGAGGAAACATCGGATGCAAATTCAGCAGTTTCTCGAACATCACGGGATCGCCCGGAATCCTTTTGCGGAAGAAGACGCACAGTCCGATCCGGTCTTCAAAGAACACTGCATCCACAGCACGCATCATCCTGCCTGGGATAAGATCTTTGGTGATCCTCGCGAGCCGGCGACATCGGTGGTGTTTGGCGAAAAGGGAGCGGGAAAAACTGCCCTGCGACTGCAGATTGCAGAACACTTGGCGGAATTCAGTCGTGCGCACGCCGGTAAACGTCCGTTCGTCATTCACTACGACGATTTCAATCCGTTTCTCGATCGGTTCGTCAGTCGGCTGCCCGCCCGGCGCCGGCGGATTGACCGAGCATTAAGTCAGTGGCGGCTGTGGGATCATATGGACGCGATCCTGTCTTTGGGAGTTACCGACCTTGTCGATCGCGTCCTGGCGACGCGGAAGCCCAATGGGCCAGCATCGCTTTCCGGCAGCGATCTGGATCGGCTCGATTCGCATCAGCGACGCGACCTGTTGCTCCTGGCGGCCTGCTACGATCAATCGCTCGAACAGCCGTATCTGCAGCGATGGCACCAGTTGCGTCGTCATCTGAAGTACTGGGCGCTGCGAGCCCGACTCTCCACGATCATTGGTTGGGTGACGACGGTCGCCGTCATCGCGTGGATTGCGACGCTGTTGATTCTTGGAGGCTCGCACGAAAACCTGCAGTGGATTCGCGAGCAAACACCAGCTTGGGCCTATCTTGCCGTCATCGCGATCGGGTGGTTGCCGTGGTTGGCGTCGGCGGTGCATCGCGGCCTGCTTGCCTGGGGAATATCACGGGGGCTCCGGGTCGTGAATCGACCGCTGCACTCGCTGCGCAAAACGCTGATGTGGTTCACGGCCGGTGAGTTGTCTGGTCAGCCGTTTCCTAATCGAGAGCGGACCGATGATCGGTATGAACTGTTGATGAAGCTGCAATCCGTTCTGCAGACGTTGAATTATCAGGGGGTCTTCGTGCTCGTTGATCGCGTAGATGAGCCCTACCTGATTAACGGCTCTGCGGATCTTATGAAGGCCCTGATCTGGCCCCTGCTCGACAATAAACTGCTCAAACATCCCGGTCTGGGCATCAAGCTGATGTTGCCGGCGGAGCTGAAGTACTTTATCGAGCGCGAAGGTCGCGAATTCGCCCAGCGCGCCCGCTTGGACAAGCAGAACATGGTCCCGTCCCTAGCGTGGACCGGTGAAGCACTCTTCGATGTCGCGAATGCTCGGTTGCGTGCGTGCGCCCGGGAGGGGCAAACGCCCTCGGTGCAGGACTTCTTTGATCCGTCGGTGACGCGACAGCGGCTACTGGATGGGTTTCGACAGTTGCGGGTTCCACGGCACCTGCACAAGTTTCTCCACCAATTGCTCGTTTCCCACTGTAATGCGCACACCGATGAAGAACCGCAGTGGACGATTCCCAGGGAGCGGTTCGAGTCGGAATTGGCCCTCTACGAGCGAGACCTGGCCGAGCACCGTATCTGAACGGCGGGCGTGAAGTATGGTCGATCGTGAATATAGCGATCGAAATATATTCATCTCACGCTAGTCTTCGGTCGATAACTTCTTGCGGGCGACGCGGCCCGACGAACCAGACAGGCTGATCAAGCCTCATCGTGCCGCGTCGCGACTGACGGTTCACGCCATGCGACCCCCCCCGGGCGTATCGGTCCCTGTCCCTCCTGCCGTAAGGATTTACGACCATGACTTCCCTCGCCCTCGCCGCGATTCTGCAACTTTCGGCGCTTGGTGCCCACGATACGGATTATGCCCAGGCGTACCAGCGCAGCGTCGCAACCGGTCGGCCCCTGCTGGTTCTCGTAGGAGCACCTTGGTGTCCCGCCTGCGAGCAGATGAAGCATTCGATTCTTCCACAAGTTGCGCAAGCGGGTGGCCTGAACGATGTCGTGTTTGCCTATGTGGATCTCGACCAGCAGCAAGAATTGGCTTCTCGTCTGATCGAGTCCAAGTCGATTCCCCAACTGATCCGACTCGATCAGACACCGGGTGGTTGGAATCGAAAAGTTCTGGTTGGGGCGAAGAGCCCGAGCGAAGTTTTCTCGTTCGTTAACGCGGGCTTGCGACCGGAGCCGGTCCGACCGAATCGCCTGCCCCCGATCCAGACCCAAGAAAAACGTCCCCGCAGCACCGAATGGCTTGGTGTCTTCAGCGCCATGAACCCATTCGCCAAGCCGGCGGCTGACGAGGTAAATCATCCCCGGCAGTAAATGCTCTTCGCAGACGGTCTCTCTCGGGGAGAGGCTGCCCTAGGCTTCTCCGACACCAAACCCATCCGCCCCCCAACCTCATGGAGAACGATCTCATGTCGCTTCTATCCGAACTCAATGAAACCAACTTCAAGGCCGAAGTCTTGGAGTCCCCGCTCCCAACACTGGTTGATTTCTGGGCGCCCTGGTGTGGTCCTTGTCGAAAGCAGGGACCGGTGCTCGAACAGCTGGCCGCCGAACGTGCCGAGTCGGTTAAGATTGCTCAGCTAAATGTGGATGAAAGCCCCGATCTGGCAGCGGCCTACGGAATCGACAGCATTCCCACATTGCTCCTCTTCCATCATGGAGAAATCATTGCTCGACTGGTCGGGTTGCGGCCGAAGTCCGATCTCGAACGGACGCTGCAACGCCACGCCGCCTGACGCATCGTCGACCCACACCGATTCGCCGCTTCGCCTTCGGGT
>CAZFWV010000286.1:0-8952 GCA_964522605.1 uncultured Pirellulaceae bacterium
GTCTCCAGTCTCCAGTCTCCAGTCTCCAGTCTCCAGTCTCCCGCCTCCCGCCTCCAGCCTACTATTTGCCCCGGCCCGGTCCGTCCGGGTATGATGGGATGCTCAGGCAACAGCCCGATCGAGACGCCGTGATGGCGCGATCCGTCTCCGCACCGATACCTGCCGCATGAAGTCCGTCCCAGGTCCCCCATCTAACGAATCCGCCCCCAAACGCCCGTCCCGGCGCGCGTTCATCAAGGATTCTTCGTTGTTCGTCGCCGGAAGTGCCGTAGCGGGCCCCCTGTCGTTGGGGACCGGCGTCCATCCAGGCGGCTCGGATGAAATCCGGGTTGCCCTGGTAGGTTGTGGACAGCGAGGCACAAACTTGGCCCATCAGGCGCTCCGCCAGACGAGCCGCGTGCAACTGGTGGCGATGGCGGACGTGTTCGCGGATCGACTGCA
Organism: uncultured Pirellulaceae bacterium; assembly: GCA_964522605.1. Taxonomy (GTDB): domain Bacteria; phylum Planctomycetota; class Planctomycetia; order Pirellulales; family Pirellulaceae; genus CAVZLD01. The sequence goes on from CAZFWV010000286.1 coordinate 442, forward strand.
CGCCAGTCTGCGAGGATTGAAAGGACAACACAAAGAACGGGTCCGGATCCCGCGCGAACAACAGTTTGTCGGCTTGGACGCGTTTCAGCATGTGTTGCAGACGGATGCGGATCTCGTAATCCTGGCAACCCCCCCCGCCTTCCGCCCCCTGCATTTCGAAGCCGCAGTGCGAGCCTCCAAGCACGCGTTTCTCGAGAAACCGGTCGCCGTTGACTCGGCGGGAGTCCGTCGAATCCTCCAGGCAGGGCTAGAGGCCCAACGACGTCATCTGGCCGTTGGCGTGGGATTACAGCACCGACATCAGCGCCGTTATCAGCAGACAATTCGCCGCCTCCAAGACGGGGCGATCGGCGATATTTTGCTGAGCCGCGTCTATTGGAATGCAGAAGCGCCGCGTATCCAACCGCGTCGCGCCACGCAATCGGAACTTGACTATCAGTTGCGAAACTGGCGTTGGTTCACGTGGCTGGGAGGAGATCCGATCGTCGAACGATTGATGCGAAACCTGGATGTCATCAATTGGTTGAAGCAATCCTATCCGATCAATGCCCAGGGCCAGGGCGGCCGTCAGGTCCTTGTCGATCAGCCTGGAGAAATCTTCGACTACCAGATGGTGGAATTCACGTACGAAGACGGTTCCAAACTCTTTGGCCAGTGTCGCCAGATCTCCCACACCTGGAATTGTGTCTCCGAATTTGCGCACGGAACACATGGCACCGCGGATATTGGCGGGGCGGTTATTCGTGACAGTGAAGGCAAGGTCGTGTGGTCCTTCGGTCGCGATGAGCCCAACAAGACCGACTCGGGTTTGCCCGAATTCATCCAAGCTGTGCGCAGCGGGGATGTTCGAAACGAAGCGACAGAAGCCGCCGGCAGCACACTCACGGCCATCCTGGGTCGGATGGCGACGCGCACCGGCCAATTCGTGACCTGGGATCAAGCGGTAACCAGCTCCGAGACTCTCGCGTCAGTCGACCGAATTCCGACTTCGCGTGCATCCCAACCCGAAGCGTGAGTGTTGCAGTTGCACGTAGCCGAAGTCGTGAGATTTCGGGGGATTTGTTGCTGATTCCCCCTGCTCGAGACCTCCGAATTCTCACGAATTCGGCTACGAAGCGGACTTTGTCCAATGCATGCAGGCTAAACACGTACCGCGAATTCGGCTACGAGTTACGAAATGTGCAACCACAACGCTGGCGCTTCGGGTTAAGACAATCACCCATCCTGCCACTGCATGATCTGCGCAAAAAAAACGGACGGGAGGCCCCACGGCACTGGAGGCGGAACAGTGCGCCGGGTGCCTCTCCGTCCAGCCCGGTTGGTCCACCAACGAGGCACGCGAAGATGGTCGCGTTGAATATGTTCCTGGTTTCTTGATGTCTCAGCGGGCAACACCCGCCACGAACGAATTCCTTCCGGTAGCAACTTCAATGCCAATTCCCATCCTGCATCGCCGACAAGAGCGTCAAATCCCTATGCCGTCTCGAGTTGAAATCCGTGAGTTAATCCTGCGGGTTTCTTCTTGAGAGACGGATGCCTAGAGAGTCAGCCGCATCTGCTGAACGACTGAGCAGCCGAACAAAGACGACGCCTGAGAAAGCAGCCGGCGATCGAACTTAGCGGGGACGACTGCGATACCGCGCGCTGGCTCGACGCAGCAACGCGCGGTCTTCCGAGGTCAAACTGTCGAATCCAGCCTCGTGGACCTGCAAGAGAATTTCGTCGACGCGTCCATCTTCGTACGCCTCGATCTCCCGCTGTCGTTGTTCGCGTTGTTCTCGGCGGCGTTGCCACCAACGCACAAGAGGACCACTTTGTGGAGGTTTTGTGAAGGTCTTGGGGCCACTCCGTTCGAGGGACGTATAACCTTCCGAGAAATCGTAGCCGAGGAAGGCCTCATCCGGCGTGGGCGTGGCTGCGACACTCTCGGCCTTGCGTGCACTAAAGAAAACGAAGATCGACAACAACACCAGGGCAAACCATGTCTGGACCAAGGAGTTGGGATCGGGCTGATCGGTCTGGACGATCCAGGCGACGACCAGCAACCCGACCGCAATCACCTTCGCCGCGGCAGCCACGACCATGACGGCTCGCGCCGGTTCCAGCTGCGGCCGGGCCATGAGAATTGCAGCACGCAGGGCACGACCGCCGTCGAAGGGGTAGGCGGGAATCAAGTTGACTAAGACGAGCAGCCAATTGATCCAAAAGGTCATCTTCAGCGCGACGATCAGTGGGGCTCCAACCGTGATCGCCGTCGGTGCGATCGGGTTCATCAAACCGATCAGGTCAGCACCGCCGTGGATCGCCAAACAGAGTGCGGAAACGAAGCACACGCCCAGGTTCGTCAACGGGCCGGCCACGATCATCATCAAATCGTTTTGCGGCTCCGCCGCCGTGGCCGGCGGCCCCAAGCCCCCCAGCGGCCCGAGAATGACCTCCTCAACGCTCGTGCCAAGCCGATTCGCGGCAACGACGTGGCCCAACTCGTGCACCAACACGCTCAGAAACAGGATCGAGAGACACGCCAAGGCACTGGCGACAATCCCCCAAGATGGTTCCGCCGCGCGTTGTACCTCGACAACCAGACGCTCCGATTCTGCAACAACATCTCGTTCCAGGGACACGGGGCTTGCGTCACGGGCCAAGAAATCCTGCGCATAAAGCCAGCTCAAATAGAACGTGAAGGCAGCAAAAAGCAGAAAGAACATGTGCAGCCGCAACTGCACACCGTTCCAACGGCCCAAACTGACGCTCCAAATGGCTTGGTCACGCATATGACGAGGACCCAGAGGTGGACGCCGCCCGAGAAAAGGACGACCCAGATTTCTGCACGCGGGCAGTCAACTTATTGTAACCGTGCCCCAGGGCCGAATCAATCTTCCGGCAGCCCACCGGACGACAACCGGCGACCTGTTCAGTCGGATGGACTTCGCCTAGGATGGGCGAAGTGCCAGTTTTGGCGATGAATGACCTCGATTTGGCCCCCGAGAAGCTGCTACCGTGCCCCAACCTGAAGACCTCTTGCTGAAGACCGACCGCTTCTCCATCACACGCATCTCCAGGAAACTGCCCACCGGACCGCTCAAGCAGCGGGAAGTCATCCGACATCCGGGCTCCGTCGTCATCCTTCCCCTGCTCGGGGACGATCAGATCTGCCTGATTGAGAATCAGCGAATGGCCGTCGACCGAGTGCTGATCGAGTTGCCGGCCGGCACACTTGACGCAGGCGAGTCACCGGATGACTGTGCTCGCCGTGAACTCATCGAAGAAACCGGCTATCGCGCGGGCCAGTTAGAAAAGCTGACAGGCTTCTACGCCGCGCCGGGAATTCTCGACGAGTATATGCACCTCTATGTCGCGCGGGATCTGATCGCCGGCCCACCGGAACGGGAGCCTGAAGAGGAGATTCAGAACCGAGTGGTTTCCTGGTCGGAAGCGCTCGAGATGATTGAATCGGGAGAGATCTGCGACGCGAAAACCATGGTCGGACTACTGCTCTATCACACGCAACACCGCGGCAAACCGCGAGGAGGCGACTGTGCGTGACGCCCGCGTCGATAAACTGGCCGATGTTCTGGTTGCTTATTCAACAAGTGTCCGCAAGGGGGATCTGGTCTTGATCCAGGGACCTCCTCCCGCCACGCCACTCGCGATCGCACTGTACCGACGAGTCCTCAGCGCCGGGGCGCATCCGGTGCTTCATTTGCAGCCGGAAGAATGTCGAGAAATCCTCTTGACCGAAGGTGAGGCGGATCAATTGGAATTCGAGGATCCACTGGCCCAGCACCAGGTCGAGACGATCGATGTGCTGTTGAATCTCTGGGCACCAGAAAACACGAAGGCGTTCTCTTGCGTTTCTCCGGAGAGGCAGGCGCGCTTAAGCCAGTCGCGTCGCAAATACCTGGCGACCTTTCTGCAGCGCGCTGCGGAGGGGGCGTTGCGTTGGGTCGGGACCCAGTTTCCGTGCCTGGCGTCGGCGCAGGACGCTGAGATGTCCCTGAGCAACTACGAGGATTTCGTGTTTCGCGCGGGATTGCTGCACGAGCAGGATCCAGCAGCCGCGTGGCAGCGGCTGAGTGAGCGGCAGCAGCGACTCACGGATCTCCTGAACGGATGCCGCGAAGTGCGGTTTGTCACACCGCAGGGAACGGACTTAACGGTATCGGTGGAGGGGCGTCACTGGATTAACTGTGACGGACACGAGAACTTCCCCGACGGAGAAGTCTTTACGGGGCCCTGGGAAAACGCGACTCGCGGCGTCGTCTGCTACAGTTTTCCGGCCGTGCACGGCGGTCGCGAAGTCGACGGCATTCGACTCGAGTTTCGCGACGGGGAAGTTGTCGACGCGACCGCATCCAAAGGCGAAGCGTTCCTGCAGGCGATGCTCGATCAGGACCCCGGCGCCCGGCGACTGGGCGAGATCGCGATCGGCACGAATTACTCGATCCAACAGTACACGAAGAACACACTCTTCGACGAGAAGATTGGAGGCACCTTCCATGCGGCGGTGGGTGCGGCCTATCCGGAAACGGGCGGCCGAAACGAGTCCGCACTCCACTGGGACATGGTTTGCGACCTGCGCAATGGGGGCCAGATTTTTGCCGACGGGCAATTACTCAGCGAGAACGGACGCTTTCTGGATCCTTCATTCCCGCAAGCAATCGACCCGAGTTAGGAATCGCTCCGAAACAACTCCCTCGTTAAAACCGTGCAGGCGTCGCCCCACGCGTAGGGGGGATCTTTCGCGGCCCGCCGGGCACGCGGTTAAACGAGAAGGCCGAGATGCCGACGTTAATCTTGAGTCACCCCTGAGGGCGCCCGCTCATTCAGATCAACCCCGGATTCGCGTACAGGACTTCCGCCAGCAGCTCCGGTGACCCGCGTTCCCCACGTGGTCGCTCACAGTGCCAGTCGGGATGCGTCGGCACATGCTCGTCGTAGAAGGGCCATGGGTCGAACGGTTCGAAGCCCAACGCGCATTTCAATTGCGAGGAATCCATCGTGACATTGCCGGCGCGAGGCGGTATGGGCCCGGCCTCGATACGGTAACACCCCATCAGATGACGGGGATCATAGCCTCCAATGCGATTGATCACCTGGGCAATCTGAAACAGACTCAGCTGTCGCGGCCCGCCTGCGTGATACAGCCCGGCCATCGAACTCGCCAACACACGATGGCAGACGCGATTCAGACAATCCGTATAGGTCGGCGTACGAATCTCATCGTAGTACAACGTCGCCGGTTTATCCTTGCGAAAGCGCGACTGAATCCAATCGATCGCACCCGCATGTCCGTTGAAGCTGATCCCCATCGGCAGCGAGATCCGCAGCAGGCAGGCTTGGGGATCCGCCAGCTGAATCAACTGCTCTGCCACGGACATCGTTTTTCCAAAAACCGTCACGGGATCGGTCGGATCCGCCTCGCGATGGTTCCCCATCCCGCGTCCGGAAAAAACCAAATCGATGGACAAGTGGACCAACCGCGTCCCGGTCCCGTGCAGAAGCTGGAGCAGCGACCGAAGTCCGCGAACGTTGACGCGCCACGCCATGGCGGGATCGAGTTCGCAAGACTTCAGTGCACAGCTACCGGCGCAGTTCAGGACGGACGCAAACTCGTGACGCGCGAAGAGACGCGCCAACTGAGCCTCATCTTCCAAATCACAGCCGACGATGGAGTCGCCGCGCAAACGCCAATTATTGCTCGGACGAATCCCCACAACCTGTCCTGGATACCGCTGCCGAAAATAGTGCAGCGCATTGTATCCCGGCACACCGGCGACACCGGTGATCAACAGGGGAAGTGGAGGGTCGGAGAATTCACCGGCGCGACAGATCATCGACAGGAAATCACGAACTGGCCAGCACAAGGGCACCTTGAACCGGGTCGCTCACAAGTTGGATCGCAGACGGAACGACCGCGTGCCGCTCAAGACCGAGTTGCAGTTGGCCGACAAACTGCGGATGATTCAACAACAGGCCTCCCGACAACGCAAGGGGAAATTCATGGGAGGTCCATCCGAGTCGCTCCGCCAGACACATCACGAGCTTGGCCAGTTCCCCCGCGGCTGACTCCGTCAATTCGCGGGCAACCGCATCCCCTCGATCGGCGAGCGCGACGACCTGTGGCGCCAGGGCCGCCAGTTGGCCGCGGGACATGGCGGCGACGCGCAGCGGCAATTCGCGCGGCTCCTGCACTTGCAGCGCAGCCAGCAGACATTCCGTCAAGGCGGTTACCGGACCGCGGCCGTCCAGTTGTCGGGTGACCGCCCGGAGTGCTTCGCGGGCAAGCCAATACCCGCTGCCTTCATCCCCCAACATGGCTCCCCAGCCTCCGGCGCGCGCGACTTGCCCCTGGACATCACGTCCAAAGGCAAACGAACCGGTCCCGCTGATCAGGGCGATTCCCCAGTTTCCGGGGGTCCCGGCCGCCAGAATCGGCGCGGCATCGTGCACCAACTGCACCCGGTGAAGTCCCATTCCCTGCGCCCAAAGTTGAATTTGCTCACGGACCACAGGGCGATCACTGCCCGCCAGTGCCAAGCAGGCGGCGTCGAGTTGTCCCACCGCGCATTGGGCCTGCGAACATGCCTCGCGAATCGCCCGTCCCAACTCCTCCAGCGCCGCGGTCGAATCTGCCGCAACGAGATTCGAAGATCCTGCGCTCCCACGACCGCATTCGACCAGTCCTGCCGACTGCCGCTGCGCGACACAAGCGACGGTTTTCGTCCCTCCTCCATCCACACCCAAAACGTAGGGCTGCAACACGGTCCACCTCGGTTTGTTTCGCCTTGATTCACTCCGGCGTGGACAAGGGTCCTTTGGGATGACTCAAAAACAACTTCGGCAATTGGGTGCCTGGGGTCGAGACGCGAGGAACGAGCGTCGAGCCCCCAGCCGCGTGATCTGGGGGCTCGCTGCGCTCGACCCCAGCCACCCTCCGCGTGCCCCGCGGGCCGCGGAAGATTCTTCCCTACTCGCGGGGCGACGCCCACGCGGTTAAACGAAGAAATTATTTCTGAGCCGTTCCTGACGTTTGGCTCAGAAGTGCCTGACGCAACTGTCCCCCGGCATCTCGCAGACGACGTCGTGCCTCGTCCGGATCCACACCGATCCGTCCGACGACGATGGCCGTCTTCACTTCGCCATCGCAGCGATCAAGCAACTCCTGCGCTTGGGCTTCCTCGACACCGGTCAACTCCCGCACGATGCGATTGGATCGGAGACGCAACTTCTGATTCGTCGCTCGCAAATCCACCATCAGGTTGCCGTACGTCTTGCCCAAGCGGACCATGGCACCCGTGGTCAGGGTATTGAGCACCAGTTTCGTCGCGGTTCCTGCCTTCAGGCGTGTGGAACCACTGATGACTTCAGGACCGACCACCGGAGTGATCATCAGTTGGGAGACGCGCGCCAATTCGGAATCCCGATTGCAGGAGATGCCAATCGTCAAGGCTCCCTGCGATTGCGCATACTCGAGAGCCGCGAGAACGTAGGGCGTTCTTCCGCTGGTCGCAATCCCCACGACGCAATCGGAGGCCTTCAGTTGTGCCTCCTGCAGATCGCGGACTCCGTGTTCCGGATGGTCTTCCGCTCCTTCGACGGCCCTTGTCAGGGCCCTCGCGCCTCCGGCAATAATCCCCACAACTTGCTCCGGTCGCGTGTTGAATGTCGGCGGACACTCCGCTGCATCCAGTACGCCGAGTCGCCCGCTGGTCCCCGCCCCCACGTAAATCAGTCGACCTCCTGCGCGTAAACGATCGGCAATCTGATCGACGGCCTGGGAAATCGTTTCGGCCTGTTCCGCGACGGCAACTGGAACCTTCGCGTCCTCCTGATTCATCAGGCGCACGATCTCCAGCGTCGTGAGTCGATCAATGCCCTCCGACGCGGGATTGCGACCTTCGGTTGTCAGTTTTTCTAACATGCCCTGATTGTTGCTCGAAACCACGCGTTGGACAATGGACCGTCGCCGGTCGTCCGCGGTTCTCATTTTCGTGGCAACGGAATGGCGACCAGCCTGAAGGAGTTCGTGCAGTTTATAAGTGTTGGTTTTGCTGGTGTTTACGAACAGGATTCACTCGACCTCCAGAGGATATCGCGCTCTGTTTGGACCGAAGGCGGAGAGTAACCACGGATTGGACGGAGGGTACGGATCGGCACGGACCGATCCGTGGCCATCCGTTTTGTCCGTTCGATCCGTGGTTCAACTTCTCGATCTTCGGTGTCGCTCGACTCGGACGTCACAGCGAGCTCGATACGGAAGCGTGTTGCAACTTCGGATGAACCAACAACTTAAAAACTGCACGACCCCGAAGGCAAAGGCGGTACAATCAGGGCATTTGCAGGGACCTTCTCCCACAAGGAAAACCATCCCGATGACAGACCGCCCCGTCGGTTCGGCTCGCAACCGTGCTCAGCATCCGAAGCAGTTTCTCGCGATGATCCCGAACGATGCCTTCTCGATCGGCCTCGAGTGCCCTTCAGGACGGCTGCTTGGGAGGGCGATCGGGT
>CAZFWV010000287.1:0-8896 GCA_964522605.1 uncultured Pirellulaceae bacterium
TCCGCAGTGCGGCAGGGCCGCAACCAGGAGGAGGCTGGAGACTGGAGACTGGAGACTGGAGGCTGGACTGTAGAGCCCTACAGCCTCCAGCCTCCAGCCTCCAGCCTGTAACAACATTTTCACCGTGAGCAGTGCAGAAGCCTCGGACCGGAAACGGAAAACGAAAGCGAAAACGAAAACGAAAAACAGGACCGAAAGGACCGGTAGGTTGACCAACGGGGGACCACAGATTGTCGGAGGGGATGAACCCGATTTGCAGTCGTTGACCGGGTTGTTCTTTCCAAACATCACGACAGTGGGCGACTTCCAGCCCGTCCCGCGGAGTCAAACCCCGTCTCCATTTCGCGAATTGCTCGCCCATGATCACCACATGACGGTCACCCTGGAATCGTTCCTGAAGACGTCCGTTTCCGTGAGTGTCCGAGCGGTAAACCGTCAGGGCTCGATCTACAGTCGGAACAGCCTGCTTCACCGCGACACGGACGGTCTGCCCGTCCAATTCGGCATCGTCCGTTTACATCTCCATCTGCTGGAACCGCACATCCGCACCCCCATTGAGGAGGAACGGATTCCCCTCGGACGGATCTTGATTGAGCACGAGATTCTGCGTGAGGTCGAACTGAGTCGCCTCTACAGGATCGCGTGCGGTCCGGCCTTGGCCCAAGCATTGGACATTCCGGAGGGGACCACGACCTATGGGCGGACAGCCCTGATTCACTGTCATGCCGAGCCGGCGCTGGAGCTGCTGGAGATCGTGACACCAAGCATCCAGCGATGACTTGGGCGAGTACTCGAACAGATCGCAGGCCGCCGGATGTCGAGTCGAATTCTCTGCCGAATTCGGTCAAAGACCATGCGCGTGCGCAGCGGAAGCGGCTTGGATGTTTCGGATGCGGGGGAGGCAGCCAGCATGCTTCCGACTTGGAGGGCGGAGGAGCCGCAGTGCGGCAGGGCCGCAACCCAACGGGGTGCTACCGCACCCGGAAAAGGTTCGCTCCCGTTGGTCGCTCGAATACTTGCCGAGAGAACAACCTTTTCACCGTTAGCAGTGCAGAGTGACGAACAAGGAGTGCCGATTGTTGAGGGGAAGACAAATTTTGGATTCGCGAGTTAAGAACCGCGAGGAACGGGGAATCTCGGCGGATCTCCCCCGAACGCTTGGTCGCTGCCCTCGGAAATCGGCACTCCTTGTTCGTCAATCTCCGGCTCCTCCGTCCCTGGCCGTCCAACAGGGACTTACACCCCACGATTCTCCTGGTGACTTTTCCAACTGCAGCGCAAGTCGGCAGAGGCGGACAGGCACCCCCGGCCAACGCGGCCAACGCGAAAAGGGGCTCACCCTTGCATGGACGGGCAAGACCGCTATATTGACGAGTTTGTCACTTTGCCCAGAACTGGCTCCGGAACCCCCAGCAACTCGCAGGACGAGTTAACCTATGGCGATTAAGAAACGTCCGACCCGTTCCAAACGGAAGACCCGATCCCGCACGAAGACCAAGAAAAAGGACCCGATCTTCGTCGACGGCAAACGGCCGCGACCGATGTTCGTCGACTACAAAGACGTCGAACTGCTCAAGAAGCTGATCAATCGTCACGGGAGGATCGTGGTCCGACGGAAAACCGGTTGCTCCGCAGTCAGCCAGCGCGCCGTGACGAAGGCGATCAAACGGGCACGGTTCATGGCGTTGCTGCCCTACGTGGGCGACTGAAACGTCGGCCGAATCCCCGGGTCCCGATTGCCCAAGCCTGGGGTAACCATTCATCATGCCCAGTCCGTTCATTACGCATCGGCGAGTCGAGTTTCGCGACACGGACGCGGCCGGCATCGCGCATTTCTCAGTCTTTTTCACTTGGATGGAGCAGGCGGAACACGAAGCGCTCCGACATCTGGGGATGAGCGTCGTCAGTCACAGCGAGGGCGATACGGTCAGTTGGCCGCGTGTGGCAGCGAGTTGTGATTTTCGCCGGCCTGTGCGTTTTGAGGATCAGATCCGGATTGAGGTCCGGGTCGTGGAATTGGGCGCGAAGAGTGTAACGTATGCGTTCGATTTCTTTGGTGAGGACGGCCCCGTCGCGAGTGGCCGGATCACGGCGGTCTGCTGCCAGGTTGGCGATCGCGGCCGCTTGACTTCGGTTCCGATCCCTCCATCAATTGCCGACCGGTTGCGGCAAATCGCCGCGGCCCCTGAGCCGCAGCAGTCCGATGTCTGACGTATCTGGCTTAATTGTCGAGAATCTGACCAAGGAATATCCGACTCCCGCCGAGCCACTTGTTGTCTTGCGGGGGATTTCGCTTCAACTTACGCAAGGCGAAAACCTGGCAATCGTCGGTCCGAGCGGTTCGGGTAAGAGCACGCTTCTGCAGATCATCGGCACGCTGGATCGTCCCACTCGGGGAAGCGTGCGACTGCAGGGGCAAGACCCGTTTGTGCTTTCGGAAGCCCAACTGGCGCATTTTCGCAATCAACAGGTCGGATTTGTGTTTCAGGATCACCACCTGCTGCCTCAGCTTTCCGCCCTCGAAAACGTGCTTCTTCCCGCGCTGGCCGGCGGGACTCCGGGCGCGTCCATTGTCCAGCGCGCCACGCAACTGTTACAGCGCGTCGGTCTCGGAGAACGGCTGACACACCGCCCTGCCGAGCTTTCTGGCGGGGAACGCCAGCGGGTGGCCATTGCGCGAGCTTTGATCCATGAGCCGATCTTGCTGCTGGCAGACGAGCCAACGGGAAACCTGGACCGTAACACGGCCGAGTCCATTGCGGACTTGTTGCTCGAGCTGCAGCAACAGTCGAACTCAACCACGATGATGATCGTTGTCACCCACAGCATGGCTCTGGCGAAACGGCTGCAGAACTGCCGGGAGCTTGTGGGAGGTTTACTCCAGTAGTTGCGATCCCGGACACGACGAGAAGGCTGTCGATGGACCCCCCGGTGAAACTCAGCAGGCTACGCTATGCTCTGCAGAGCCTTTGGTATTACCGGCGAGTCAATGTGGCCGTTCTGCTTGGCGTAATCGCGGCAACGGCCGTCTTGAGCGGTGCGTTGATCGTTGGCGATTCGGTACGTAGCAGTTTGCGAAGGCTGACGATTGAGCGATTGGGGCGCATCGACCAGATCCTGCTGGCCGACCATTATTTCGACCAAAGCCTCTCGAGCCGCATCCAGGAGCGGCGACCAGATTTGGCCGGATTCACCGAAGCGCAGCCGGTCATTCTTCTGATTCAGGCCAGCATCGAACATCGCCTTTCGATGAAGAGCGTATATCGCAGTAATGAGGTCACCGTGGTGGGCTGCGAGGACGCCTTTTGGCAGCTCAGCGAATTATCGGTCCGCCCAACGACCTCTCCGCGTGGGCGTCAGATCATCTTGAATGAGCCGCTCGCCGAAACCCTGAAAGTCCAACGCGGCGATCGAGTCGTACTGCGGTTGGGCAAGGTGGGGGGAGTGGCCCCGGACAGCACACTCGCGCGAAAGTCCGATTTGACACAAAACCTGGCCGAACTGGAGGTAGTCGACATCATCCCGGCCGAAGGTCTCGGGCGGTTTTCTCTGCGCGCAAATCAGTCGCTCCCTCGAAATGCCTACCTGCCCTTGGAGACGCTCCAGCAGGCACTGGAGGAGCCACACCGGGTCAACTCGATCCTGTTTGCCAGTCCCGACGGAGCGGAACCACTCGCGGACGAAGCCATCCGAGAATTACAGCGGGAAATCTGGCCAACGGTCGAAGATGCGGGACTTCGTCTGGATCGCGTCGCCGCAACCTACAACCGCCCGGACGGAGCATCGCCGCAAGTCGCGTTTGCGTATTTCAATCTGACTTCCGACCGAATGTTGATCCCGGCCGATGCGGAACAGGCGCTGCGTCAGCACCTGTCCGAATACCATGTCCAGTCAGCCTTGACCTATCTCGCCAACTCGCTGGAGAAGGTCAACTCGGATTCGTCAAACTCCGAAAGCATTCCGTATTCGACAGTCTCCGCCGTCGAAAACTCGGATCGGCTCGGTCCACTGATCCGTGCCGATTCCAGTTCGCTTCCGATCGCCGAGGATGAGGTGGTTCTGAACGAGTGGGCCGCGGAGGATTTGCAGGCGAAACCGGGAGACGCCATCCGTCTGACCTATTTTGCACCCGAGACCACACACGGCCAGCCCGAGGAGCGATCGACGACTCTGACGCTGAAGGCGGTCTTGCCCCTCACTGCGCCAGCGACGCCTTATCGCCGCAACCGTCCGGCAGTCTTTGTCGATCCGCCCACCTGGGCAAACGATCCCGACCTGACGCCCCAAGTCGAGGGTGTCACAGATCAGGAGTCAATCGACGACTGGGACCCCCCATTTCCCTTTGACTACTCCAAAATTCGCAAGCCTACGGACGAAGACTACTGGGACAATTACCGTACGACACCCAAGGCCTTTTTATCCAAGTCAACTGGGGAGCGGTTATGGGGCAGTCGGTTTGGCCAATCAACTTCGCTGCGAATCGCGATCGATGAATCGGTTACGGAAACGAAGATCCGCGCGCGGGTCGAGGCCGCGGTGAATGAAAACTTGAAAGCGTTCGGCTTTTCGTTGCTTCCCGTGAAGCGAGACGGACTCCAGGCGGCGGCCGGAACAACCCCCTTTCAGTGGCTGTTTCTCGGATTCAGCTCGTTCATTATCGCCTCCGCACTGATGCTCATCGCGCTACTCTTCCGCCTGAGTGTGGAGCAGCGTGCGTCGAATGCCGGTTTGTTGTTGTCCGTCGGGTTCGATCGAAACACGGTCTCACGTCTCTTTCTGTTCGAAGGAGGCCTGTTAAGCCTGGTCGGTTCCATTCTGGGCACGGTCGCGGGGATTGGGTATGCGTCCTTGATGCTGACCGGCCTGCGGACGCTGTGGCTGAAGGCGATCGTCACGCCTTTTCTGCGACTTTCGATCGAGCCGATCAGTTTGTTGATCGGTTGCGGATTGGGCTTGGTCGCCGCACTGACAACCATCTGGTGGACACTCCGGGGCCTCCGTCGGGTCTCGGAACGGCAACTGCTCGCCGGGCGTGCTCAACCAGAACCTCATGATCGGCGGACCAGATCGCTTCGGGGCCGTTGGCTCCCGGAGATCCTCTTCGTCCTCGCGATCGGGTTGGGAATCGCGGCCGTATCGCTCCGAGGCGAGGCTCAGGCGGGCGCGTTTTTTGGCAGTGGAGCCTCGGTGCTGGTGGGCCTTCTGATTCGCATCGCTCAGTGGCTCCGCCAGCAGGGAACGGATTCCGCGCGTTTGCGGCTCAGCCCTCTTGCTGTCGCTGTTCGGAACGTATCGCGTCACCCCGGACGGAGCACGTTAACCATCGGCCTAATGTCAGCGGCCTGCTTCCTGATCGTCGCGATCAGTGCTTTTCGACTCGATCCTTCCCAAGCCGGTACGGGTGGTTTTTCTTTGCTCGCCCAGAGTGAACTGCCGATCTTCGAGAACCTGAACGATCGTGACGTGCGGCGCGATCTGATGGGTAGTCGGGCCGATCAACTGGCAGGCACACAAATTGTCGCGCTGCGAATGCACGACGGAGACGACGCCAGCTGCCGCAACCTCTACCAGTCCCAGCAACCGCGACTCCTCGGGGCAACGCCCGATCTGGCGGCGCACTTCGCCCGCCCGGACGCAACCCGATTTGCCTGGGCGGATACCGCCAGCGACGATTCGACGGAAAGCGGCAGCGCATGGGAGTTGCTGGAACAAGATGCCGCCGACTCCATCCCGGCCATTCTGGATAAGAACACCGCACTGTACAGCCTTCATCTGTATCGTGGGATCGGTGAACAGTTCGAGCTCGATTATGGATCCGCCGGTCGCTTGCGATTTCGTGTGGTTGGCCTGTTGTCGAACAGCATTCTGCAGGGATCACTCGTGATCAGTGAAGCGAATCTGCTGCGTTATTTTCCGCAGACGAGCGGATATCGTTTCTTTCTGATTGACTGTCCCGCGGGTCAGACGCAGGAAGTCGGAAAGATTCTGGAGGACCGATTCAGTGACCAGGGCCTGATCACGACCAACAGTCGCGAATTGCTTACGGATTTACTGGCAGTCCAGAATACCTATCTGTGGACCTTTCAAAGTCTAGGCGGTTTGGGACTTCTGCTTGGAACACTGGGCCTCGTTGCGGTGCAGCTTCGGAGCGTGTTCGAGCGACGGGGCGAACTGGCGTTGTTGCGCGCTGTCGGATTTGCGCCGCGACGGATTGCGTCCCTGGTGATGCTCGAACATCTGCTCATCTTGCTAGGCGGACTGGGAGTCGGTTTGCTTGCCGCACTCGTTGCTGTATTCCCCCATGTATGGACGGGGGGAGCGCATCCACCGATCCGAACTCTGTCCGGGGTCCTGACCTTGATCCTTGCTGTTGGACTGATCACCGGATCCATCGCGGTGCGGCGAATCGCGCGTGCCCCGGTACTCGACGCGCTGCGTGGTGAGTAATCACCGGACGACCTGGGAACGTGGTTGGGCAGATCGGTTGGGCGTGGTAGACTGTCGCCGGTTCTGCCCAAGGGCGCTCGGATCGACTCCCTGACTTGTCTGTGGGTCGATCTGCGCCACGAGGTCGCCTGCTTGCGATGTCCACCAATCGTCCATTTCGATGGAGAAATTCCCATGAAAGAAATCGTGTTGGCTCTCCCCGGGATTCTGCTGACCATTCTCTGCTGGGGGACCTACGGACCGGTCCTGCACAAGGGGCAAGCCGCCCTTGGCGATCGACTGAAACCGCTGATGTGCGTGGGTGCCGCCTATTTCCTCGTGGGGATCATTGTTCCATTGGCCATGCTGATCGCCAGCGGAAAACTGCGCGGCGACTGGTCGTTTCGTGGGGTCACGTGGAGCATGGCGGCGGGAGCTGCGGGGGCGATTGGAGCGTTGGGGGTCGTGTTTGCGCTCTCCAGCGGAGGAAAGCCGATCTATGTCATGCCGCTCGTGTTTGGCGGAGCTCCGATCATCAACGTGCTCGTCTCGATGTACTTCCAAGGCACTTCCTGGAAGGACATGGGGGCACGATTCCCGGCATTTCTGTCCGGCGTGATCATGGTTGCGGTCGGCGCTGCGATGGTACTGATCTTCGCCCCGAAACCACCGAAGACGGCCCCCCACAGCGCACCGCCAGCTGCCAAGGTTCGCGCGGAACGCCCACATCAACCCGAGGTGACTCCGCCGACCGAGGACTCCTCTTCGACGAAGCCGCTCGGACCCGACGACTACAACTCGCCCGTTTGACGATGGCCCGGTAACGAATCCAAGAACGCTCCGCATCCGACTTACCGAGAACAGACTTTATTAAAGATCGGGAAGGCGAGGCTCTGGGCCAGCCGATCATGGGATCCCCCGGCTCGGCCGGAGCCTCACCCTCCTCCCAAAAGAAGGCGGTTCTGCAATTGCCTCGAGTCGCATTTCGGACTCACGTACCGCGGACTGCTCCGAACCATTCGATCTGTCGTCGCGGACAGAATCGCAGTCCATGGCGTCGGCAGAACGGCTCCAACCAGTCTGCCTGCTCGTCAAGTTCAGCAGCATCAGTTCCCAGCGGCATAAGCATCGCGTGCGTGCGATCGATCTCTGGAAACGCATCCAGATAAGCAAGCGACTCCTTCGCATCGTCCATCGATCCCACGACAAACTTGAACTGGCACACGTACTCCGCCAGTAGCCGTCGAATCACCGCGGGAGCGTATCGTGTTCGATCGTGTCGCTGACGCCACCGAAGAGAAAGGCTACCGTCGGGCCGAGAATTGGAGAGCTTCGGACTAACGGACATCAGGTCACACTGCAGCGGAAGATATAGGGTTCCCGCGGTCTCGATCGTCAAGTGACGCCCCAACTGACGTAGTCGATCACACAGCGGAACGAGCTCTGCAAATAACATCGGCTCTCCGCCGGTCAGCACGATATGCTCTGTTGACCAGCGTTGGACCTGGTCCACTATCTCGTCCACCGACAGGTCCTCACCCTCGGGTTGCCAGGATGCGTAGGGAGTGTCACAAAACTGGCACCTCAGATTGCAGCCGCTGGCGCGCACGAAGACACTTCGTGACCCCGTAAGGAGCCCTTCGCCCTGAATCGATTCGTAGATTTCAGCAATCCGCATGCGGTTTCCTGTCGCAGCAGTCCCAGACGATGGAACCGTCGCATCGCGCCAGCGAGAAGTCTGCCGTCGGGAGGTCTCGACGAGGAACGGGACCGCCCCCTTGGCATGGGTACGGTCATCATGACAAAATGCCGGAGAAACTCCAAGGAGACCGCGATGAATCTCTCGTTCCGTGACACGCTCGAAACGTTCGACAACGCCTATCCTGATCGAGATTACACGATTGAGATCGTCTGCCCCGAGTTCACTTCCGTTTGCCCGAAGACGGGTCAACCGGACTTTGGGCAGCTGACGATCCGCTACGTCCCCGATCAACGTTGTGTCGAGCTCAAGAGCTTGAAGCTGTACCTGCAGCAGTTTCGCAATGAAGGGATCTTCTACGAAATGGTGACCAATCGCATTCTGGACGACTTGGTTGCGGTGCTCCAGCCCCGACAGATCACCTTGGTCGCTGACTTCAGCCCGCGGGGCGGAATCACCTCGCGGATCACGGCGGAATACTCCGCTTCGCAATCGTCATCCTGAGCGAAGAAACAGGACGCCTTCCGTGCGGGAAACGCTTGGCTCCGCACGCCTCCCCCAAGCGTTGGCAGCATGCGTGGGGGCAACTCGATCCCCGCTACACTGTTCACGCTGAGAACGTTGTTCTCTGTCAGTACAGGCTGGAGGCTGGAGGCTATAGGCTGTAGGGCTAAACGCTACAGTCCACTCTCCAGCCTCCAGCCTCCAGCCTCCAGCCTCCTCCACACTCTGCGTTCAAGATTCAATAGGCCGATTGCGGTGAAGATTGCT
>CAZFWV010000288.1:0-8868 GCA_964522605.1 uncultured Pirellulaceae bacterium
GTCCGATTTCATAACCGCCATCCGAGAGGGCCGCCACGAGGTCGCCCGTCCCGAAGACCCCATCGCCGTTCCAATCGCCTTCCGACCAGACGGCCGTGGCGCCCGGCTGCTCGTACTTGCCGATGCCCAGCACCTGGACGAAGTCGCCCGTGTTGAACTGGCCATCGTAGTTCGCATCGCCGATCCACGTGTAGCCGATGTCCTTCGCCTTGGCCCACTCGTTCACGTCGTCCACATTCACCTGGCCATCGCCTGTCAGGTCGAATTCCTCGGGATCGGTCCCCAAGGCCGAGGCCGCCGTCAACAGGTCGATGTCTTCCAGGTCAATCTCTCCGTTGTTATTGAAGTCGCCACGCAGAACACTGCCGCCAGTCCATCGGACGTTAATGTCGTCGATGAGTTGCTGGGCGCTCACGCCACCCGTGCGGCCACCAAAGGCGATCCGTGCTCCTTCGACGAATTCGGCGCCCGGTACCAGCAAATCAACGAAGGGAATGGTAATGCTGCCATCCGTTCCATCCTCAATGGAAAGCGTCAACAACATCCCTTCGTCCGACTGTTTTGCGGTTACAGTCACGTCGTTCCATTCGCTATTCACCAAGTCGAGTTCGGCGCGATCGATCCGAAACGCCTTGCCAATTCTCGCGCCGTTCCAGTGAACCGAAACGTGATTCGCGCGGCGGTCTGTGCATAACTGCCCACCGCCACATCCATTGGGATCGACGACATCGATGTAATCGGCGTTGCCTTCTTCGTCATTGTCGTAGATGTCGAACCCGATGGCTAATGTGTTTGGGGCCGACGGGTCTTCGTTGAACCAGTTTCCGGCAGGTCCTCCCTCCAGCGGACCGCTGTCGCCGTAATTAACAACATCCATCAGAACCATTGACATGCCGTCTGCGGCATTACTCGGTGTCTGATCGATCTGCATTTTGAAGGTGGCTTGAATGTCGTCGGCCACATCGGAAGTTTTGTCGAAGGCAATGCTGTTGTAGACGCCGCCGAGCGATGGGGTAAGCTGGCCATACCCAGGTTGGACACCTGAATCCCCGGTATCCTTCAGAATGCGAAAACTGGGCAGCACACCGGCCTGGAACGGCGAGAATGGCGTGCCTCCCACAAGCGGTGGCAACGGTGGCTCTTCTGGCGGAATGACCGGCCCCGGGTCGTACGATTCAAAGTCTTCCGTGAACTCAAACGGCGCACCCCCTCCCTGCGGAACGTGAGTGATCTGAAGATTGTCCACGATCTGCTGTGAATTCGCACCGCCCGTGCGAGCCCGGAAAACCATGCGCCCGTCGTACGGCGTCATCCCTTCAATGAATCGATTCTCAAAGGGTATCGCGAAATCCCCTGTGTCCAAATTAATGAGTGAGACCGAAACGTTGGATCCAGTGCCGGACGGTACGATGCTGATCGTGGCATGCAGTGGCTCCTCGGTTTCGAGGTTGAAGAGATCAAACTCGGCCAAGTCCAAGTTATACGATTCGACCAGAGCACCATTCCAGTGCAACGAGATCGAGTTCTCGGCGCCATTGTCTTGAGCGCCATTGTCCCAGATATCGAATCCGACGCCGAACGATTCCGCCGCGTTTGCCTCTTCACTGAATCCAGGCGCGCCAGAGTTGTTATCGACCCCCCACCGCGCGCTGTTGGCATAGACGAATCCAATCCCGTCGGCGCCCGAACCTCGATTCGGATCATACAGCGAGAATTGCAGATCGAAATCAAACGTTAGCTCATCATAGGGCCCCGCGACAACCTGATTAAAGGAAGCTCCATTCGACAAGTCGTTCTGTTGCTGAGTCAGTTGCAGGGCCTGACCATCCCAGGCGTCAATGATTTCGACGGGATACGTCGCGTTTCCAGTCGTCAGCAGAAATGGTGCGTCTCCGCCGCCAGGGGGAAAGTTGGCGGTGAAGTCCTGAATCGTATCTGCCGCGTTGGTCGCTGCTATGAACAGCAGCATGAAGACCAAAGATAGAGTCCGACGATGCCACCTCATGGTTTCCTACCTCCTTCAAGTGCGAAGATGAACGATAGTGAACGGTTCGAGACACTTAGAGGGCGCGAGCCGCATCATGGATGCCTGTCCACCAATGGACATGGATCCGACAACTTGCGTGGCAAATGTGGGGCAGGCCGTGCGTCGACAGCACCCAGGGACCGATTGTACCAGACGGCTCGATTGCACAAGAACTATCTATTAATTCGAATCAATGTATTCATCAGTTTTGATCGGTATGGCAAACGCCGTTCAGCGAAGGCGCGCGCGTTGCGGTCGACGACGTTCGTCGGGTGGTCTTTCCACTGCGGTCGTCGCTTCTTCATCCGGCGGTCGCGGTTGTTTGGGATCCGATCCATGTCCCGTAACGAATGGGGAACCAAGATCCACACCTACGTCCTTTCTGGCGTATGACTAGCCCCCCATCAGAAGAAGAACGTGGCGTCCCAACGACTCACCCTCATGCCATTGTGGGGCGAGTCTGTTCGACGACGGCCCCGTGTTCAGGCGTCTGAACGCCCGGTACCGATGCTGGATGAAGCAATTCCTGAGTTGGGAGGACTCGCCCTGACGATCGAGACCGGTGGGTGATTCGTTCGTAACCGCCAGGACAGGCTAAGGGATGACTCAAGAATAACTACGTTGTTTTCCAACGAGAGTGGAGGGTGAGGGTGGCTGGGGTCGAGCGCAGCGAGCCCCCAGATCTCGCGGCTGGGGGCTCGACGCTCGTTCCTCGCGTCTCGACCCCAGGCACCCAAATGCCGAAGTTGTTCTTGAGTCATCCCTAAGCATCGCGGGACGCACGCACAATCAGGAGAAGGGAGCGAGCCACGGATGTAACAGAAGGAACGAATCAGTACCGATCGATCCGTGCACGCCCCAAGTTTCGTTGCATCCATCGATCGGTGCCGATCCGCTCCTTCCGTTACATCCGTGGTTCCTCTTCCTTCTCCAGGCGCAACCCACGATTCCTGCTCCTGTAATTCAGGCGTAGCCAAAAAAGGACGGGTTGGAGGCCAAGTCAGGCGAGCAGTTGTGCACCGAGTTGCGACTGGCACGCTGTGACAACGTTTTGGTGAATCAGCTCGGCTTGTTCGCCGGTCAGAGTCTGATCGGCGGAACGCAATCGGATGGACAGCAGCAATCGCTTGCGTCCCGGTCCGTCTCGTTTGGGATCACGATAGGTCTCCTGGTAGCGGATTGCTTCCAGGCAATCACCGCATGCATCGCGCACGGTCGTTTCGAGAGCAGCCCACGTCACGGACTCGTCGACGATGAAGTTGAAGTCAAAATCAATCGCCGGGTAGGGGCTGAGCGGACGGTATTGTGGCACCAGGCACGCAGCCGCCTGGAGTTCTGCCAGCTTGAGTTCGGCAACCGTGGTGGACTTTCGCAGCCCGAGCGACTTCAGCGTCGATTCCGCCACGGTCCCCAAGTAGCCGATTGTCTGACCTCGGAGCCGCAGTTGACAACTGCCATCCGGGTCGAGCATTCCGGCCGGGGCCGCGTCGACTTCGAGCGAGTCCTCGATGTGCAACGCGGCCATCACGGCCTGCAGGATCCCTTTGACTTCGAGGAACGATCGGCCACTGGTCAGCGCCAGCATTGGCTGCTCATCCGGCAATTGACCGGTTCGAGGCAGGTAGACTTTCGCTGTCTCGAACAGTTCGATGGGGTCATTCGCCAGCGATTCATTCACGCGCCGCGACTCCAGCAGACTGGGAATCAGACTCCGCCGCAGACAATCCGCGCCGCGCAACATGGGCGTGCTGCATCGCAGCGGTGCAGCTTCCGTCCAAGGGCTGAAAATCTGCGAGGTCTGTTCATCGGTGACGCTCGCGGTCATTGCCTCATGAAAACCACTGGCCAGCAACACCTGACGAACGGAATCTAAGACACGATCGGCATCGCGCCGGTGCGACGGTGCCATCGGCACGCCGACGTCTTCGGGAATTTCGTCATAGCCGTGAATCCGGGCAACCTCTTCGATCAAATCGACTTCGCGCGTCAAGTCCCGGCGCCAACTGGGAGCCACCAAAGCGGCTTGCGCTGGTGATTCTTCCTGGAGTTGCATGCCCAACTTGGTCAGAATCCGCAACACCTCTTCCTGCTCGAGTTCGATCCCCAGAATTCGTTTCAGTTGCGAGAACCGCAACCGAATCGGTGGACGTGCTGCAGCGGGGCGCGGTTGGACGTCGACCGCACCGCGTGCCAACTCACCCCCGGCCAGATCGAGGATCAACTCACACGCGCGCCGACTGGCCCAATCGATCCCATCCGGATCGACTCCCCGTTCGAACCGGTAAGATGACGGACTATGCAATCGCGTGGCGCGAGCGGTTGAGCGAATCGACAGCGGGCTGAAGTCGGCGGCCTCGATCAGCACATCGGCCGTCTCGGCTTCAACTTCCGTATCCGCTCCCCCCATGACGCCCCCCAGGGCCACGGCGCGATCGGCATCCGCGATCACACACATCCCGGGTTGCAGCGGGTAGGTCCGATGATCGATAGCCGTGAACAGCTCGCCGGGCCGCGCATCACGAACGATGATTTGATGCCCGTGTAGTTTCGCGAAATCGAACGCATGCAGCGGTTGACCGCATTCCATCAGGACATAGTTGGTAATGTCGACGATGTTGCTGATGACCGCGATCCCCAGCGTCTGCAGCCGGCGCGCCAACCATTCGGGGCTCGGCCCCACCTTAATTCCGCGAATCACCCGCGCGACGTAACGCGGACACAGTTCCGGGCACTGAATCTCGACCTTCGTCAAGTCGGATGCGGCGGTCTTGGATTCACGCGGACGCGGATCGGGGATCTTGAGTTCTTGGTCCCAAAGAACAGCGATCTCGCGCGCAACACCGAGATGCCCGAGGCAATCCGGCCGATTGCTGGTGACTTCCAGGTCGATCGCCAGGTCGTCGCCCACCGTCTCGGTCGACTCATGGTTCAATCCGGCCATGGCGAGTCGATGAGCGACCTCGGCCGGCGACATCTCGAGCTTCAGGTAATCTGCGAGCCAATTCCACGAGACGATCATCAAAACTGCTCCAGAAACCGCACATCGTTCTTGTAGAATTCGCGAATATCGGTGATCCCGTGTCGCCGCATGCACAGTCGTTCAACGCCCAAACCGAAGGCGAAGCCCGTCACCTGTTCGGGATCGTAGCCGACGGCCGACAGCACGTTCGGATCGACCATTCCCGCGCCGCCGAATTCCACCCAACCATCGTTCCAGCTGAAGTCCGCTTCCACACTCGGTTCGGTGAACGGGAAGAAGGAGGGGCGGAAGCGAATGTGAACATCGGATCCGAGATAGCTGCTGGCGAACATGCGCAGGACACTCTTCAGGTCGGCCATCGTAACATGGCGATCGATCAGCAGCCCTTCCATCTGATGGAACATGGGGTAGTGCGTTGCGTCGGCCGTATCCGGCCGATACACGCGTCCCAGCGAGATGATGCGGATGGGAGGTGGTGTGTTCTCCATCACGCGGATCTGAACCGTACTCGTCTGAC
The DNA here is from genome assembly GCA_964522605.1 of uncultured Pirellulaceae bacterium. Lineage (GTDB taxonomy): Bacteria > Planctomycetota > Planctomycetia > Pirellulales > Pirellulaceae > CAVZLD01. The sequence continues at coordinate 5,524 of CAZFWV010000288.1, forward strand.
TGCGCAGCAGGAGCACGTTTTCGTCGCTCTGCTTCTGTGCCGTCCCCAAATAGAAGTTTTCCAGCGGATCGCGTGCGGGATGCTCCTGCGGAATGTTGAGTGCCTCGAAGTTGTGCCACTCATCTTCAATTTCCGGACCGTCGGCGACGGAGAATCCGAGCCGCCCCATGATGTCTATCAGTTCTTCGATCGTCTGGGAGATCGGATGGAGTCGACCCAGACGATGGGGGACACCGGGCAAGCTGCCATCAAATGTCGACGATTTCGCCGAGCGGCGTCCCGCCTCCGAAAGCCGCTTTTGCGCCTGCTGAAAGGCCGCATCGATCTGCTCTTTCACTTCGTTCAGTCGCTTCCCTGCCGCCGGGCGATGGGATGCATCGACGGATCCCATTAGCTTCTGCGTCTTCTTCAGCCGTCCGCTCTTGGCTCCCAGAAACTCGACGCGCGCAGCCTCCAGGTCCTGTGGGCTGCGAGCGATGGCAAAAGCTTCTTCCGCCTGCTGCGCGAGCGTGTCCAGTTCCAGAAGAAAATCGGATAGAGCCATCGAAAGCGCTCCCGACGAAGGATTCACGAGGGATGACAATCGTCAACGAGCCGCCCAAGTTGCCTCGGCGGCTCGCGTCGGATGGTTCGTATGATCGAGTCGCAGCAAGCCAGGTGCCGCACGCGACAACGCCGGCGAGGAACAGGTTCGGAGAGAATCAACGCCGGCCTCTCGCAGATGCGACACGTGCCGGCAGTGCTTTTCCCAATCCCCAGAAGACACTGGCAAAGCCAGTGCCACCCCAATTCCTCACCGAGCCCCAAATGACCGACGCACGGTCACTCAGGCTGCCAATGCTTCCTTGACCTGCTGCACGATCTGATCAAAACCGGCCGGATCGTTGATCGCGATTTCGGACAGCGATTTTCGATCGAGTTCGATTCCGGCCTTCTGCAATCCGCCGATGAACTCGCTGTAGCGCAGCCCCCGTTCTCGCACGGCCGCATTGATGCGAATGATCCACAGCTTGCGGAACTCCCGCTTCCGCGCGCGTCGATCGCGAAATGCATAATGACCGGCGCGCAACAAGGTTTCTTTGACCGACCGCAGCAGCTTGCCGCGACCCCCTCGATAACCTTTCGCTCGCTTATAGAGCCGGCGCTTGGCTTTGTTGCGAGCCGCCCCCTTAATTGTCCTCATGGCCTACATCCCAAATCTTACTCGTCCGCCAGGCCCCTTCGGAAATCCAGAAGGCGTTGTATTGCCCGCGCACGTGACGCATCCAACTCAACTACTAATAGCTATTGCCACACAAGGCGCGCTGAATCGAATCCTGCATGGTCTTGTCGACCGAGGCAGTACCCCGCAGATTCCGCTTTCGCTTCTGGCTCATCCGCGCGGCCAAGTGGCTCGTCCCCGCCTGGCGATGCATCGCTTTGCCCTTGGCGGACAGGCGGAAACGCTTTTTCGTACCCTTGTGGGTTTTCATCTTGGGCATGGCATACACCCCATAGGATCCCTAGTCGTTTGACGTAAGCCCCGCATTCTAGACTCTTTGGCTCTCCACTTCTAGTGCTTTGTCCGACCGAGCGGTTCGGGGGAACGAAGCCCCACAAGAGGATGCCTGGGAAGGGTGACAAGGGACCGGGAAGGGAAATGCCGGGTCGCGAGAAAACGGCTCAAAGCCTTCTGTCCTAGGAAATTAGGTGTTATGAAATCGAGTCCAGCCAGTTCGAGGCTTCTGACGACGCCGTCCGAGATTGCGGCAAGGGCAAGAGCCGCGGAGCAACGCGGACGAACGCGGGAAATGTCCCGACGCGGCGAGGGCCATGTAGCTTATAAGTTGTGTGCTCATTTGAGGTTACAACGAACTTTGACACCGTGTCGACTGGGACGCATAAGTAGCGCGATACCAAAGATCGAGAAGAGAAACCGCGGATCGAACGAACCAAACGGATCTCCACGGATCGGTCCGTGCCGATCTGTACCCTCCGTCATGTCCGTGGTTGCCTCCTCTCCTTCTGCCCGCGTGCATCCGCGGTCTTCCGCGGCCCGCGTTTCCCTCCCTATTTGCCTCAAACCCACCGCTTCCTGCCTTGCCGCCCCGACTGGAGCCGCTTGAGTGTAGTAACCTAAGTAAAATTCTTTCATAGCCCAGCGGCGGCTTGTGACGCCCGCCAAGGAAACAGGCATGAGTCCACCAAGACCTCGAATCGCTTACATCACGGCGGGAGCAGCTGGGATGTTCTGCGGCAGTTGCCTGCGTGACAACGCACTCGCGATCGCACTGCAGCGGTTGGATGTTGAACTGACGCTGATCCCCACCTACACACCCATTCGAACGGACGAGCCCGACGCGAGTCTGGACCAGGTCTTCTTCGGCGGCATCAACGTTTACCTGCAAGAGAAGGTGCCGATCTTTCGGGTTCTACCCCGTCGGCTCGATCATTGGCTTGATCGTCCGGGTGTCATTCGCTGGTTGACGCGGGGCGGACTGTCGACCAGCCCCCGCAATCTCGGTGCCCTGACCGTCTCGATGCTCCAAGGCCTGAACGGCCACCAGGCCAAGGAAGTCCGCCGCATGGTGGCCTGGCTGCGTCAAGACCTGCAGCCGCACCTGATCAATCTGACGAACCTGTTGATTGCCGGATGTGTTCCGGAGATCAAGCGTGAGCTGGGAATCCCGGTGCTGGTCACGCTTCAGGGTGACGACGCGTTTCTGGAGCACCTGCCACGAAAATACCGCGACCAGTCGGTGACACTCATTCGTCAGTTAGCGGAACAGATCGACGGTTTCATCGTTTTTAGTCGATTCTACGCAGATTATATGGCGGATTATTTCCAACTGCCTCGAGACAAACTGCATATTGTGCCCCTCGGGATTCATATCGAAGATTTCTCGGAGCTCGACGCCATCAACTCATCCGCGATTCCAGCGCGAACCAGCCCGCGCACGATCGGTTATCTGGCGCGATTAACCCCCGACAAGGGATTGCATATCCTGGTCGATGCGTTTCTGCACCTAAGGCGGGAGCCGGAAATGGCGGACACGCGATTGTTGATGGCGGGCTGGCTGGGCCGCGACCATTTGCCTTATGCGCAGCAGCAGTTCGATCGATTGGATCAGGCGGGCTTGAGCTCGGCGTATCGCTATCTGGGCGAAATAGATCGGCAGCAGAAACGCAGTTTTCTGCGCGAAATCGACGTGCTGTCCGTGCCCACGACCTACCGCGATCCCAAAGGACTGTTTGTGCTCGAGGCGCTGGCAGCCGGCATTCCGGTGATTCAGCCCGATCATGGCGCGTTCCCTGAGTTGCTCGAATCGACCGGCGGTGGCCGGCTCTGTCGGCCCGAGGATCCGC
>CAZFWV010000289.1:0-8839 GCA_964522605.1 uncultured Pirellulaceae bacterium
GTGATCCTACACTATAATGACTCAGATCTGTCTCAAAACTGTAGGCCGACTTGCCTCAAGTCGGCGAGCATGCCGGAATTGCCGACGTGAGACAAGTCGGCCTACGTTGCCAGTGGCGTTTTGAGACAAGGCCTAGCTTTCGAGAGAGCTTTGCGTCCTTTTGACGGCATCGGCTGGGGACCTGCTGAAGCCGACGCCGCTCGATCAAGATTAATGAGGAACCGACCATGCTTCATCGTGACCGTCGCTGGTGCGTTCATGCGGCCGTCGATGTGGATGATCTAGCAGAAAAGCTGACGAACTTCACTTGGGCGACTTGCCAGGCGTTTCAGCTGAATGATTATCTCTTTCTGAACGATTCAACGAGTCGGGATGACGTACAGCAGTACGTGATTCTTCAGCAGCTGTCGGATGGGAGTTATACGGAAATCGAGACGCTCGCTCCCGGCGCTTCCACTGCTGCGCGAATTCTCGAGCAACTTCATCGTGTCGTTGCGGGCGAATTCGATATGCCGGATGACCGAGCAGAACGAGTATCCGTGACCGTCGAGAAACCAGAGCAACACGGTATCTGTGATGCATGTCGTTAGGTGATCGGGTATCCATGTTGTGCTGCAGATGGTTGCCGCAGATCCCGATGTGCGAGGGACTCCAACCTACTGTTGTAAGCACGTTCGATGAATCATCTCCTACCATTCCGACCTGGTTTCGTCTGACGTTTCCGAGTGAGTGCCAGCGCGTTCAGGTTGGAATGAAGCAAGAGAAGTAACCACGGATTCGACGGAGGAGACGGATCGCCACGGACAGATCCGCGGACATCCGTTTCATCCGTTCGATCCGCGGTTCCTCTTCCCGATCCTTCGGTTCGGCTCGATTTGTGCGTAACAACCGAGGCGATTTGCCCAGTTTGTTATGCTGCCGATGCTTGCAATCCAAGATGTCGCGCAGTCAGGCGGAACGCGGCAAACAGGTAATTGATCGATGCGAGATGGAGAGCGAGACTGATGTTGAATCATTTCAATGGGCGTGTGCCATATGGTTCTATTTTCTGGGGCATTGTAGCGGCGGCGTGTCTTTCCTGCTCGAACTCGCTCCCAATCACATCGGGACAGCAGGGAGATGGTCCGCGTCTTGGGATGAACCTGAATGGGCCGGCGGACTGGAACACGGAACTGCCCTTTGTCGACGTCTTTCGACTGTCGCGGTCGTGGATTAGTCAAAAGAAAGGTCTTCCGTGGGGCCAAGGGCCGCAATTGGAAATCGACGAACGCGGATGGGTAAAATCGCTGCAGCCCGACTGCTGGGCAGAGACACTGATGTGCACGATCGAAGGAGGTCACTACCCGAGCGGGCGTTATACCGTTCTGTACGATGGGCAGGGAACGCTGGATTTCTCGGGTGCCGCGCAAGTCATTGATAAGGCACCCGGACGAATGTCGATCGATGTCGATTCGTCCAAGGGCGCGATCTTCCTGCAATTAATCGAAACGCAGCCGGACGATTATCTTCGCAATATCCGCGTCATCATGCCCGGGTTCGAGCAGACTTATCAGCAAGAGCCGTTTCACCCCGACTTCTTGAAGCGGTGGCGCGGCATCGCCTGTTTCCGCTTTATGGACTGGATGCATACGAACGGATCAACGATTCGAACTTGGGCCGATCGGCCGCGAGTCGATCACGCGACATTCTGCGAAAAGGGAGTTGCGACCGAGTGGATGGTCGAACTGTGCAACCGCCAACGTGCTGATGCGTGGTTCTGTATGCCGCATCTGGCGGACGATGATTATGTTCGTCGTTTTGCGGAGCTCGTTAAGCAACAGCTGGATCCTAAGCTGAAGGTTTATGTTGAGTATTCCAACGAAGTGTGGAACAGTCAGTTTCCCCAGACTCGTTATAGTTGGGAACAAGCCAAGCAACTGGGACTTGGTCCGGCGGAGCGTCCATGGGAAGGTGGCGGAATGTATTACGCTCAACGATCCGTCGAAATCTTCAAGATCTGGGAAGAAGTCTTTGGGGGGACAGATCGCTTGGTACGCGTCCTGGCCTGGCAATCCGGTAACACATGGTGGATGAACGAGATCGTGCTCCCCTATCAGGATGCGTATCAGCAGGCCGATGTGCTGGCGATTGCCCCTTATCTGGGGATGAACGTGCCGGCGAATGGTCAAGAGTTGACCGCGGACGTCGTCGCAACTTGGTCCGTGGATCGTGTGCTTGATCACTTGCAGGAGGAGGCTCTTCCCAAAGCGATTCAGGCCATTCAAGCGACGAAGCAGACGGCAGATAAATACGGTCTGACGCTGGTGGCCTACGAAGGGGGACAGCACATGGTCGGCGTGGGTGGGGGCGAAAACAACGAGGCGATGACCGAGCTTTTCCAAGCGGCCAATGTCCATCCACGGATCGGTGAGATCTACGACCAGTATTATTCGGCCTGGACGCAGGCAGGCGGTGGTCTATTCTGCTATTTCGCGTCCGTTGGTCGCTGGAGTAAATGGGGCAGTTGGGGCATCCTGCAGTATTTCGACGAGGAACCGGAGCGGGCGCCGAAGTTCATGGCGACCATGCGATGGGCTCGTGCTTGCGGTCAGCCGGTCAACGTTCCCTGAGTCGAGGCACGCTCTTCGAGTTCGTGCGAATTGCCATGAATCCTGTTCGGAGACTCAGGAAAACCACTACGCAAAAGGCAAAAGCTGCACGACGTCCTCCAGGGGCGGCAGCCATTCCGTATTGGTCTTGCCCGAGTTCCGGAGCAGATGCCACGGTTCATCCGGGTGAGTTGGGCCGACGTAGGGAAAATGAGCCGGAGAACGCTTTCCTAAACGAGTAAGCGGCGATCGACCGTCAGTTCGCCGAAACCGAGCGTCCGTTGTCTGCGGGGCCCAGTTCCAAGAGTGTTTTGCTTGCCCGCTTTACCCATTGGGTTGGATTGGGATACGCTGCTGCCCCAGAGCCAAAGCAGCTTTCCAGCATGTCCGTGTGAATCACACCGGGATTGAAAGCGACGGCTGCCATCCCGTGAGGCAGTTCATCAGCGAGCGCCTTGGTCAAACCTTCAATCGCCCACTTGGAAGCGCAGTACGGCGCGACTTCCGGTGAAGTCGTGCGTCCCCAGGTCGAGCTGAAGTTCACGATGATCCCGCTGCTTCGCTTAACCATTGCCGGGATGAACGCACGCAGAACGTGAAACGTCCCGTTCACGTTCGTATTCATCAACGTGTGGAATTCGTCCACCGGCACATCCCACAAGCAGCGATTTCCATTGATTACGGCGGCGTTATTGATCAACAGATCCGGCGCACCGAAGGAATTCAGCAGGTCGAGCGACCAACGCTGCACAGCCGAGTCGTCAGTGACGTCGACGACGGCAAACCGGTGCGGAGCGTTGGATTGGCGATTCAAGTCGGCAACGAACTCCGGTGTACGCGAGCACCCCGCGACCCGGTGGCCAAGCCGTATGAATTCCTCCGTCATGGCTCGTCCAAGACCTCGGCCCACTCCCGTGATCACAATCGTCCGGTGTTCTTTCATGTGCGTCTCTTGTCGGTTGCTTTCTAGATGCGGCCACGAAAATCAGTTTTGAAATGCGCTCTAGTGTAGTCAGACTTTATCTTCCGGAAACACGTCCCTCATGCTGGCCGCCTCAGAAGGCTCTCGGTGTGGAGTCCTTCAGGATGGATGGCAGTAACCCGGTTCTCACAAGGAGATCGAGGATCGTAAATCGGCGACGAATATGATACGCCAGGTAGTGGCTTCTGCGAAGCTGTTCCTTCGTGATGCCGATCTGTTGTGATTCTGTAGGACAACCGGCCGCCGTCAGTCGACTGAGGATCTTCGCTCTGGGCATCAGCGGCTTGAAAGCGGTTGTAGGGGAGCTTCGCCCTCCCGGTTCTGAAATGCGCTCGAAATGAGATTCAAGACGAATTCGCAGTTGCGGCCAGACGACCTGTAAACGATTGAGTTGATCTCGAAGTTGCATCGACGAGACGTACTTTGCGCGAGTTTCTTCAAGAGCCTTATCTCGGATGGCAGGAATCTCCAATCGTCGACGAATTTGTTCCTCGACGATTGGAAGGTCCGGCCAATTCGCAGACACGGTGTTGACATCCAGCGTGGTGAAGTCCTGCAGCAAGAGCTTTTCATAGAGCGCCGCTGAGGCAAGCGTGCCGATGCCGACCTGGAAGCCGTGCGACGGGGGATCGAGTTGGTCGGCTGGGCGCTGCATGTCCCAGAGATGACTGAACTGGTGCTCGGCTCCCGAAGCAGGACGGCTGGTGCTGGCATGCTGCATCGCAAATCCACTCATCAGCAGACCTGCCGTCAGGCATCGAATGGTCTTCGAGTTGCCCCGGCGGATACCGTCTGGATCCTCAAGCCAGCGATTCAGGTGGTTATGGATCATCTGCCAACTCGTCGCGTCGATCGGTTCGACGCCCAGCGCATCGGCAACGATCCAGTCCGCACCTGCAACGGTTTTTGCCAGCAGGTCTGCATATCCAGATGCGTTCATTCCCGGCGGAGCGGCCTCCATTACTTCCAGGTCGGCAAGAATGCCAGTCGGGGCGGGGCAGGAAAATGTTTGCTTGGAACCGAGGTGCGTGATCGAAGCGCCAAAAGCAGCGTATCCGTCCATTGAAGCGGCCGTTGCGACGATCAGGTACGGCCGACCAACACGATGCGAGGCGAGTTTTGTTAGATCGTTGATCGTGCCGGATCCGACGGCGACGGCGAACGCATTCTGTTGCCTGAGCGCCGTTTCGATCGTCTGAACGTGGCCCGACTCGGCTCGTAGACGGGGTTCATCGAAGACCAGGGGTTGCGTGCAAACATGTCCTGCGGCAGAAAAACTTCTCAGGACGTCGGACCCGGCTGCGGCCAACGTGTTCGTGTCGGCGATGAGCATCATCGGCACGGAGCCAAACAAGTGTTTAAATGCGCTCGCAGCCTGATGGCGTGCTCCATGCTCAACGAGCACGAAGCGAGTCTGGCTTACACTCCGCAATGCCCTGCGAATGAGCTGGTCTTCTTCCTGTGTCTGCATCACAGAACGAATCCTTCCGTCTTCAACATGTGCATACTGTCCAGGTCGCTCTCTGCCTGCTACGATCTTGCGTCACTCACAAGATCGGAGTTCGTGGATAATGGAGAACGCGGTCGGGGAAAAATCGACAAATCACCGGCGGCAGGTGGTATTGGAGGCGGTTCGGTCCTGATTTTTCAAGAGGTGTACTTGCTTCCAGCGGACCGGCTATGCGATCCTGGCGGTTGTGCGCTCCGAGTACTGACTTGGCGATGGTATGGTTGGGATGATTCCGCAGCAGGAGAACGGTCATGAACACGACGCGACGAGCCTTTCTTGAATCAATTGCCGCTGGGACCTTGGCAATGACATCTCCGGTTGCTGCGGGGGAACCCGAAAAGAAAACTTCGATTGGCTTGATCGGTGCTGGTGGCTACGGAATGGTGGACGCTCGCGCTGCGCTCAAGGTGGGTGGCGTGCAGATTGTTGGTGTGTGTGACGTGGACAGCGAGCATCTCCGAGGTGCCGCCGATGAATTGGAAAAGTTGCAGGGCCAACGACCGCGGGAATTCAAGCTCTATCAGGAATTGCTCGACTTGCCGGGTTTGGAAGCCGTCATTATTGCGTCACCACCACAATGGCATGCCCTTCAGTTGATCGCTGCTGTGGAGAAGGGTCTGGATGTCTACTGTGAAAAGCCGGTTGCTTACGACATTCGCGAAGGACAGGCGATGGTGGCGGCGGTCGGACGCACGAATCGCGTCGTGCAGATCGGTTTCCAACGTAGGCAAAGTAAAGCGTTCCAGGAAGTGAAGCAGTTCATCCAATCCGGCGAAGCGGGTCGGATCGTGCAGGCCGACGTGCAGATCCATTACCGGGCGGGAACGAAGGACCCTGCACCTGTCGAGCCACCGAAGTCTCTGGACTGGGATCTATGGTGTGGTCCGGCTCCATTGATTCCGTACAGCCCGCAAGTTGGACATCGTGATTGGCGGTTAGAGCAGACGACCGGTCATGGTCATCTCGTGGATTGGGGCATCCACAACATCGATGCCGTGCGGCAGATTCTCGAGCTGGGGATGCCGCGTCGAATTACCGCCGATGGGGGCATCTATCGGTATGGAGGCATCATCACGACGCCGGACTCGCTCACGGTCCACTTCGAATTCGATGATCTTCCGGTTGTCTGGCGTCACCGGCTATGGGGTGCGGCGGAATATGCGCCGGAGACGAATAACGGGATCTTTCTTTTCGGTGAAAAAGCGACGGTGTTTGCGAGTGATCAGCGCTGGGTGGTGATTCCAACAGATCCACAGGGAACGCGGCAGGAGCACGAGGCGTCGACCGACATGGGAGCGAGCCACATGGCGGATTTCCTGCAAGCGGTTCGTTCGCGTGAGGCTCCTTCCTGTACGATCGACGATGCATTTCGCTCGACCGCAACGGTGCAGCTTGGGATGATTGCCTACGAAACTCATGCGGTAGTGGAATGGGATTCCGAATCGATGTCGATTCGAGATAACTCGGCGGCTAACGCGCTGCTGAAACGCGAGTACCGCCCGCCCTGGAACCATCCCTTTCCCGCGTAAACGTTTCTTTTGACCGAGGCAAGAATTCTGCACAAGTCGGAACGACTCATCAGTCGGCTCGAGGATTCGCCGGATGGGCCGGTTGGTCCTCGGGCATCGACCCGACCTGCCATTTCTCCGCGATCTGGAGATCTTCCTTCACCTTGTCAAGGAGCGCGGTTCGATCGACCCAGCCGACTCGATTGTAGAGGACTCGCTCCTGATATTGGGCCGCATAGGACTTTGCGTAATCTTCCCAGTGCTGCAGCGCTGCCTTCAGGTGATCTACCGCGGCGTCTTGGAAGGTTGAGTCGCCCGTGGAATCATACAGTGCAAGATCGCAGGCCGCGTGGGTCTTTTGGGAATAGTAATCCCCCAGTTGAGCGAACATTTCGAGGTCGTTGAGTGTTGCGACGAGTTCAGAGTTTTCACGTGCGGTTTGCCGTAAATCGGGAAGTGCCTCGCGAACCAATCGGGCATTCTCTGCGAGTTGGTCGGCGATTTGTCGAGGTGTTGTGCCGACGATTGGCTCCTCATCGAGTTTGGCGCGACGCCAGGCTTTGATTCCCAGGACGCCGCTGCCCGGCATCGGGTCGCGTTCGATGAACTCTCGCACCGTGTAGAATCCACGATAATTCGGATGGCTCAGGCAGGCTTCAGGCAGCCAGTGGATATCGATGCGCCCCCATACGAAACGCGTGATTAAGGGGAACACTCGCGAGGCGGCCCGCCATGCCGCGTCGAGTTTTGCCGCATCGACTTGTGGAAACCGATGCGCAAGGATGCGCCGAAAATGTTCGTCAGGCAGGTTCGGATCGTACGCCAATCGTCCCCAGAGCAAAAAGGAGTACCACTGCTTCTCGATGACGGTTTGTCGTGGACCTTCCGGATCCTTCGTCAGGAAATCTCGACCCCACGTGTAGCCATCGGGGCCCATATAGAAGCCCACACACTTGTCCGGGCTGGGAAAGTTCTGGATGTATTGGCGGGCAAACTCGGGATCTCCCCAGCGAAAGCTGTAGATGTCGTCGTTGCGGACCGTCAGCCAAGTGCGGAGTCCATCTCCCAGTTCCGGCAGCACCTCGCGAATGAAGATTGGTTTTGTGATCGAGTACATATGAGCAACCGAGTACTTGTAGCTGAGCTCGAATCGACTGGGATAGTCCTGCCATCGCCGAAGGATCTGTTGTGCATTCGTCTGATGAAAGCGGTGGATCAGGCGGAATTCCCGATCCGGTTGCTCTTTGAGTGCATCGCGGATTCCCTCACCGTAGGTTTCCCAGAGCCAGGTTTCTTTGTCGCGTCCCGCCATCTTCGGCGCCATGAATTCGCCGGCGGTGATTCCGATTCCCGCCAGTCGTGGGTAGGTCTTTACGGTCTCACGCACGCTCGCGCGGAAATAACGGATCATGTTCTCGTCGGCTTCATCGCGATTCAGGCCGTGCTTGCCATTGGCGCCGTTAAGAAAGGCGTTCCACGTGAACCAGTAGACGTCGATGCCGCGGTCATTGGCCATTTCCATGACTTGTCGCCAAAACTCAATCTTTTCGTCGATTGTGATCTGTTTCACGACCTCTGCCCCATCAAGCAGCGCGGGACGGAACATATCACTGCCGCTGTGACTGAACTTCATCGAGTGGATTAGATCACGTCGTGCACGCAACACGTCATTGAGAGCAACATCGGGATATTCCGGTACCTTTACGATCGACGGAAACGGGTGAAGGCTCCAAAGCGTGAGCGTGTTGAATCGATGTCGAGCAAGTTCATCAAAAGTCGAGCGCCAGAAATCGAGGCTCCACATTTCCGGGATATTGTCTTGTGCTGCATCGGAGCAGTCGGAATAGCTGGGCGTCCGCAGATCGAGTGGAATGTTGAACTTAATCCCGCGCACTTCGACATGCGGTCGACGCAATCCAGGGTGGAGTTCGGTGAGAATCCCCAGCCGTATCGCCTCGGCCACCTCCAGCGCACCGTACATCACTCCGATCGTGCTACTTCCTGTAACGTGGACCGTTTCCGCATTTGGCGTATCGATCCGGTATGCTTCCTTTCCCATTTCTTCGCGACGATCCACTTTCAGTACGATCCTCGGCGAAGGGCCTCCGCGGTCCGAGATTGCCCGGTCAAGTTCCGCGGCGGCAAATGCATTGGGTGCCCAGCGTGCATCGTATTCGACCTGCGCGGCTCGCAGATTCGAATGGAACAGAAGTGTACCGACCAGCAGGAGTCCGACGCGATGAACAGACGT
>CAZFWV010000290.1:0-121 GCA_964522605.1 uncultured Pirellulaceae bacterium
CTTTGTCTCAAAATCCTCGCGGAGCACTGGCGGAGCCAGTGGCACTCGCGAAATCCTGTGTGCCACATCCTCGCGGAGCACTGGCGGAGCCAGTGGCACTCGCGAAATCCTGTGTGCCACA
>CAZFWV010000290.1:221-8818 GCA_964522605.1 uncultured Pirellulaceae bacterium
TCCTCGCGGTGCACTGGCGGAGCCAGCGGCACTTGCGAAATCCTGTGTGCCACTGGCTCTGCCAGTGCCGTTCCGAGACAAAGCACTAGGGCATACGCGCCGAATCGGACGTCGTCTGCTGGATGGTATAGGGGCCGGTGAGGTTGTCGACCGGCGAGGAAGGTGTGGAGGCATCCGGCAGGCTCGACTCCCGCGCCAACTGTTCCCAGCGGAAGCCACGCCCCATCCGGCGAAGGTCTCTATAGTATATCGCGGGGGCGCCTTCGCGGGTACCATCAAGCATCGTTTCCTGCCGTGTCCAGGGCGAGTCCCGATTGTAGTAACTGAGGATCTCGGCACGAATTACGTTCCCGCCCGTGTTCAACCAGGGTAACAGTTGCTTCATCGTGGGCAGATCCACGATGCCTTCCACCAGCAACCAGGTCGGATGAATCTGACTTTCGGAATCCTGTCCGACCGGTTCGCGCGACGAGATGACTTGGTCGACCAGTTCCGCGGAAAACCCGGGGATCGCCCGCAGCACTTCTCGCGGTGCGCCCTGCAGGTTAATCCGACCTGTCCGGCGCGGTTCCGAATCCGTCGTGGTCCGGTCGCAAAAGTCCAGAAACTCTTCCCGCAACGAACGCTGCTCCGTCGAAAACGGACTGCTGTAGAGAATCGTGCGCGGCGGTTCTGAGGAATCCTCCGACCGATCCTCCGCTGTCGGATCAGGAATCGCAACCTGAGCGTCGACGATGTCCAGGGGGGACGTGAACTGATAGACGGGCTTTTCACTCATGTCGATTGGTGGAAGCGGACCGGAGGAAGCGGCGCCAGACGCGGAGGATGCGGGTCCGTAACGCCGCAGGGCGACGACAAAATTCGCCACCGATTCGTCAAACAACTCCGTAAGTTGTCCCTGCAATTCACTCAGATCCGACGAGTTCAAGTTGATTCGCGGCTCTCCATCGCGCGTCTCGTTTCGTTCCGCGCTGTAGACGGTCAAGAAATGGCACCAAGGTGCTTGGGGCAGACCGCGGGCACTCATTGTGTCGGACGTCGAGGCCGGATATCGACTGGCGGTCGAAGGAAATGCGCTGCGCAGGCCGGAATCATTTTCGCCCCAAGCCGGGTCTTCTTCGGCCGGGAGTGCTTCCATTCCGAGCAAGAGTTGCGGCGTGACTCCGCGGACGCCGAGCAATTGGTCCAACACGACGGGCAACGCGTTGGCCGGCAATCGCGCAGGTTCCAGCTCCTGATAGAATTCCGACTCGGCGCCGAATTCTCGCTCCTCGTCGTCCGGATCGATCCAATCCAGGATCGCGTCCGCGGTGGATTCGTCCATCCCGGGCAGTTGCATCAGCGCGGCGCGTCCACTGCCAGGAGACTGCTGTTCCCACAGAAGGAGGGTTTCTAGTGACAGCTTGTTGGCAGTATCCTCAACTCCGAACTGGTATTCCGGTTGAGCATCCTCGGAAGTGTATTGCGACGTGAGGATGCTGAACCTTCCGGCGCGGGCAAGGACAGGATCCAGATCGACGAGTTGGTCGCGGAAGACGGCCGGATTGTCATACCATCCTCCCCATTCGCTGCGCTCGGTGCGTGAGTGAGACAGGAGCGCACGCAGATAATCGGTCCCCGAGGCGGCCACCTGTTCAGCCTGCAATTGATCACCGCGCAGGTTGGCGGCGCGATACTCGGTCTGCATGAGAACCGCGAACGCGTAGGCCGAGAGACTGACCAATGCAATGACGATCGTGACGATGAACAGGACGACGCCGCGCGGGGCCGGCCGTCCGGATCTTCGACGGCAGATCATGGCGGCCCCTCCTCCTCCTCGGCCGGTGGGAACTCGGACTCCTCGAGATCGAAACCGTCCGACGGAGCCGATCGTTCGGCGGGGGCCTGCAGGAAGATGATCACGCGCTGGTCGCGTTCCTGTTGGAGCAGCATTTGCGTCTGGACGGACATCTGGCGGGGATCCATCGGCTCCGCCAGATCCTCGAGCGGATCCTCCGTCAACAGCGGAGATTCCTGCTCTTCGCGCGGCTCGCCCGTTACCGGATCGATCTCCAGGTTCTCGTCTTCGACCGGTTCCAGCCGCTGGACATCGAACCGAAGTTCGACCGCCACGGGCAGCATCTTCTCCTGTCGGCTGTCCCAACGGTCGCGCCATCCACCCCCATCGAAATAGCGAAGGCGAAAGGCGCTGATCTCGGGCAGCAGATCCACGCGTTGCTCGATGTGGGTCGTGACCTGTTCCATTTCCGCCGAGGCTTGTCGGTTGAGTTCGAGTGGATCACGCAGCGACTCGGAAGCCATCGTGCCGGTGTTGGTGCCGGTGGCTTCCACGACCGGCCAATCGGCGACCAGATTCTCGAGCAGGATGTACAAATCGCCACCCGCTGCGACCGACTGCAAGGTCAGCAGTTCGCGTTCGGTCCATTCGCATCGCAGGAGTCCCGCCGGACGTCCCTGTCGTAAAGAAGTGGCCTCATCAGTGAACAGATAAATCACGCGGCGTACGACATCGGGTGGAGGGGCCTGTTGTTCGTCACGCAAGTCACGCAAGTCACTCGATTCGCTCGTCGTCGCCATCGCGGGTTCGAGCGGTTGCAGCGCATCGAGTACCAGGCCGCGCGCGTTGCCGCGCAGGCCGATCGCCGGTTGCAGCCAGACTTCTTGCGCCAATTCTGCCGCGAGATCCGGGCCCAGCGAACTCATTCCCGCAGCGTCGAGCGGATCCAGCGGATTGAGCGCGTCGAGCGGGTCCGCTTGCTCAGAGAACGAAGACATCGAGGCCGGTGGTGAGCCTGTGTTGTTCGCCGTTGGCACGCTTGCCGAAAGGACACTCGCAGCCTGGTCCGGGTCCGCCTCCTCGGCCGGCGCGGATGAAGAGGACGATGGATTCTCGTGCAGGGCATCGACCAGACAGCGGCGCAGGTCTTCCTCCAGTCGCTGGCGCACCGAGCGGATCAACTGGGCTCGTTCGGTTCGCTGTTGATTCCGCTCAAACTGATTCTGGTAAAGCCCTAACAGACTCCACGTCGCCAGGAGCAAGACCGCCATTAACAACGTGGCGATCATAATCTCCAGCAGCGTAAAGCCAGTGCGCTTCGCTCGCACATCGCGTGACCCACGAAAACCCGAAGCGCCAATTCTGAAGTTGCACGTAGCCGAATTCGTGAGAATTCGGCGGTCTCGAGCAGGGGGACTCACGAACAACAGATCCGAATTCTCACGAATTCGGCTACGGACTGACGAAATGTGCGACTTCAAAACTTGCGATTCAAGTTCTCGTTCTTCGTACATAACTCGTAGCGCGCCATCGTTGCGCGACGAAGTCTCGCCGAAGGCTCGTCGGATTTGCAGCCTGCGTCGGATGGCCATGCTAGAGGCCGCTTTCAAACAACGGTTGCCTGCCAAGGGTCGGTTCTCCCAGCGGATCCACTTGCCCATCGGGGCGGTAGACCCAGCGGGTCAGGCGAAATTGGGGGGGAGCGGGAGTATCGGCCTCGGGAAGATCAAGTTGTTCGTCGATCAACTGCGTGACGGTGATGGTGACGGACGCCAGCTTGCCGTCGCCGAGTGGTTCGATCAACAGCGTGTATTCCCAAGGCAGGAACGGATCGATGGGTTGCTGTTCAACCGATTCCCACGGGAGGGTACCAATCAGCAACTCATTGAGCAGATTCTGACAGAGCGTTTGCGCTTCGGTGACATCGGTTGCGCGGAACGCAGCACGTTGTGCGAGGCTCATCATCTGAGCCAGCACGGCGGCGCTGCCGGCCAGAATGGCCAGCGCAATGATGACCTCCAGGAGTGAGAGTCCGCGTTTCATGGCTCACGCGCAGTCCGGCCCGGATCGCCGACAGGAGGTTCCAAAGCACCGTCGACTAATTCCGCTTCCGGCATTGCTCGCTGCTGCACCGGGCCGACGCGAACCGTTCCAACCCAGCCACGCAGTGTCACATCAATTTGGTAGCCGTCCTCGGCGACCAGTGTCCAGCGAGCGTTGGTCGTCCGTCCATCCGGGTAGAACCAGATCGGCGGTGACCAGGCGGTCTCGGATTCGGTCGCGGAAGAGAGCTCATCGCCGAACGGATCCTGCGTCGTATTCTGACTCGGCACCCGCGGATCCTCTGGTTGACGCATCCCCGTCGGAGAAACGATTTCGTTCTCCGACAGCGGTTCCAGCGGTTGCAGTGGGTCGAGGAACGTGATCCCGTCGATCAGCTGCAGGGGCGTGGCGACGGGTGGCGCGTCGACTTCGTTGAGGGGGTCAGCCGTGGCGCCGGTGGAATCGAAGTCGTTCGACGCGCTCTCGGTCTGGGTCGATGGCTGCTGGTTTGACGATAGGCCACCCAGATTCGATTCGTCTCCCAGCAGGACGATTTCCCGCACCGGGGGCTGCCAAGGGCGGATCATGAATTCGCCCGAGCCCGGCCGCCAGCGCATCTGGAAGACTTGACCGCGCTCGATGGCCGTCAAGCGAGTTCGCAGGAGTTCGCGACTCAGCTCCTGGGCTGCCTGCTGCACGCGGCTCTTCGACCAGGGGCGCATCAACATCGGCCAACTCAAACCAGCCAGCAAGCCGATGACCGACAACACGATCACCAGTTCCAGCAAGGTATAGGCGCGGCTACGGCGTGTTGAGCGGGGGCTCACTTTCCAAGAGTTCGCCTTCCGAGCCATTTTCACTACCTGCGGTCCAGTTGGTGATATCGTCTTCTGTCGAATCTTGACCATCGGGTCCGAAGGACCAGATGTTTGGCTTGTCTGCCGAGCCCCCCTTCGTCGGCGGGAACTCATATTGGAACGGATTGCCCCAAGGATCGGCAGGCAGCGCGTCTTCCTCCAGGTAAGGCCCCGCCCAGCTCTTCGCGCGGGCTTCATCCGCCGGCTTGGCCAGCAAGGCCTTTAGACCCTCCTCGGTGCTTGGGTAGACACGGTTGTCGACCTTATAGAAATCAAGCGCCTGTTCCAGGTTGTTGATTTGCGTCGTCGTGATCTTCAGATCGGCCTTCTCCTGCGTGCTCAGCAATCGAGGCCCGACCATAGCGACCAGCAGCACGAGGATGGCCAACACGATCATGATTTCAACGAGCGTAAATCCTTTGCGACTTCTTCTGCGATGCATGGTTTTCCCCCTCCATTACGTATTGGGATCAAATCGCCGCACTCATATCGAAAACCGGTAGGAGCAATGCGACCAGAACAAACAAAATTGCAACTCCGATGATGACCAGCATCACCGGTTCAACAAAGCGGACCATCATCGTCAGCTGCCGTTCCACCTGTTTGTCGATTCCATCCGCGATATTGACCAACACGGTGTCGAGTGTGTTGGATTCTTCGGCCACGCGGATCATGGCCATTGTGGAACGTGGAATCAAACCACAGTCGGCCAGGGGCGCCGAGAGAGTCTGGCCGGACGAGATGTTCTCTGCCGAATTCCGAATGGCCTCGGACAGCAGTTGATTGCCGACCGATCCGCTACTGATCTCCAGCGACTTGAGAATCGGGACTCCGTTGTGGAGCAACGTTCCCAAGACACGACAGAAGCGCGAGACGGCGGAGTTGTGGAAGATCTTGCCTGCGATCGGAAGTCGCAGTTTCCAATAGTCACTGAAGCGGCGCCCTTGAGGCGATTGGAGCAGCCGTCGGGCAAAATAGACCACACCGCCCAAGGCAGCCAGGACGATCAGGCCGTATTTGATCAGAAAATCGCTGATGCCCAACAGCAGGATCGTCGCCAGCGGCAAACCAGTTCCTTGTCGCTCGAGGCGGTCGAATAGGCCTTCGAATTTCGGGACAAAGAAGATGATCAGCAGCATCGTGACCGCAATTCCACCAATCATCAAGAACGTCGGGTAAGCCATCGCACCCTTGACTTTGCTCTTCAATTCTTCCTGCAGTTCCAGGAACCGCGAAATTCGCGTGAGTGCTTCTTCCAGAAAAGCACCCTCCGAACCGGCACGGATCATGCTGACCGTCAACTCGGAAAAGATCCGCGGATGACGGGCAACGGCATCCTCCAGCGTCGTGCCCTCCGCCACTTGATCGCGAATGTCGGCCATCACTTCGCAAAACGCAGGACTGGGCGACTCCTTGGCCAGCAGGTCCAGGGACCCGAGGAGCGGCACGCCGTTCTGGAGCAAATCCGACAACTGCTGCAAGCCATTGGCCACCTGTTCCGGGCGGACGCGCTTCCGCGTTGTCCATGCCGACCATCGCTCGGCAACCGTGGATTCGCTCGCTTTGTCTTCCAGCTTCAACGGGTACAGCGACTGCTGCGCCAAGGCGGACATCGCTTCCCGACGATTGGCTGCCGTGAGCAGGCCGGTCACGTTGTGACCGTCCAGTCCTCGAGCTGTATAGGCGAATTCGGGCATGATTGGTGCGCTGCCGCGATCAGTCGGCCTTCGTCACGCGGAGCACTTCATCGATGGTGGTCAGCCCGCGGCAAGCTTTCTCCCAACCGTCCGCACGCAAGGTCCGCATCCCGGCAGCGATCGCCGCACGCTTCACAACGTTTGACGAAGCACGTTCGGAAGCCAAGTGACGAATCTCGTCGTTCGAAACGAGCAGTTCATAGATCCCCACGCGGCCCGAGTAGCCCGTGCCACGGCATTCCCGACAGCCCACCGCGTGGTACAGTTGCTGCCGGCCTCCCCGCAGTTGCTCGTACGGAAAGTCCGAAGGCAGGTCGTCCGCACGCGGCACATAAGCCTGTCGGCAATGTCGGCACAAGGTACGAACCAGACGCTGCGCCATCACTCCCTCAACCGTGCTGCTCACCAGAAACGGTTCGACGCCCATGTCGCACAGACGCATGAATGCGCCGGCCGAATCGTTCGTGTGCAGCGTGCTGAAAACCAAGTGACCCGTCAATGACGCCTGTGTGGCATTCTCGGCAGTTTCTAAATCGCGAATCTCACCGACCAACACGACATCCGGATCATGCCGCAAGATACTCCGCAAACTGGCGGCGAAGGTGAGTCCCACTTTCGGGTGAACCTGGATCTGATTGATTCCCTCGAGCTGGTACTCAATCGGATCTTCCGTCGTGATGATCTTCGTGTCTTCACTCTTAATCTCATTCAATGCGCTGTACAGCGTGGTCGTCTTTCCCGAACCCGTCGGGCCGGTGACGAGAACGATCCCGTGCGGCAATCGAATCAGCTGTTGGAACGCATCGTACACATCTTGCGGCATGCCGATGTCCTGCAGCGAGAAACGGATCCGCGCCTTGTCCAGCACGCGCATCACGATCCCTTCTCCGTGCAACATCGGAATCACCGAAACGCGAATGTCAACCTCGCGTCCCGCGACCCGCAGCTTGATTCGGCCATCCTGAGGAACTCGCTTCTCGGCGATGTTCATCTTGGACATGATCTTCAGTCGACTGACGATCGCCGCGTGGAACCGGTTGATCTCGGGAGGTGTTGGTTGTCGCTGCAAAACGCCATCGATCCGGTAGCGGATCTTAATGCCGGATTCCTGCGATTCGATGTGGATGTCACTTGCGTGCGCAACGACGGCTTCGGATAGAATCTCGTTGACTAAGCGAACGACGGATGCCTGTTGGGCCATCTCCGCCGCCTCGCTATCGTCAAACTGCACGTCCTCCAACATCTCGATCTGATCGTCACCGGATTGCGCGATCAAATCGTCGATCGTTTCCGCACCAACGCCAAGGTGCGACTTGATCAACTTCGCTAGATCATCCGGGAGCGCCAGGATCGGTGTCACCCGCTGTCCAATCGCGGCACTGACCGCGTCCAGCGCATGGAGATCGAACGGGGCGCTGGTCAAGATTAACAACGCATCGTCCGCCTGACCCAGCGGCAAAACGCGATAGCGATGGACAAGCTTCGCGGGAAACTTTGCTAACACCTCCCGGTCGACTTCGCAACGCGACAGATCCGCGACCTGCAGTCCCAGTGAGCCGGCAATGGCGTGCAACGCCATTTCGGCAGATCCGAGTCCTAACTGGGCAGCGACGTCATCCAACGTTCCTCCCTGAGTCAGGATCTGGCGAATCTGCCTCAGGTTCGTCGGCGCGACCACCACCGTGCTCGGCACGTGTTGAACAACAAGTGTTGCGCTCATGGCTGCGTCTTCGTAAGCTCATCGCCCTGCGGCGATCGAAGGTAGGACAGACGATTGGCAATGGCAATCGTCCGTGACAAACAGTTTGTCAAACGGCGGGAACCCTCACGGGTCGGGTAGGTCAAGGCAGGAGGCTACCGTGCGGTTCTTGCTTCAAAACGTACGGTAGGGTAGTCACCGCATTATAGCAAGTCAAGGCAGAAGCGGTTCAAGCCCCGCCGCAGCTAGCAGCGGAGAAACGATGAAAAAAGGTTATTTTTCTTGCGCGGTTGGGTGACGCAGTCGCACGCGATGCAAACACTCGCCCTCAGTCTTGAAGTTGAGCATCCCCGGAGAATTTGCTTTCTCGATGTGCAGAAAGCCCGAGAAATCCTAATCCGAAGCGTCAGTTTTTGAAGCTGCGCATTTCTGCGTCTGTCTACGCAGAAATCACGGGAAATCAAGCACCAAAACCCGAAGCGCCAGCGAAGGGGTCGGGTCGGCAGCGGAAACAGCCTGCCCAC
>CAZFWV010000291.1:0-1652 GCA_964522605.1 uncultured Pirellulaceae bacterium
AAGGGTTTCCGCCGGCCAAGCCGATGATTTCTTCCGACAGGAATCGGGCAAGTCCACTCATTTCGATCGCCCGCCCGAGACCCAATGACGCTGCAATGACGACCAGCAGCGACCAGTCGACACTTTCCCGCGCCTGACTGAGCGAACAGCAGCCCGCAACGATCATCAGTCCGCTCGCAATCAATGCAGCAGTGAGCAATTCGAGCCAACCGGTCGTGACGGCCACGAGCATGCCGAGAAGAATGGCCAATGCGATCCCGGCCCGATCGTGTTGGACCGGTTCGGAGTCCTTCACGCCGCTCACGAGAAAGAAGTGGCTGGAATTGCGTTCTCGTGGTACGAAATCCCGATTCGCTTCCAGCAGCAAGGTGTCTCCCGACTGCAGGACGATGTCGCCGACCTTTCCCTCGACCCGCCGATTGCCTCGCGCAACCGCCACGACGGCTGCATTGTAGGTTGAGCGGAATTCGCCATCGCGAATCGTTGTTCCAATCAGGGGACAGCGATTCGACACCACGGCTTCAATCAGACAGCGGTTTGCGTGCGCGGTCTCGAGTTGAAACGCCGGCTCGGGCGCCCGAGTCAGACCACGAATCTTCTGCAGATCCACCACAGATTCGACAACGCCCACAAATACGAGTCGA
Source organism: uncultured Pirellulaceae bacterium (assembly GCA_964522605.1). Taxonomy (GTDB): domain Bacteria; phylum Planctomycetota; class Planctomycetia; order Pirellulales; family Pirellulaceae; genus CAVZLD01. Next base: position 645 of record CAZFWV010000291.1, read on the forward strand.
TCGTAGGCGTGAAGTCTCTGGTCGGGAGTCACCGGCGCCAGCAACTCTCCATCCCGGTCGATCTCCACGAGAAACAGCCCCGGCAGGTGCCGCAACCCCGCCTCCTCGACGGTCTTGCCGGCCAGTGGCCCTCCTGCCTGGACTACCATTTCGATGGTGTACTGACGCGGGTCTTCCAGCAACGAGAGTGATGGTCGGCGGTCGGGCAGTAATTTCGAGCTCGAGATCAACAGAAAGAGCACGGCGATGACACTGCATGGCAATCCAACCCAGGACAGATCAAACATCGACATGCCACGGCCTGTCGCTTCGATCAAGAGTCCATTCACAATCAGATTTGTACTGGTACCAACCAGCGTACAGACCCCCCCAAACGTCGCCATGTAGGCCATGGGAAGATAGAGCTTGGAGGGGCTGATCTTAGTTCGCTTGCAGATGTCATCAATCACCGGCATGAACATGGCCACGACCGGCGTGTTATTGAGGAAGGCGCTCAACAACAGGACCGGCGCTGCAAGGCGTGTAAGCGCATTTCGCACCGACTTCGGCCTGCCCAACCAGGGACTCGCAATGATCCCTGTCGCTCCCGTTTGAACCAGACCAGATACGACGACGAACAGCACGGCGACCGTGATCAGACCCGGGTTTCCCAAGCCCGCAACCGCTTCCGCTGCCCGAGGCAAACGGTCGCTGCCCGTCGTCTCGCCCACCGCGATTAGCAGCGTCAGCGTGGAAAGCATCAGGAAATCGGTCGGTGCCCAGTTCCGGACTAAGGCAACGAATAACCAGACCAGCGTTGCCGCGGTCAAGTAGGCTTCCCAGTTCATAGTGGACGAGTCCGTCGATCACGCTTTCGTTCGATAGCACGTCACTTCCATTAAGGAATGACCATGCAAATCTAATGATGCGGCCACACGAAGGATAGTCCCCAGGAATCGCGAGTCTACTGCTGGCAGTGAAATGCTGTTGTCTCGATGAGAAATCGAGCGACGCCTCCAGCCTCCAGCC
>CAZFWV010000291.1:1752-8788 GCA_964522605.1 uncultured Pirellulaceae bacterium
AGCCTCCAGCCTACTACAGCGGCCCTGCCGCACTACGGTTTTTCGATCTGGATGTCCGCCAGGTCGATCAGGGCGCTATCCATGGCAAAGCCGACGTAGTGGATGGAACGTAAGGGAACTGCCAATTTCGCCTTGAGTTCGACACCATTGGCGACGTAGACCACCGACTGTTCCACCAAATCCACGGTGACGACAGCCTCGACGCCTTCCGATTCGACCACCTCCACCTTCGCGGTAACCGGTCTTGGCTGTGGGTCCATGAGCGGCCCTTGAATGATGGTCGCCGACTGGGGCTGTAGACGCACGCCGCATTTGACCAATTCGGCTTCCCGATCGGTACTACCAAAGGCCAGAAAACCGTTTCGCAGCAGACCTTGACCGTCGGGAACGGCCCGGATGACGGTTCGGAACGTGGCTTTCGTCTCGATAGGCTGTTCGAGCTTCTTCAAGGCGACACCCAAAGTCTTGCGACCCATCGCTTGCAGGCGGTAGCCCAGGTCGGACGCATAGACTTCACAGCCGACGACCTTAACAAAATCGGCCTCCTTGCTGACGGGCAGCGGCTGCAGGTACGTCGGATCTTCCGATTCATCCCACTCGACTTGCAGCGGTTGCGATTCCAGCGAGGGCAACGAGGCGAAACCAGGGTCCGTAAACGAGATCACGCGTCCATCAATCGTACTCAGATAAAGGCGTCCCCCGGCAGCCGCCATCCCATCAAAGACCGGAATGGTGTCGAGACGATATCGCGCAAGGACCTTGCCAAAAGCCTTGCTCACGACCCACAGGTATCCCCCCTGCTCTCCACGATAGGCAGCTTCCTGCTGGGCCAGCAGGTTTCGAACATTTGGATCGTCTGGATATCGGTAGGCAAATCGCTCATCCACCACATCGGGCGGACCGGCGACAAACAACCGCTCTCCGGCGGCACACAATGCTCGGGCACACATGGCCGGCTGTTCGAGTGACCAATGGAATCGAGTGGCAGTCAACTCTTCCTTGGGGAAGAACCACCGCAGTCGCCAATCCGACGAGCTCGCGTTTTTCTCGGGGCGACGGCGACGCATCGTGCGTTCTGCCTCCTGAATCCGCTGAATCTCCTCCTTGGTGACTGATTTATTTGCGGCAAACAGCTGGTACTCGATTACGGATGAATTCGTCATATATTCCGGCTTGCGTCCGTATCCATAGACGGCGTCGTCGTCAAAACAGAGGATGCGTCCAGAGGGAACGTAACGCCCGGCCTGAAACCAGTTGCCATATCCCCCCGTCATGCGCCGGCCGTAGGTCCAATAAGAACGAAAGAAATACGAATCGTCGGTAAAGCCAACCTGACAGAATAGGTGCGCATCCTCGGCGGGTTGGTCGGTCGATGGCAGCACGGCTAACTCGCTGCGCTCGCCTTCAAAACTGATCTTTTGCGAACGCATCCAGATATGTTTTTCATCGCACGACAGAATATCGGAAAGTCCGACCGGCATCGTATTGCCTGACGTCTTCTTCAAGTACGCGTCGTGCATGTTCAGATCACTCTGTGGATCCATGTCATCCCAGACTCGTTCCCCAAGCAATCTGCCGGTGGCGGCTTCGAGTCGAACAAAGCGAATCCCGCCATCCAGAAAGATGCTGCGTCCGGCCGTACAGTAAACAATCGCTTGCCCGTCCGGGCCTTCGCGCACAAGAACGCTTCCATGTACCGGCCAGGCAGATTCAATCCGCTCCCCGACCATCATCCGTTGATCCAGCGGTGCTGCGCGAAATCGCCAGCACAGGAGACCATCCTCAGCCCGTAGAGCATATATGTAGCCATCTGCCGCGCCGAACAGGAGAAAACCGTTCCAGTACGTGGGTGGCGTATCCGTTTGACCGCCAGTCGTATACGACCACAAGTGATCACCCGAGTCGGCATCGAGAGCATGGACCGTATTCGTACCTCGTGACGCGACAAAGAGCTTTCCGGCAGCAATGGTAGGCGGAGTCAACTCACCGCCGATTGTCGACTCCCAGTTCACGCCGCGCGCTTTCAGGCCAGACCTTGTCGTGGCACTGCGTGCGTTGTCGTGCCGAAACGTCGGCCAATCGTCGCCATCGGCCGGTCGACCCACCACTTGCCCAAAGGCGGGACCACGCTCCAATCGCAGATCGCCGGTGAGGTCCTCGGAGGAAAGCTGAGGCACGGAGGCAGGCGAAAGCGCCTTGAAGCCCGACAGCTTGGCCTCCAACTGGCAACCGCACGAGTCCATGGGCGCATACGTCATGCCGTTGCAGGGCATGATCCCGTAAATGCAACCCCCACGAAACCAATGGTTCGGTGTCCAATGCTCCTCGTTCAGATCGACGTACTCGGTGCCGTTCCGACCCGTGATGAGAAACTTGCCGCTCGCCTTCGACGGATAGCAGCGGTGGTGGAACCAATGGAGGTCGACGTCCGGAGCGAACTCGCGTTTCTTTTCCCCCGTTAGGGGATCATAACCGATCCACACACCGTCATCCTGGCTTCCTGCAATGGCGGCCGTCCAAACCAACCCATCCACCACGAACAAATCCTTGAGCGACATGTGTCCGCTCGGCTTCTGCTGTTGCTGCCAGATCTTCTCGCCCGTTTCGAGCGACCAAGCCGAGATCTGACCATCGTTGGCTGCCAGCAGAACGACTTGTTCGTAGATCAGCACGCGTGGTCCCGTGCTGCTGGGCACCGGACGACGCAGCGGTGTCTCCTCGGCCTGCCACAATCGTTCTCCCGTGTGGCGATCGAGACGAATCAACCGCTGCCCATCGTGAAAAACGAGAGACGTTGCGTTGGCAGCCAGGGAACAAGGCGCGACGGGCGTCTCCACCTTCCAGCGAAGCTTCCCCGTTGTTGCATCGCAAGCCAAGATGCTGCCGGGTGGACCATCCCAACCCCATCGCGCGTTCGATGCATTCGTGTTGGACCAGACATAGGTTCCAACCCGACGATAATCCGGCAACGTCGACCTTTCGTGGGCGACCACCAGTAGGACCGTGTCGTCCACGACGACGATCTCCCGCGTATACTGACTGGCTTCACAGGTGGCCCGTGTCGCTCCCGTAGCCGCGTCCAGAATCATGGTGGGCGCGTCAATTCCCAGTGTGACGTAGACGCGATCACCAACGGCGACGAGTCGGCGAAGCAAGTGCGCCGGCCCGCTCTTCAATCCAAAATCCTTGCTGGCCCAGTCGGCAAGGTCACGACGCCAGAGGACGAGTCCATTAAAGGCGTCTCGCGCAACAAGTCGCCAGTGCGATGGCAACTGAATGGACGCCCGTGAGCCCTCATCCAAGATATAGAAGAGCCGTCCACCGGCGGAAACGAGTGACGTCAAACTTGCCATGTGGTCGTGATGACGCGACCAGCCGGGACCACTCAACCACTGCAACCGCTTTGGCGGCGCCACCAATGTATCGGTGCCTGCCGGGTTGCCATCCGGGCCATGAAAGTAATGGGTCCATTCCCCCATGGCCGCTGGCCGAGGTTTGACCGCTCTTTGCCATTGCCCGTCCTGCCTGATCAGCAGGACTCCGTTGGGTACCACAACTCGCATCAATTCCTCGATTGATGCCTCTGCCGTGTGTTCGGCAATCAGCAGATTCACGAAGTCATTCACGTACGGCAACTGTTTCCCGTCCCAACGTTCGATCGTCAGCGGTCCATATTTGCCCTCCGTCAGTAATCGTTGGCGCGCCGTCGAGACGATCTCCGCATCCGTGTCCAAGCCCTGAACGACCGCGTCGGTCGCGCCAGCAGCCAATTGCGTTGTGCGTGCTGCATCCCGGCAGCCCAGATGCACGATGACGCCGGAGCGAACTCCCGCAAGATGAAGCAATTCTGCTCCGTCTTGCGCCGAAGAAACACGAGTAATCAAGAGAAAGCAGATGATTGCCGTAAGGAACGGTGATCGGAACATGAATTCACCTCGGTTTGTCGGGCGGAGCCTGGTCTATCAGCCGGGACGATCGGGGATACTGCGGCGAGTTTCGCCGCGTTTTCCATCCTGGGGAATTCGACGAGGAAACCATGCACTTCCAATCGATCGAATCTCCGCATCAGATTTTCACGAATTGGCCCGAGCGCGTCAAACCAACTTGGATGGAGCGGCATCAATCTGGCTGGGATTCTTCGTTGCCGACTGGCCTGGAATTGCGCTCTGCAACTTACTTGCGACAGCCCATGGATTCGGCGGATGGAAAGGATGGTCGGCTCCGACGACTCTTGGCGAAGTCGATTGGCCAAACGCCACGAGCGATGAGAGGAGGATCGGCTTCCGTAATCGTGCGAGCTAAGGGCCGTTTTTCGTTGCGCTACGCGACTGCGATGAGCCAAAAATCGCCTGAAGAGCACGTTCTCTCTCTGTCAGTCCCGGCGTAGAAAACGCCTCGAACGAGGTGTAGCCATCCGCCGCTGCAATGAAATCGTTGCGGTACCAGAGACGGACTTTTACTGGCCGTTTCAACTGCAAACAAAGGATCTCTTCGAGCCGCTTTGCATCCTCCGGCGTGACCGGGTTTGGTCCGGATACATCAACGAGCACATCGAGCTGACCTTCATCGAGACGGAAATGGACGTTACGGACTTCAATCGGTGCAAGATCGGTGACCGCCTTCTTGACGACTTGTTCGTACGACGTCAAGGATTCGTATTCGTCTTCGGACAGACCGCTCCAGTCCGTCCAGTCAGCCAGAAACGGGCCGTGGCTCGATTCAATCTCGGCGATGTTCAGGCGAACGGCAAAGGTCAGTTTGGGACGATTCAGTCGCTCACGCAACTCGGATTCGATCGAGAGGATTTCATTACGCGGCAAATTGCTCAGTGCATCCACATAGGCGAGGATGACTCCATTGCCACGTTTGCCTATTCCATATTCCACATTCGTCAGTTCAAAGCCCGCAGTCGATTCAAAATGTTCTCGAATCACCTGTGCGGCCAGTGATTCCACACCATGTGCGCCCTCTGGCCGTCGTGAAAGAAACGCCCCGCTCAGGTCCGGTCGCCTCACCTGCAGTACGGATCCCAGCGGCGATACATCATGCCCCAGAGTGGTACGAACCACTAAGTCGACCGGATAGCCGATCGCTTTGGAGATCGTCGTTTGAAGTGTTGTCACGCGGCTTGGCGGAATAACTCGGGGGGCACGCACATTTGCCAACAACTCGACTCGATCTTGCCCCAGGTTGTATTTGAAATCATCCAGATCAACAGCAGGATCGGCAGAAAACTCGGCGACCAGTTGCTCGTGAATCCCGCGTTCAATCTGTTTGACGAGGATGATGCGGGTCAGGGATTTGGTCATCACAAATGCAATTACAAGAAAGACGAGGGCGGTAGGAGCGAATCGGCGCCGCCACGCTTTCCACGTCTTGATATCGGCGGAACGACCCAAGCCGGCGCAGCCAAAGACAAGGAGAGCAACAATTAAGATGGAGACAAAGTTTGCCAGAAACAACAGGAATGCGCCGCCGGCGGCGGACCAAGCACTGAGCGACAGACACAGCCCGCAGGTAGACAACGGAGGGGACGCTGGGCCGCGTCCTTCGCAAGGAAAAATCGCCAAGAGCCGAAAAGAACCTCCCGGGAAAGGACGCCGCCCTGAAGACGAAGAACGGATGTGCGCTGCCCGTGCCACGCCCTCCCGATTCCCTTCACGGGATTCTGGCGTGAGTGGTTATTGATCGACGTTGGCGCCGACGACCTCTTCAACTTGCTCATATCGATACGGCTGTGCTCGATCGGGCAAACATGTGACGTGGTCGAGAACCAGGCGTTTCCCCTCTTTCGCCACGACTGCAGCTGCAGTCTTGTCATTCTGGAGAGTTACGTTGCGGAGTTCTACCGTACCAAACCGTGTTAAATCGAGCAGTGGCTGTCCGGTACGATCCTCCTTCAGTGCAAGCGTAACGTCCTCCAATACCAGGTGGAACTGACGCTCTTTGTCGCCCCTTACGCGGATCGGTTGCTCGACGCGTGTGGCCGTAATGTGATGGAAGCGAATTCGCTTCGCCGGCTGGCCTTTTTGCCATAGTCCGCGCTCGATATCGTAACCGTAAACAAACCCGACGTTGTCAATGGTGATGTCTTCGATCAGCCAATTGTCGCTCGGTAACTTCGGGTTTCGATCAAGCGGGGCGAAATGGACAAACGCGGATAACATGTTCTGACGTTGACTGACTTGGTGTTGGTATTCACCGGGCCCCCAGATCCGACAGTTTCGGACTGTTAGATTGACGCATCCAAACCGAAAGCCGTTACAAGATGAGTTGAGCTGGCAGCCGGTAATCAGGAATCCCGTATTGTCACAACCGGCAATGCAATCATCGCCAGTTCGGAAGTTACAGTCCGTGACTTGAAAATCCCGACACGCCTGCGCGTGCAGCCCATCGTGTCCCCCGAGAACAGTCACCTTCTCGATCTCGGCATTTTGGCTATCACGACAGAGAATTGCATAGTTGCCGATCCCACGCATCGTCAGATTGCGAATTCGGATGTCCCGACAGCCGATCAGCAACAATCCATGTGGTCCACGAAACCCTTCTTCACCATTCGGGTTGCGACAATTGACTCCGTCGATTTCTCCTGGCCCATGGATATGGATGTTTCGCTCGTTTCTTGCCTCAATGAATGCGTCCTGCCATTGTCCCTTTCCATAGTCACGGAAGTCCTCGCTTCCCCTTAGCACGGCTCCCTCTTCCAGCTTCAGCGTCACATTACTTTTCAGGACAAGTCCTCCGCTCAGGAAAAGACCGCGGGGAATCGTGACCGTGCCACCGCCAGATCCTGCTGCAGTATCAATCGCGGCTTGAATTGCAGCCGTGTCCAATTGGTCATCGGCTGCTACGGCACCAAACTGTGTGATCGAATGGTCGGCAGCAGACGCATCGGCGATCCCAAACACGAGCAGCAAGCAGAGCCTAAACGCACTGTTTCTCAAAAACATGAATTGCTCTCCTAACGGAAGATTGTGTTGGGCAAGATTAAACCAGAATGTGATGGGAGTTTCGCAAGTAATGCCGCCGGTTGATC
>CAZFWV010000292.1:0-8770 GCA_964522605.1 uncultured Pirellulaceae bacterium
GCACCCGATTGGGGCGGGCTGCTCGGTGAAGCAGCACGCGCGCTGTTCACGCTGCTGATTCCAAACGTTGCCTCGGTCCGCGGCAAGGAAGAAGTCGAAGTCAAGCTGCCACCGGAGTCCCACGAGAATCTGCTCGTTGATTGGCTCACGGAACTGTTGTACGTCTTCGAGTCACGCCGCTTGGTGCTGAACGATTTTCAGATTCAAGCCGACGAGATGGGCTTGCAGGCGATCGCACGGGGAGAACGGTTCGACCCGGATCGCCACGAGATCGGCTACGAAATTAAGGCCGTCACGTATCATCGGTTGCGGGTTGAGCAACGTCAACAGAGTTGGGTTGCGGAGGTCTTTCTGGATATTTGATCGAGCCGTGGATCGGGTTCGTCGCTGGAGGTTTCCGGGATGGGAGCACAACCCTATTCTGGTCCGCTCGAACAGGTCAGTGAGGTCTGTTGGCGGATTCCGAAGGAATACAAGTCGGGGATGCGCGTCGATGGTCTGATCTTTGCGGACGATCGTTTGATGGCATCGATCGGGAAGGATCCCGCACCGGAGCAGGTTGCCAACGTCGCCTTTTTGCCTGGTATCCAATACGCAAGTTTGGCGATGCCCGACATTCATTGGGGGTACGGCTTTTGTATCGGTGGCGTGTGTGCCACTGATCCGGCGGAGGGAGGCGTCATTTCTCCGGGCGGCGTTGGTTACGACATCAATTGCGGTGTTCGACTGATCCGCTCGAATCTGGAGCTCTCAGATGTCCAGCCGCACCTGTCGCAGTTGGTCGATCAGCTCTTCCGTCACGTTCCGAGTGGCACGGGCCGCGGGGGGAAGTACCGGTTCGACCATCATCAGTTGCGCGATCTGATGGAGCATGGGCCCTCGGCCCTGGTTCGGCACGGGTTGGCCACACCGCGAGATATTGAGTTCACCGAAGGGTACGGATGCCTGTCGGATGCTCGTCCTGATTTTGTCAGCGATCGGGCACTCGACCGCGGATACGATCAATGTGGCACGCTCGGTTCGGGCAATCACTTTCTCGAGGTTCAGGTTGTTGAAGGGATCTACGACTCAGCAGCGGCCGAGGCGATGCAGCTTCACGAAGGTCAGGTCTGTGTGATGGTCCACTCGGGTTCGAGGGGATTGGGCTACCAGGTCTGTGACGATGCGCTGCGACGACTGCGCGATGTACCGACCAAGTACGGAATTGCCCTGCCCGATCGCCAACTCGTCTGTGCCCCGGTCCACAGTCATGAAGGTCAGCATTACTTGGGCGCGATGCGCGCGGCGGCCAATTTCGCCTGGTGCAACCGCCAGTTGCTGATGTGGCAGGCGCGCGAAGTCTTTCAGGACGTTTTTGGACGTTCGTGGGAAGATCTTGCGATGCAGTTGGTCTACGATGTGGCCCATAACATTGCTAAGCCCGAAGAGCATTCGGTTGATGGTACGGCGAAGCACGTGTGGGTGCACCGAAAAGGCGCGACGCGTGCGTTTCCGCCCCATCATCCGGAGATCCCCGAGAGCTATTCGGCGGTTGGACAGCCGGTATTGATTCCTGGAGACATGGGACGCGCCAGCTGGGTCCTGGTCGGGCAGGCGGGCAGCATGCGAGAAACGTTCGGCAGTGCTTGCCACGGTGCCGGCCGAATGCTCAGTCGGCATGCGGCTGTCAAGCAAGCGCGGGGTCGGCGGATCGATCAGGAGTTGCGGCGCGATGGCATTATCGCCCGCGCGCGAAGTCGGAAGGGGCTCGAAGAGGAACAGCCGGAAGCTTACAAAGACGTGAATTTGGTTGTCGATGTCGTCGACCGGGCCGGTCTGGCAAGAAAAGTCGCCCGATTGCGTCCGGTAGGTGTAATCAAAGGCTGATCGGATGGAGGTAGCTGAAGATGGCACGATACGACTATCAATGTCAGAAGTGTGCACGCAAGTTCACCATCGAAGAGACCTTTGGCGAACACGAGAAGCACAGGGCGGTAAAATGCCCCAAGTGCGGCAGCAAAGAGGTGCAGCAACAGTACACCGACGTCCACGTGCAAACAGCGCGCAAGACCTAGGAATGACTCAGGAACAGCTTCGGCGATTGAGGGAGGGCGAGGCTCCTGCCGAGCCGTGAATCGTTCGCTGAGTGCCACTGGGCTCTGCCAGTGCTGTTCCTCGACCCAAGAGGACACTGGCAGAAGTGGCACACCCATTGCGCCGAGTGCGGCAGCACCCCCTTTGGCTGCGGCCGTAACGGATTCGTAAAGCGCTCTAATCCCTCGCATCGACGGCGGCGACCCTGCTCAGGCTCTCGGCGAGGTCCGTTGTCAGCTGGCGCCATGCACCATTGCCTTCTGTCCACCAACGCTGATTGACCTCGAGTTCCAGGCCCAGGTATTGGGTCGGCGCAAAACGGCGTCGAAGGGCAGTCGTGAATCCGTCGGCTTTGCCCAAATAGGGGTAATTGCGCCGGATCCTCCAGGGCGATCCCTCCGACCGCAATTCGTCGCGCCAGCGGTCTGCCCAAATACGTTCCCGGGAACGCGCCGGGTCGTAAAGCAGACCGATGTCGGCTTGCCGCGAGATTCCATTCAGTTGGGGAGTGAACGTATGGACCGACAAATGCCAGACGGGATGTCCGGCCATCACGGATTCGGCAATCCAACTCTCTACCTTCGAGCGGTAGGGCAGATAATACTTGCGAAGGAGTGCTTCGCGCTGAGAAGAAGGTAACATGCGCGTGAATTGCGAATACAGGTGGGGATGGCCAATCGATCGGTTTAGTTCCACCAGCAGTCGCGTGACCGTTGAGTAATAGAGCGGGGCTCGCATCTGACGGGAAAGATAGCGGGCCAGCGGTAGGGATCCTGGATCATAGGCTCGATGCGTTTTTAACGTACGCTGCTGAGCGCGGAAGTACCGTCGACAATCCGTCGGAACTCGGTTTCCCCCGTGCTCGCAGGTAATCAGCAATCTCACGGCAGGTCACCCTGGTCAAGATCGAGTTCAAGATGTGCGAACATCTTCCCCGTCGCCAGGCAGTCGCAGAGCTGGCGATAGACGTGCGGCAAACGAGTGGTCGGATCGGGTTCGATCGCGCGAGCGATACGCCGGGCGAGCGGACCTTGCTGCACAATCCACTGGAGGGGATCGAGCCAGGCGGACTGTGGGTCGATCAAGGTCTCCAGCAAGTGTTGCCATAAAGTGCCTGCCGTGACCGGTGCGTCGGACAGACCGAAATGGGCAAGGTACTCTCGATCGGTGATCGAGGCTTGATCTGCATCCTGAATCGTGGCCAGCAATAACCGCGAAAGCGGCTCCGTCGAGACCGCTTGTTGTTGAGCTGTACTTGTCCAACGCTCGTGACAGAGGGCCTCTAAGACCGCGGTGACAATGGCACAAATGGCCAGATCGGCCTGGGGGCACTCTTGGACGTCGAGCACACGGATTTCAATCGTGTTGCGGTCAAATCGGGCGATTGCTCCGCGGGCGTTCAGCCACTCCTCGCGAAGAATGGCGTCAGGATCGAGCGGTGTGATATCGGCATACATTCGTTGAAGAATCTCCCGCTCGTAGTCCGGCCGAGTGTACACCGGCTCCGGAACCACAGAGCCGGTTACCGAGGGAACGCGGCGAGAATTTTGTCGATAGACCTCCATGCGGTGGTCCATCGGACCGACCAATTTTCGTTCAACGACGGGGGAACTGGCTGCGATGGCCGGCAACACGGGAATGAGCAGGCGGATCGCCGCGTGCAGGCGGCCGAATTCCTCGTCGCCCGCAAAGGGCAGATTAAGATGCACGCTCTGCAGATTCGCCCAGCCATGTCCGCGGCAATCAAAGATGCGGTGATAGGCCTCGTAGATCGGATTGTGCTCGTGGGGCCACAAGTGCAATTCCTGCCAGGGGTCCATCCAGGGGTGCATCGCCGTCGGCATCAGGCAGGCTCCCAGCCGAGCAAGCCGGTGGTTGATTTCGTCGACATGCCGTTGCATGCGTTCCGGCAGAACGGTCAGAGATTCGGCCGGCCCGTTCGTCTTGAGTTCAATTACATGGAGCGCCAGTTCGTTGGACCAGGCGATGTCCCCAAGCTCAATCTCGCTGACATACGCTCCAGCGACCTGATGCAACAGCTGATCGGAAATCGGACGGATGTCCAGCGTCTGCTGGTCGACGATCATGTATTCCAGCTCGACTCCGAACGCTTGAAACAAGTGAAATGTAACGGGTGGACACGGATGCCGCTGATCGTCCTCGATCCCCATAGAGTTACCGTAAGCCGGCCTTTCGCCGTTCAATTCGTTTCAGGAAGACATTCATGATTCGTCGATACAGTTCATCTTTCAGGATCGCATCCTCGTATCCCGCGTCGATATTGGGATTGTCGTTGACCTCAATGACATAGAACGAACCATTCGATTGCTTGACGTCGACGCCGTAAAGTCCATCACCGATCAGGTTGGCGGCCTTCAACGCCAGTTGGACGCAGCGGCGCGGGGCCAATTCCACCGGCAACGTTTCGGACCGTCCGTAACGTCCCGCGTCATCGCGTTCCTGATCGATGATCTGCCAGTGGCCTTGCGCCATATAGTACTTGCAGGCGTAAAGCGGCTGCCGATCCAGAATACCGATTCGCCAGTCGAAGGTTGTTGGCAGGAACTGCTGAGCGATCAGCAGTTCCGATTTCGACAAGAACTCATCGACGCAACGTTCCAGCTGCTCCTGATCATCCACTTTGATCACGCCCTGCGAAAATGCGCTGTCCGGCTTCTTCAACACACATGGCAGGCCGAGTTCCTGGACGATCTGACGGGAGTTGTCTCGATGCACGACCATCGTGGTGGGTGTGGGGACTTTCTGTCTTGCCAGCAGCTCTGCCAGATAGACTTTATTTGTGCAGCGGACGATTGATTCGGGATCGTCGATGACGACCAGTCCTTCGGCGGCGGCTCGTCGGGAGAAACGCCAGGTGTAGCGGTTCACGTAGGTCGTATCTCGAATGAACAACGCATCGAATTCTGCCAGGCGTCCGTAATCGTCTCGTTCGATCAGCTCCGCGGCGATCCCTGCCTGCCCCGCTGCACGGATGAATTTTCGAAGAGCTTTTTCATCCGAAGGGGGCTCGGGGTCGCTCGGGTTATGTAAAATCGCCAGATCGAATCGCGTTCGCGCTCGGCGACGTACGCCACTGCGCCGACCGGCAAAGTGCAAGCGTGCCATGTCGATCAAAAACGCCCGATGGGATTCAGGGACTTCATTGGCCGCGATGGCCGCGATACTGCGCAGCTGCCAGCCCTGCTTCTCGCGCATGAAGCTGGCACGCAACAAGGGCGTCTGGAACTGGTTAAACAGGTGGAGACTCAACCGATCATATCGACGAGCCATGTTCGCACCGAAATAGATGCTCAACGTGAATTTATCCGACTTGATCGGAGCCAGACTCTTCTGAATCAACTCGTCGAGTTCGTCGGAGACCAGTCGGACGATTGCCTGCGTCTTCAGGTCTTGGATCGTCGCGATGTTGGGAATTGGCTTGTGTCCTCGGGCTTCGGCCAGCAACGAAACATAGTAACCCGTGCTCTGGTAGCGATACGACCGACAGAGATTGAAGACCTTGACCCCGCGCGGCTCACTGAACGTTGGGTCACTCAAATAGGTCTTCGCATCAACCACGGGGACTTCGACCACCTCTTCGGGCCAATCCTTGGGGCTGTTTGTCACAATTAAGGTGGGCAAGACGACACTCCCAGATTTTGCGGTTGAATGACCATCAGGTTGGCATCGTAAGTCAGCACGCCAAGCAGGATGGAGCAGACGAGGCGGTCGAAGCCAACCTCGTAAAAGTGATCCTGCGCCAGCGGATTCGATCGGTAGGGGTCCGCAACTGAAGTGGTTTGACGCTGCTTATCGTATCCGCATAAGACAACAAAATGGCCAGTGGCCAGGCCGCGAATATCGTCCGACACGCAGTCCATTCCATACTCGCGCGGGCTGCCATAGAGGTAGGTTGCACTCAGACCGGTGAGAACGGGAATGGATCGCTTCAAGTAGCGACGAATCAGATTCCCGTTCAAATCCTCCATCCGGATGATTCCGCCCAATTGCAGAAACTCGATGTACGCACGACTGGCTTCGTGCAACTTTTCGGCGCTCTTGACTGTCATCTGAGCGGTCAGACGTTCGATCAAGTGAACGGTCGAAACATCTTTTCGCAGCCGCGACTTGCCTGGCAACAACGGATCGGCATGGGCCGATCGAGAGTGCTCGGCTTCGCCGCACGGCAGCCCGTGGAACCACGTGGGGTCGAACACACGAAGATTGAACGTGTAAATCACGACCCGATAGCCGCGACGAAGCGCATGGCAACCCAGCCAGACGGCAAGGGTGCCGCCCTCTTCCAGCTTGGGAGTCTCGGCGATTACCTGTTCCAGCGGTAACACATCGCCGTGATAGCGATAGATGGCCTGCAGGCAGGTCGGGCCACACGTCGTATCATCCGGTTGCGCGAGGATCTCGAGATGCAACTGTTCGGCCATACGACCATTACCCCGAATCCCGATTCGCAGTGGCAGGAACTTCCACCCAGAACCAGCCTCGCAAGTCACCTTCCTGGAACCCGGTCGCTTGATCCTCGGGGTACTGTTCGTCCAGGGCGGCCTTCACTTCCTCTGCCAACTCGGCCTCGGGACCATGGCAGAGTGTGCATTGAGGCTTCAATCGAATGGGCAAAAGAGCGCCAAGTCGACCATCCGGCAGATCCACGAATTGCGGTTCGGCCAGGCGTTGCTCGACGAGTGGTTGTGCCCATTCGGGCGGCTCATTCTGCGGATTTCGCAGACGAAACGAAGTTCGGCCGATTGCCACGCCATGCTTCTTTCCCACGCGTTGTGCGATCTCAGGTGCTTCCTTCTGGCAGATGGAGATGGCTGCTGCGGGACCGCCCTGCGAAAGTGCGTCAGTCAGTCGTCGCAGTAGCTGGTCGAGCATATCCGATTGGGCCTGCATGGCAAGATCTCGCGGCGTAACCGTGGCCGGCTCGTCGGGTGTTGGCGACGACGTACTTGTCTGTTGACGGCAGCCCGCAAGCAGCAGTGTCAAAATGAGTCCCCAGGACAGTGGATCGAGATTCCATCGCATGGCAGCTCTCCCTGAATTAGAAGGCGAGTTATCGTCCATGTTCGTTTCTATTCGCTCCTTCGGACCCGCAACGCGATGTCGTCATCGAAGGGTGGACTCTGAAGTTGAAGGATGCTTCCCTCGTGCCGGACGTCTTCCCGCCGTTCCTCTTCGCCCGTTTTTGTGTTAACCCAGACGACAAGATACGTTCCTGCTGACAGATTCAAATGGATATCGGCCTCGAGACCGGATCGTCTGTATGATGCCAGATCGTTGGCCTTGTCCGGAAGCGGAACATGCAAGTACACCGCGTATTCACGTCCTGGATCGCCGAGGGCGCTCGCCACGAGCGAATCGGAAACCGAGTGGATGACATTCGGCACCGGCCTTAATCGCGGAAGATCGAATCCTTCGATGAAGTCCTTGAGGACGCGCAACTGCGTTCGCAGAGCGGCACTGCCACCACCCGGTGAATCGTATTCTTCAAGACTCCCGTCTGGGTGGTTCGGTGTGAAAGAATAATCCAGATTGTTGTAAATCGCACCACCGGCCAACAGAAAATCCCAGCCCTCGGTCCGATAGAGCAGGTCATCCTGTCCACGAAACCCGGTTTCGTTCTCCCCGATGACCTTGTTCAGACTGTAGTTCATCGCGACAACGTCCGGCGGGTGACAATAGTGGAAATTGAAGATCGAGACGCCTGGGTGAGGATCCTCGATCTTTTTCCGACCATTGGCCACGTTGAGGGAGATCAGATGCTGATGTGAAAACGACCGCTCGACCGCCTGGATTTCGTCCACGATGCGGTGCTGCCATTCTTGTGTAACGCCACCAAAGTACGGTTCGTTGCAGATCTCATAGTAAAGATTGTCAAACTCTCGCAGTTCACTCACGATTTTTCGCGTGACGGCCAAGTGAACGTTCAAGAGCTCTTCGTGCTTGAGCGTATAAACCTCTTCCCGCGGGCAGTCGCCAATGCCGTTGACGTTGTTCTTTATATTCATCGGCGAGGCGAGCCAGAGCTCGTCCTTGTAGAACGGACAGAAGAGGT
Organism: uncultured Pirellulaceae bacterium; assembly: GCA_964522605.1. GTDB lineage: Bacteria > Planctomycetota > Planctomycetia > Pirellulales > Pirellulaceae > CAVZLD01. The sequence goes on from CAZFWV010000292.1 coordinate 8,147, forward strand.
TGATTTCCACGACAACGCCGCGTTGGCTCGCCTGCCGAAGGAAATCCTTGAGACGCGCAAAGTATTCTGGATCCCATTGGGTCAGGTCAAATCGGTTTCCGCCGTCGTAATAGCCGGGTTGATCTGACCGCAGCCACGGGCACGAATATTGACTTGGCTGAGGAGCCAGCGTGTTTTGCGTGATCCCAAACGATCCGGGGATCTCGCGATAGACTCCGCTGAACGTTCGCGTATGGTTTAGCCCCTGCGCCTGCAGTTCGTCCAGATATCGAACATAGTCAAACTCCAGATTGAGTACGGCACCGTAATGTTCGGCAGAAGTGATGAGTACCGTGGGTTCACCGCGCCAGAGAAAATAATGGCCGTTTTCGGGGTGGAGTGAAATCGGCGGAGTTGCTTGTGCTTGGGCAGTTGCGGCAGGAAGCCAACTGCCCAGCAGGATGACGATCGTCACAAAAACAAGACGGTGCATGGTATGCCCTTTCGAAGGTGTTCCGACCGCGACCTGGGAGTCGTGCAGTTTCCAAATTGATGGCTCGGAAGAGTTTACTAGAGCGCATTTCAAAACCTGTTTTTCTCGAGGGGTGGCTTCGATGAAAGCTCGTTGTGAGTCAAGGGGCTTTC
>CAZFWV010000293.1:0-1187 GCA_964522605.1 uncultured Pirellulaceae bacterium
GCGATGATCAGTAGTATCGCCACGGTGCTCAGCAGGATTTGCACGATCTTCTTCCACTTCATTTTTCCACCACTCCAGGAGAAGAGTTCGATTTGCCGTAACAGAATCGACTGCTGCGATATTTAAATGGTCGTGATCAAATTGCTTCAACGCCGCCAGAAGTGCGTCGTGGATCGATCTCATCTGTTCGGGATCGGCTGTTCGTTCGACAGATTCCACGACTCGTGCGACGCGTCGCTCCGCCGGTGTTGGTCCCAGAAGGGCGGCCAGACGCTGCTCCTGCAGGTGGAGATTCATGAGCCAGGCAAGCGTCGCAAGCAAGACCATTGCCGCGGTGGCCAGACTGCCGAGGTGATCGAGCACGAAGCGGCGCAGGCCGTTTCCCGGCGGGCAGGGTGAATCGCCGAGGCGGACGAGGATTCTCTCCCGCAATTCAGGTGGCGCTCCGCGAGGCACCAAACGGCCAAGCTGCTGCTCGAAAGCATGATCGTCAAATTCGTTCATTCTGGCTTTCCACAGTGCAGGGTTTCGCGCATCTGCCCGAGCGCGCGTCGGTACCAAGTCGCGGCCGTGCCGAGAGGAATTCCTAGGACGGGGGAAATCTCGGCGAAACTCAGTCGGGCGAACATTTTCAATTCCACCACTTCGCGATAGTTCGCCGGCAGTGCATTCATCGCCTTCGCCACAAGCTCGCGGAACTCTTGTTCGGATCGTGTCGCGTCAACCGCTGGTTCAAACAGCAATTCCGCCGTGGCTGGCCTTGCTCGTCGACGTCTCCTCCAGCGTTTCGCTTCATTGCGGACCACCTGAAATACGTAGCCAGCGATGTGCTCGACGCCTCGGAGCCGTTCTCTGGAGCCGTAAAGACGCGCGAATGATTCCTGCAATAGGTCGGCGGCGTCTTCGGCGGAACCGGTTTCCGCGAGGAGGTAGTGGTACGCGCGATCCGCAAGCTGGTCATAGAGCTCCGCGAACGCAGCCGGATCTCCCTCCGCCAGTCTCTGATTCAGGCGTTCCATTCGTGCTCCGAAACAGTCGTTATCAACAAGACCTCAACCACGCGCTCCCTTATTCAGAATTCTGCCAGGAAATCCGAATCCGTCCCCAATCAGGACCAGTCACGCGACCACAGGCGAACGCCACCCCAGCGCCAAGAAAAAAATCCCGTTGGCTGACATCAACGCGGG
>CAZFWV010000293.1:1287-8761 GCA_964522605.1 uncultured Pirellulaceae bacterium
GCGAACGCCACCCCAGCGCCAAGAAAAAAATCCCGTTGGCTGACATCAACGCGGGCATCAACGCGGGGACAGGCCATGCGAATGCGACCCAACCGATTGCTCGCATGACAGCAGCTATCATGCTAGCGATTTCTCCAGCCGCGACGCCGTGCCTGTCCCCGCGTGGCGACGCGACCCTGGCGCGACCCTGGGACAGGCCATGCGAGGTCGGGCCAGCCAGATGCTGGCATGAAAGCAGCTGTCGTGCTGGCTAACCGGCGGTCCGCAACGCAATGCCTGTCCCCGCGTTGAGGCGCAGCGGTCGATAGCGCAAGGACCAAGAAGAGGAAATAATTTCTTGACGGCGGTGCCGTCATGCGTGCAGACTGGCACCTTTGGGCAGGCAGACGTGATCGGCTCGATGTTTTCGATCTCGAATCGGGCAGGAGACCACATCCTGTCGTTCGACGGAAATAGCAAAGGAGAATCCGAGGTGAAGATCCGCGGCAGTGCTTTCGCCATCGTCTTGATCCTGACCGGGACGGTCGGCCTGGACGCCTCCGAGGTGGCCCGCGCGAGCGCCATCCCGCTTGTGGAAGCGGGCAAACCGGTCGCCTCGATCGTGGTGGCTCAAGAGCCCACTCCCGCCGCCCGACTCGCCGCAGTGGAACTTCAGCTTCATCTCGAGAAGATCACGGGGGCGACTCTGCCCATCGTGACCGACGAACTTGACGTATCGGGCGCTCGCATTCTCGTAGGTGAGAGCAAACAGACACGCGAATTGGGACTGTCCAATGCGGGCTTTCAGTCGCAAGAGTACCTGATCGGTTTTCGCCCCAACACAATCATCCTCATGGGACGTGACTGGCACGATACGCCGCAGAATCGCACGGAGCTGGGACGCTGCACTTACGGCTACCCCCTTGATACCTATCGCAAGCAGATCGACTATCACCAAGCCACGGGCCGCGAAACAGGAGAAAGTGATCCCATCACGCTTCCCGGTCTTTTTGACGACCAGGGCACGTGCTATGCCACCTACGATTTCCTGGAAAGATTCTGTGGCGTCCGCTGGTACGGTCCGTCGGAGATCAATCTCGTCTTTCCCAGACAATCGACCCTCGTTGTGCCGAGTGATCAAGAGATCCGACGCTTACCCGACCTGAAGCACCGCCACGCCACGGGTGGGAGCTGGCCGATCCTTCACATCCAATGGGATAAGCCGACCGAAGATCAACTGCAACTCTACTGGCGCCGTCTTCGCGTAGGAGGCGAAAAATGGGCGGGCAACCATACGATCTGGCGAAATACGGTGCGCGATATCTTCAACGATCCCGAGTACCAGGCCGTCGGCGCTGGCCAAGGCAGCCAGCTTTGCCTTTCCCATCCAAAGCTCGTGCGGGCCGTGGCACAGGCGGCGCGAGATTTCTTCGATGGACGCGCACTCCCAGATGGACTGAAAGCGATGGGGGACTATTTTGCCGTAGTCCCGGATGACAACGCTTCATGGTGCGAGTGCCCGCGTTGCGGCGAAATCATGTCCATCAGCCGGCGCGACGAGCGCGGCAAGGGTTTCTTCAGCAATGCGCGAGATAGCTATTACGTATTTCACTTCGTGAACGAAGTCGCCAAGGAAGTACAAACTTCTCATCCCGACAAATTCATCGTGGCGCTGGCATACGCGTCATATGCCTATCGGCCTGAAGGATTATCGCTAGAAACCAATCTCTGTGTCGCGCCGTGCCTGCACACCTGTTACGGATACGATCGCGCGACCTCGCAGAACGATCTCGAACTGTATCAGTCCTGGGTGTCCGACTCGGGGCGACGCGTCTATCTGTGGAACTATTTCCATCACCCGATGGAGCCGGCCGTCATCCAGAATTGGAACTGTTTTCCCTGTTTCATGCCGGACGTGATCTCGCAGGATGTACAACGGTTCTGCCGCGACGGCGTGCGGGGCGTCTTTCTCTGCGGGATCGGTCAACAGCTGGATTATTACCTTTACATGCAGATGGCTCTCGACGCAGACCGCGACTACCAGAAAATCGTTGACGAGTTCTTTCGGTTGTACTTCGGCAGTGCGGAGCAGCCCATGAAGCGATTCTACGATCGCGTCTCGCAGATCAACCGTGATGAAGGGGTTGTTGGTCGAACACCACAACTCTCATGGGAAAGACTCGGGACGGCATCGCGAATGACCGAGCTGGAGGACTGCATTCAACTGGCGGTCCAGAGCGCCCAGGGCGAAGTCGAGCGGCGACGGGTCGAAACTTGGCGGAAAGGGGTCTGGGAATACATGCAGACCGGTCGCCGCCAGTATCTCGAGGCGGCCGGCCGCTCCCGCTGAGTGGCCCTCAGCTTCCGCCGCGAAGATCCTCACGCACACACAGCGTGTCAACTGTTTTTCTTCGCGAAACTACCGACCGAACGGCCTATCTCAATACACACGAGGAAGGCGGTTCGCCTGCCTCGCATCATCGTCGTGCATTTTTCAGCGACACCAGCCTCCAGGCGAATCGAAGTGGCTGGCCTGCGAAACCGCGGAAATCGCTGGGACAGGCAATGCGTTAATCTGCGTCCAAAACCGCCTGGAGCTCCGGCCTGAGTTCGCGACTTCAGCAACCTCGGACGACTCCGTTCACTGCCGTGAGTCGACCACCGGGCACCCCGCTGCGACAACGCAGTGCCTGTCCATGCCTTTCGTGACGCAGTGCCTTTCCATGCCTTTCGCATGCGTTCCGTGCGTGCATGGCGTCCCGGCCCAACGCAGTGCCTGTCCATGCCTTTGCCCAACGCAGTGCCTGTCCATGCCTTTGCCGCGCCAAGAGAAATCTTTTTCTGAATTCCATGTCCCCTCGTGGAGACGACGTCCGCTGAGCAAGGTAACGGGGACGACGACGCGAGCCGAGGGGGCCGCGAGAGTCTTCGATGTAAGAAAACTGGGAAATTTACTGACAAGGAGCCTGACCATGACCGCCCGCATCACCTCGATCGTCATCATCACCCTCGCCGCAATCAACCTCAGCCGCACCGCCGACGCCGGTTCTCCTTTCGGAGACGTCCAGAAGTTCGTGAAACAGGCCGAGCGCATCATGGGCGGTGGTGGCAGCCACCACGTACAACCGCGGCCCTGCCCCAAGCCGACTCCGCACCCGACACCGGCTCCGTATCCCACACCTTGCCCGACGCCGACGCCCTACCCGCAGCCCGGCCCGGTGGTCAATCCGAATCCGGCACCTCAGCCGTATCCCTCGAGCTACTTCCTGGGGGTTTACACCACGACGGTGGCGGTCGACCGCGGCGGGGCAGTGCCTTCTGGTCCGCAGGTCCGTGTCGTGCCCGGTTATGGGGAGCAGGTCTATGGACAACGAATTGACCGGATTGTCGCCAACTCACCCGCATTCCATGCTGGCTTGGAGCCCGGAGACACGATCATCAACGCCAACGGCTATGCGATGGACAACCGCGAGCAGCTGCAGGCGGCCATCGATAACTCGAGAGGGTACCTTGAGATGCAGGTGCTGGACGGACGGACCAGTCAGATCGTGTGGGTCGTGGCCGAGACACAGGCTCAAGGCGGCGGTCCGCTGGTAACGCGTACTCAGACCGGCTTCAACGGCTCGTCTCGAATGGCTCAACCGAGCGGCTCGACCAGTTCGTTCACTCGATCCAGTGCAGCAACGAACTCGATGTCCGCTCCGCAAGGCACGGGCGGACGCCGAGCGCCAGTTCGTCGTCGCTGATCGCGAACGCAGCGCGAATGAAATCTCGAGTCAAAGCCGCCAGTCCCTCCGCGGGGCTGGCGGCTTTTTTTGGTTTCCAGCACAGCGGCCGCAGCACGACGGCAGACGACGCAAGCGCATCGAGATCGAGATGGATCCACCCGTTCGTTCGATCGGCAGCCATCATCCGTTCATTCGGTGGGTTCTTCGGCAATCACTAACCAGCCCGTATCCCCGATATCCGCCGGTCGTCCGCGAATGATAACGGGCTCCATGGCAGCCAAGTGAGTTTCTTGATCCAAGGGGTCGATGAAATCTTCGAGGATGCTAGACGTGGCTTCTCCGAAAAACCGATCGGCCAGCTTCCGATCCTGCCGCAGGGACAGGCCCTGTTGCAGAATCGCGGGATCTAGACGAGGGAGACCTCGTCCGCTGCCGCGCACTCCGAGCCGCGCATGATGCAGTACCAATCCCGGCTTGCTCTCCAGTTGATCGACGCGACTATCCACGAGCAGCGCGCGCCGTCCGATCGCGAACTCACCCAACTCAACACACATCCCAAGAACGCCGATCCGTTGGCGACTTGAATCCTCCGCCGGCCCATTCCAGACCGGCACAGAGAACGCAACCATCAGCGTTGCGGTGTTCGTGCTTTCGTAGACGGCGGACATGTGTACGATCTTGCCCTCGAGCGGCATTCCGCCGACGACTTCCACCGACTCAGGGGTCAGATCTCGGCCGCGACCATGAAAGTAATCGCGGTGTGCATAATTTTTGCCGATGCTGTCCGCTTCGGGCACACGCGCGACTTGAGTCCCTTCGATCGCGTTGAGAATCCAGCTCGTGGTCTTCACAGCATTACTATTGGCGATGAAGCGTTTATCGAGCCAAGTTTGAACGTCGGTTCGCAGCGGCGCATGAAGCGAACCGTCTGCAACAATGGCTTGATTCATCTTCTCCAGCAGATCGCGCAAATGCGGAGACGCCGCTTCGGCTTCGAGGATTCTCCACCGCAGATCGATTTCCTGGGCAATTGACTTCGCCAGGAACAGCGCCGACGATTGAAGATTCTCGCGCCGTGCGACCTCGGCCAGTGTTTGAGAAGCCTCTGCATCTTTCCGGGCCACGAGTTCACTCCGCGCGAGCTTCCCGAGCCACAACGCCGACGCCCCTGCAATAATCAGGCACAAGGCAAGACAGGCGACCGCAACCTGAGCTGCCAACCGATGCCGTCGGGCAAAACGAGCCACTCGACTCGACCAAGGTTCGCTCATGGCATTCACCGGTTCATCCGCCAAATAGCGCTCGACATCCTCGGCCAATTCCAGGGCGGTGGGATATCGGGATGCGGGTTGCAGCGCCATGGCCCGGCGACAGATGGCTTCCAGAGCCCGCGGGATCTCGCTGCGAACCTGAGACGGCAGCGGCAGCCGGCCTTCGATGATCTTCGTCTTGATTTCGATCAGCGATTCACCGGTGGCCGGTGGAACTCCGGTGAGAATCTTGAACAAGGTCGCTCCCAGACTGTAAACATCACTCGCCGGTGTCGGCGCCAGTTCGGAGGCCTGTTCAGGACTCATATACGCGGGGGTCCCGGCACCAAGGCTGGACGAACTTCCGGAACTGCCCGAACGGAGCATGAGCGTCTTCTCGCCACTGATGCGAAAACGTTCGTCGCGCATGACGGGCGAGGCGAGGCCCCAATCCACGACGATTGTTTCGCCGTAACGCCCGAGCAACACATTCTCCGGTTTGATATCTCGATGGACGATGCCTCGGTTGTGCGCATAAGCGATCGTCTTGCAGACGGAAATGAAACTCTGCAACAGCCTTCGATGCTCAACGCTTTGCGGATCGCAAGATTTCTGATTCTCCGCGAAATAACGGCGAATTGCCTCGTCCAACGTCATGCCGTCGATAAACCGCATCACATAGCACGGCCGACCCTGTGCATCCGCTCCGATACCATACAACGGCACGACCCCCGGATGCTCCAGCCGGCCGGTGACTTCGGCTTCCAGCGCGAAGCGTTCTCGCGCAATCGGATCGGCAGCGAGTTGCGCATGAATGAACTTGACCGCAACATTCCGATGCACGGCACGGTCCTCACCCACGTAGACCGCGCCGAGACCGCCTTTCGCGAGAAACTCCAGCGATGAGACGCGCATGGAGATCGCCAGATCGTCCTCCGCCCCTGTCTCTGCATCCGCGCCCTCCATTCTCCGCTGCATTGTCTGAAGTGCCTCCATCCGGACACGAACCTCCTCGATCAAATCCGGATGTTCACAACACAGTTGCTCGACGCTGATCTGATCGCCGCGGTCCAGCGCATCTTCCCAGCGATCGAGAAGCGCTTCGATTACTTCGTCATCTGTCATGGATTCAGTTGCTCGTCTGAAATCGAAGGAATCGAAAACGCGTGACGTTATCAAAGAACTCTCGAGGCTGCCTTCGAAAACCCCGAGGCGACCCCAGTTTCTTCCGCCCTCATTGCGGACATCATCGGCCGGGTGCCTCACCCTGCAACTGTTCGTGGAGCAGCAGTCGGGCGTTCCGCCACAGGCGTTTCACGTGGCGTGATGAGATTCCAAGCAATTGGGCGGCTTCTTCCTGCGTCAACTCGTGATACCAAAGCAGATCGACGACCTCGCGCTCCCGTTCCGGCAGATTCTGCACGGAGGCATGAAAATCGGCCCAGTCCTGCATCCGCCGAGGATCTTCGGAGATCTCCGCGCGATCGTACAATTGCGGTTGCTCGGAGTCACCGGAGGCTTCCTGCCGACGTTGAGTAAAATGATTCGCCCCCATTCCCCGCGGGCCATGGTAATGACGACAGAGATCGATCAACTCCCGACGAATCTGCAATGCCGCCAAACGAAAGAAATGGCGAACATCGGTGATCGGCACCTCATGTAACGACTCGTAGAGCCGCAACGCAGCGTTCTGCACAATGTCGTCCGTCTGTTCCCACCGACCCACGCGCTCATACCCCCGTTTCATCTTCCGCGTCATCGAGAACAGACGCTGATTTGCGTAGTTCAGCAGTTCACCGCGAACGGTCAAGTCTCCATCGCGCAGCTGCGATAGACAGCGTTCAATGCCGATCGTGATTTCGGACATTCGTACCTCAATCGTGTCTTAGAATACCCACCCGGACGCCCTCCGGACTGGAAAGCGACACATCGACCTAGTCGTTGGTTGCGGAAAGGTGATCCAACTCGGAATCAGCCGAGTACGTATCTTTTGAGAGTTTCCGATCTCGAAAAGCCCGAGGAACCTCGGAGCACAAGAACAGGAGCCGGTAACTGCTTCGCCTGGGCCGTGCGCCAAGCGCAAATAAAGTAAAAACACTCACGAGACGGGCCGCGCCGTCCATTTCCAGGAAGGCACAACGCGAAGCAAACCATCCGGCCTCGAGAGACACCCCATTATGGGGCAGGTCATGCGAGATTTCTAGCAGATCACGAATGGCCACGGAACATCTCGAGCGCACGCCGGCCCAATCGTCTGTCCCGCCCTCGGACCTTCTTGGCGACCAGTGGCCGCCCTGACCGTGGACGAAATGGAACCACCGTCGCTCGAGACCGATGATTCGAGCACCGGCTCCGCCCCCCCCGGCGCATTGCCCATCCCGCGGCGCCTCCCCAGCGGTCACACTCACAACCCGGGGACAGGCAATGCGTAAGCGGCCAATCGTATCGACAATTATTTCGCAAATTTTCTGACTGCGCGGCGTTAGCCTCAACGCAGGGACAGGCAATGCGCGGCCG
>CAZFWV010000294.1:0-8752 GCA_964522605.1 uncultured Pirellulaceae bacterium
GGTGCGGCTTGACGAGCGGTTCGTGCCGTGCTCGAAGGGGTCGGACGTCGGGCCAGGGCGGACGGGGCCGCGGATTCGAGCTCCACGGGGGCCGTAGGCGGCTCCAGCGAACCGTCGGCGAGCAATCGGTTGGCGATGTTCGGTTTTCGCGTGGGACTCCAGGGGAATTGTTCCAGATTCGTGGGGATCCCGGCCGTTTGGCTGGAAGCGGATCGCTGCTCTGCCGTGGGACGGTCCAGCCGGATCTCGCGCTGGGCCTGATGCGACTGACCCTCGATGCTGCGGTAGCTCACCCGAACCTGCAATCGGCTCGCGTCCGGCGCTCGGACGGGCCAGGGCAGCTCCAGGTGAATCCCGCGTCCGAGAAGTGTCTTCTTCAACAGGGGCGTCGTTTCCGCGGCGTCGAATTCCCAACTCGCCACCCGCCCCGCAATCCCGGATCGCGATGGATCCACTACGTCGATGGTGACATCGCCTGGCAGCGGCAGATACTGGCCGGCAGCATTCTGCGGTTCGATCACGACGAGCAGCCCGTCATCGCCTGGTTGCCCATCGAAATCAAAACCGCCCGTCAAGCGACTGTTCAGGACGATTCGGCTCACGCCGACATCGACCTGATCGCGCATGGTCACATCATCGAGGGGCGGCTGTTCACTGCGCCGGGGTGGAGCAGCCGGTTCCGGTGTCGGCGTTTCCTTGGGTTCCGACAGACTTTCCCCGTCGGATTCCAGACTGGGCGTGCTCTGGGCGGGACCGTAGTCGATCTCCGGAATCGTCAGGTCGGGTTCTTCGAACGCGGGTTGGGGAGTGGCGGGAGTCGGGCGACGGCCGGGCGACGGCGCTGCACGGTTGGTCGAGGGGCTGGACGGCGCAAGCTGTTGCCGTTCCAGGTCGTTGATCTGTTCCCGTAGCGATGTATTGGCCCGCCGGGTGGAAGCAAGCTGGGCGCAGTGCAGGTTCAGCTGATGGTCCATCTCATAGAGTTGATCTTCCATCCAGCGCAATTCGCTCTCGAGAAGCTCAATCGAGGGATCAGGCCCGCGACAGCCGATCAGAGCGCAGCAGAACAAAGCAACGACAGAAACAGAATGCGAGTACCGCACGTACGCGTCCATGCTGTACGGACTCCGGACCGGCCGAGAATCGTGGAGTAGGTTCCCGAGGTTCGCGAGGCGATAAGCCCCACGAGCCGTGTCGTCGCCGACGGCCTCTGCCAGTCGATGCGAGGCCGCTACCGTGCGACACCGGGCTACTTGTCTTTCTTGCCTTCCATGGCTTCGATTACGCGATCAATCAGTTTGTATTCTTTGGCTTCGACCGCAGTCATGAACCGGTCGCGGTCGGTGTCCGCCTCGATTTTCTCGAGCGGTTGCCCGGTGTGCTTCAGCAGGATTTGATTTAGTCGCTGCTTCACGTTCTTGAATTCTTTCGCATGAATCATGATGTCTTCGGCCGTACCCTGCATGCCGGCCAGGGGTTGGTGGATCATGATCCGAGCATTGGGCAAGGCGTTGCGTTTGCCGGCCGCCCCGGCGGTCAGCAGTACGGCACCCATCGAAGCTGCCTGGCCGATGCAGTAGGTGGCCACATCGCAGGTCACAAACTGCATTGTGTCATAGATCGCCAAGCCTGCGCTCACGCTGCCGCCCGGCGAATTGATATACAGATGAATGTCGGCACGCGGGTCTTCGGATTGCAGAAATAGCAGTTGCGCGACGAGTGAATTCGCGACATCGTCCGAGATCGCGGTGCCAAGGAACACAATTCGGTCCTTCAGCAGCCGGCTGTAGATGTCAAAGACACGTTCTTCCCGGCCACTCTTTTCGACAACGTAAGGAATCAAAGGCATCGCGCCGCAGCTCCGTCAATTCAAGTGGAAAGTCCAAGCCTCAGTCTTCATCATCCTCATCATCCACGGTTGTGGCCGGCTTGGTGAGAATGTCGTCAACGATTCCGTATTCCTTCGCCTGCTGGGCGTGCATGTAGAAATCGCGATCGGTATCTTTAGCAACGCGCGATGTCGGTTGACCGGTGTGACTGGCCAAGATTTCGTTGAGCATTTCTCGCGTTTGAAGGATCTCGTTGGCCTGGATTTCGATATCGCTGACCTGTCCCCCCACACCACCATACGGTTGGTGAATCATTACTTTGGAGTGGGGCAGGGCGAATCGCTTCCCTTTCGTTCCTCCGGCCAACAAAACCGCACCGCCGCTCGCCGCCAAGCCGACACAGTAGGTGGCCACCGGGCAGGTCAAGATCTGCATCGTGTCATAGATGGCGAGCGTCGCGGTCACGCTGCCACCGGGCGAATTGATATAGAAGTGGATGTCCTTGCGACGATTTTCGCTCTGCAGGTACAGCAGCTTCATCACCAGTTCGCTGGCATTGCCGTCGTAGATTTCCCCTTGCAGGAAGACAATTCGGTTTTCCAGCAAAAGGTCGCCCAGCGTCAGTTGCCGCTGTCGCTGGTATTCGCGATAGGAACTGAATCCCTGAGGTGGGGAAACAGGAGTCATGTTGTTCACTTTCCTTGCTTGGGGACAGCTCTTCAACCGGAAGGCCCCGCGAACTTGCGCATAACCTCCGATCTCGCGGCATTGGCGAAGTTCGAACGAATGGGCGATCGGCCGTTCCGTTCGACCCCGCACTGCGTCCGGTTGTCAGGTGCGATCCACCGGTGTTTGCAGCGTCTCCACGTCACCTCCATGCTTCGCTTCCGGAATCTCAGATTCAAGACTCCCACACAGGGCATGCGACAAGGCCACCGTTTCGTTCGTCTCCGGTTGGTACTTTACTTCCTTGAAGGTGGCATTGGCGGTGATGAGTTCAATGACTTTCCGTTCGATGATCTGATTGCGGAGCGCATCCATCAAACCGCGTTTCTCGAATCGGGCTCGTATGCGACGAATCGGCTCGTTGCTCTGTGCAGCGATCAACGCCAGCTCCGTCTCGTAGTCCTGCGGTTCCACATCCAGCTTCTCTTCTTCCGCGATGCGTTCCAGAATGAAATGCTCATGCAACGCGGTCTTGGTCGAAGCCAGACTGTTTTGCCGCAACTCATTCTCGTAAGCCTTGATCTCTTCCTCGTCGAAGCCCGCGGAACGAAGTTCCATCGTGGCTCGCTCCAACTCGCGTCGGCTTTGACGCTTCAGCAGGTCGGGCGGCAGATCCCAGTTGGCGGCTTCGGTCAGCAAGGCAGTGATCTGCTGCCGGATTCGGCGCTGACGCTGGTATTCCAGCCGACGTTCCAGGCTCGACTTGACGGCATCACGCAATTCACCCTCGTTGTCGAACGAACCCAAGTTACTCAGCAGATCCTCGTTGAGTTCCGGCAGCTCCAGACGCTTGACTTCCAGCACTTCGAAATCAACCGTCACCGGTTGACCCTGCAGACGCTCGATCGCCGCATCATGACTGATCGTCACCGTCGCGGACTTGTGATCGCCCGCCTGGACTCCCTCCATCAGCTTGTCGAATTGCTCGACGCGACCATCCTGGAAGCTCAACACCGGGCGAATCTGAACCGTTTGCTCCTCCACCGTCGAAATCACCTGGCCCTCGTGCCGGCACTTAATGTTCACGACGACGAAGTCATCCGAACGCGCCGGTTCGGCGATGGGGACCAACTGTCCAACGCGGCTGAGCATCTGCTGCAACTGCCGGTCGACGTCCTTCTTGGTGAACTCCCGCGTCAATCGCTCGAGTTTCAGGCCTTTCCACTGCGGCATGTCGAATTCAGGCCGCACTTCAATGTCGAATTCGAAGGTCAGCGGACCCTCGTCCGGAATCTCCACCGCATCGAAGTCAAAATCGGGCTCGCTGATCGCCGAGAAATCGTGGCTCTCGGTGATCTGCGTCATGCTGTCCATCAACAGAGAACCTTTGACCTGTTCGGACACAGATTCCTTGAATCGTTGCTCAACCAACTTGCGTGGGGCACGCCCCGCGCGAAAGCCGGGCACGTTGGCCGTGGGCATCAATTCGGAATACGCCTCGTCCAAGTATCGGTCCACGTCGGCTCGCGAAACCGTGACCGTGACGTGTCGCTGACATGCGCTCGGCTTGTCTACCTTGACGTCGAGGGTCAGTTCCGGCTTTTCTTCCGCGTCTTGAATCGGTTGGTCAGTTTCCGTTTCGGGCGATGTCATGCTGCGATCGCGACCTTGTTCCAAGAGAAAACGGGCAGGCTGGAAAAAGGGGTCAGGCGCCTTGAAAACCACCAGACGGCAGAAAAAGGCGCCTGACCCCCAGTTTCCCATTCGGAGTCCAACTCGGTCCCGCCAGACGCGAGAATGGGAAAACACGAGAGCGGGTGATGGGATTCGAACCCACGACAACAACGTTGGCAACGTTGTGCTCTGCCAACTGAGCTACACCCGCAACTCTCATCCGGCCACGGAGCTACCGCCTCGCCGCCGAATAGCGGATTATATTTTGGCTGATCAAGCCCGCAAGGGCAATTCCCGGTCCGGAAAAAGGAGAGTGCCCGTCCGCTTTTGCAGATTTTGGCTGCGGCCCGAAACGTTGATCGGAGAAATTGGGGGCTGCGACGAGGCTCTTACGAGGAGCATAATGGCGAAGCGATTGTCGACGACTTGATAATCTGGGTTGTTTGTAGTGTTTGGGTTGGGGTTATTGATCGGTGAAGAGTTGGACGGTCAGGCGACGGTTCGTGGGAGTGGCCGTTGCGGCAACATCCTGCAGCCGGTAGATTGACGGAGGTCGCGGTGACGGTTGTCTTTTCTTGCGCGACCGATCAGCTCTCTGCTCTTGCTTGGGGAATGCGATGGAATGATTCAGGCAAAGCTGCTGGTAATTGGAGGCGAGGTTGATACAGAAGAACTTGTCCTGCAATTGCCGGCTACGATCGGACGGAGTCGCGAGTCGACGATTAACCTTTCGCATCCGCTGGTGAGTCGCCAGCATTGTGAGCTGTTTGAAGCGGACGGTTGTCTGATGGTCCGCGATCTCGACTCACTGAACGGGACGTTTGTGGGCAGTCAGCGGATTTCGGAGTCGGTGGTCCGGCCGGGAGATCTGTTGACAGTGGGTACCGTGACGTTTCGAGCGATTTACGATCCGGCTCCTAGTACCAACGGGGATCGTGATTCGGCCAAGGCCGCGAATTCAGACGTTCCGCGCCGTCTCGATCAGCGACCGGGAAACGCGGAGGAATCGGAGGAGACGCACCGTCTTGGGGAGCGTGATACGCTGGAAGTCCGCGCGGCAATCGAACGCGACGAGGGTTCGGATTCCGGTGCCGATAACGAGGAATTGGAGGAGCAGATTCCGCGTTCTCGATCTTCGGACCACTGAATCGTTTGGATTTCTGAACGGCACCGACGGAATCAGGTAGTTCGGTTCCGTCTCTCACCTGGGTGGGACCTGCGGCGACTCGGAGGATTTCGCGCGCCCCCCTTGTCGATTCCCGGTGCTTCGACGAAAACCGTCGTTACGGTGGAAAGACCGCGTGCTGGGGCGATTGTCCGCGGAGCGCGGGGAAGCGAACCGCGGGACATTCCACTTGGGCGGGTTCCCGCCGCGGCCGTTTCCCTTGAGACTTTGCTCGCATGGGCCGCCCGCGATTCCTCTGCAGCTCGGGAGAAATCATGAAGATCGGCGTGGTGAAAGAGAGCTTTCCGGGTGAGCGGCGCGTGGCCCTGATTCCCGCGATCCTGACGCCGCTGCAGAAGGAGGGCTGTGAGATTCTGGTCGAGTCCGGTGCCGGAATCGAAGCGGGAATTCCCGACGAAGAATTTCAGCAGAAAGGCGCGCAGATTGTCGCGGACCGATCCGCGGCGTTTCAATCGGATGTCGTGCTGGGCGTCCGTTGGGCGGGGGCGAATCCTACCGGTGTCGAGACGGACCGAGGCCTGCTGCGTCCGGGGCAGGCGGTGATTGGGACGGTGGATCCGCTCGGCGATCCCCAGGCCGTCCATGCTTTCGCCGAAACCGGTTGCACGCTCTTCGGCCTCGAACTGATTCCGCGGATTACGCGTGCCCAGAGTATGGACGTGCTATCGTCGATGGCGACGGTGGCTGGTTATCGCGCGGTTCTCCTGGCGGCCACCGAATTGCCCAAGATGTTTCCCCTGATGATGACGGCCGCCGGTTCGCTGTCTCCGGCGCGCGTGTTCGTGATTGGTGCCGGGGTGGCTGGGTTACAGGCGATTGCCACGGCCCGTCGATTGGGGGCGGTCGTTCAAGCGTATGACGTGCGTCCGGCGGTGCGGGAGCAATGCGAGAGTCTGGGAGCAAAATTCGTCGAGTTGCCTCTGGAAACGGAAGCCGCCGAGGGAGCCGGGGGATATGCACGAGCGATGGATGAGGATTTCTATCGGCGGCAGCGAGAACTCATGGCACGCGTCGTTGCGGAAAGCGACGTGGTGATTACAACCGCCGCGATTCCCGGCCAGCCGTCTCCTCGATTAATTACGGCCGAGGCCGTGGCCGGCATGCAGCCTGGCTCCGTGATCGTCGACCTGGCGGCAGAACGGGGCGGAAACTGTGCTCTGACCGTCGCGAATCAGCGCGTCGTCCAGCACAATGTGGTCTTGCTCGGGCCAACGAATTTGCCCTCGGAAGTGCCCTATCACGCGAGCCAGATGTTTGCCAAGAACGTGGCGACTTTCTTGAAGCATCTGCTGAAGCAGGGGCAGATCGAGATCGACGTGCAAGACCCGATCACGCACGACACGTTGTTGACGCGCGGTGGCCAAGTCGTTCATCCACGTATTCGCGAACTTCTGAAACTTGAGCCGCTGGCTCCTGCAGGTCAGGGTACGCAACGGGAAACCGAAGCGGCCTCTGAGCAACCATCCTCCGGGGAAGGCCATGAATAGTCTGCGAGTTTTTCGAGAGCGCCGTCAGCGGGGTTTTCCCGTAGATCGGCGGATATTGTCCGTGTTGCTCCTTCTGTTGGGCGGACTGTTCCTGGATCTGCCCCACGCAGTGGGTCAGGAAGCGGACGTGGCAGTCCAAGCCCCGGCGTCCGAAGCCTTGGGGAGCGCGGAAGGCGGTTTTTCGCGACAGGATGCCTTGATTGCGAGCGTCACGATCTTTGTGTTGGCGGTGTTCGTGGGATTCGAGGTGATCACGAAAGTCCCGCCCACCTTGCATACGCCGCTGATGTCCGGATCGAACGCGATCAGTGGGATCACATTGGTCGGAGCGCTCGTCGCCGCAGGGACCGGGGTCACGGGAAGCCTCGCAAGTTGGCTCGGTGCGGCAGCCGTGGCGATGGCCACGGTGAACGTCGTAGGTGGTTTTCTTGTGACCCACCGTATGTTGGCCATGTTTCGTCGCAAGTAGCTACGGTTCGCGCAGGGCAGATTTCAAGTGGATACAACCTCGCTCATCAAGCTATCGTATCTGGTCGCTTCGGCGCTTTTCATCTTCGGTTTGAAGCGGATGGCTCATCCCCGAACCGCCGTCCGTGGCAACCTGTACGGCGTCTTGGGCATGCTGCTGGCCGTGAGCGTTACGCTCTTGGATGTGCAGACGTTCGGTCTGATCCTGCTCGGTTTTATCGTCGGCGGCTTGATCGGTGCCGTTCTGGCCATCCGAATTCAAATGACCGCCATGCCGCAATTGGTGGCGCTTTTCAATGGCTTCGGCGGTCTCGCGTCAACCCTCGTGGCGTGGGCCGAGTTGTTACGGATGCAGCAAAGTGCGACCGCCGATGTTCTCGTGGCGACCGCCGTATCCGGTTTGATCGGTGCAGTCACGTTTTGGGGCAGTCTAGTCGCCTTTGGAAAGTTGCAGGGGCTCAATCTCTTCCGTCGCAATCTGGAGTTTTCCGGACAACAGCTGGTCAATGTCGCGCTGGCGCTGATCGTGCTCCTGTTGTCGGCCTGGTTGGTCAGCACGCACTCGTCGCTGGCCTATTTCGTGCTTGTTCTCTTCGCGTCGGTGTTGGGAATTCTGCTTGTCGCTCCGATCGGAGGAGCGGATATGCCGGTCGTGATCGCGCTGTTGAACTCGTACTCCGGACTCGCCGCTGCGGCGACGGGGTTTGTGATCGACAACAACGTCCTGATCATCGCCGGTTCGTTGGTAGGCGCTTCCGGCATCATCCTGACCAAGATCATGTGCAAGGCGATGAATCGGTCGCTGACGAATGTTTTGTTCGGACGCTTCGAAAGCAGTGGTTCGACGATGCAGGCCGACGAGGTCTACGTGAACGTCCGAAGTACGTCCGCCGAAGATATCGCGATGATTCTCGAATCGGCTCAGCGCGTCGTCGTCGTGCCCGGCTATGGAATGGCCGTAGCCCAAGCCCAACATGCGGTGCGAGAGTTGGCAAACTTCTTGGAGAAGCGCGGGGTTACGGTCGAGTATGCGATACACCCGGTTGCGGGCCGCATGCCTGGCCACATGAATGTCTTGCTGGCCGAAGCCGATGTGCCCTACGAGCAGCTGAAGGAGATGGACGACATCAATCCGACCATGGGTACGGTCGACGTGGCGATCGTGATCGGGGCCAACGACGTCGTTAATCCCGTGGCTCGGACGGATCCGAACAGTCCGATCGCCGGGATGCCGATCATCGATGTCGACAAGGCACGCACCGTGATCATCATCAAACGGAGTCTCAGCCCTGGTTTCGCCGGGATCCCCAACCCCCTCTTCGCCGCAGAAAACGCGCTCATGTTCTATGGCGACGGACAAGAAGCGGTCTTGTCGATTGTCGAGGCCTTGAAGGAAGGCTAAACAAGCACGGCAGGGTAGGGATCAAAACAAGAACGGCTCC
>CAZFWV010000295.1:0-8714 GCA_964522605.1 uncultured Pirellulaceae bacterium
CCAGTGGCTTTCTTAGGTGCCGCCGCGCAAGTGGCAACCAAACCAAGCGCGAGCGTATTGCCAAATGTCATGCGCGGTCGACTTGGGAACTCCCAAGACATCACCGGCTTCTTTCGTGGTCAAACCCGCGAACAGCCGCAGCTTTACCAATTCAGCCACCTGCGGGTCTTCCTGACCTAGCCGGCAAAGCGCATCGTTGAAGTCGATGAGCTCCGCTGGATCGCATATGTACATTGGGCCAAGATCGTCCGTCATCGGAACTCTCTCGCGATCCCCGCCACGCTTGAGCGACGCTTTTCTGCGAGCGGATTCAACTAGAATCCGCCGCATGGCTTCTGCAGCGGCCGAAAAGAAATGCCCACGCGAGTCCCAATGCTGGGCCCGATCGGTGTCCACCAAACGGACGTATGCCTCATGCACGAGCGCGGTTGATTGCAGCGTGTGATCCGATCGCTCACTCGCCATCCGAGCAGCTGCCAGTCTGCGCAGCTCGTCATAAATCAGCGGGAGCAATTCCGCGGAAGCTCGCTGGTCACCGGATTCAATCTTCGAGAGGATTTGCGTCACGTCGGCCATACCCTTCAGTATAGCAACGCCGCGGGACGCACACATGGATGGAAAAAATGACTACAGCCCATTTCAAAACCTTCATCCGGGAGGCCGAGGCTCGTGCCGAGCCTGGGTTTGCCGCGTCTTTGGCTCGGCGAGAGCCTCGCCCTTCCAGTTTTGAGACCGCCTCTAGTTTGGCTTTGCAGGCCGATGGGCCTCCAGCTGCTGGCTTGTACGATTGGTCCGCCCAGCTTCGCTGGTTCAGTGAATCTTCGTAGGTGCATTTTCCTTCGATGGAGTCGGTTGAGAACGGTGAAGGCGAAGCGAAGATGGCGGGCGCAACCTCAGAGCGAATCTACAGCAGGTGGAGGCAAACTGAGCGCACGCGGCTTACCAGTTAAAGTCGACGACGAGCCATCAGGAGAAGCCCCGAGATGATCACCAAGCACGAGGAGGGTTCTGGCACATTCGCGATTGCGTCACGTAGTCCCTGTTTGTAGCCACCATCCTGAAGAGCAAGCACGAGGTCTGATGTGTTGAATTCAGAATCGCCATTCCAGTCACCAGTGCCCCAATCCGAGTTGCCGACACGGTTATCTTCGTACTCTCCCGCTTGGAGGATATCTACCAGATCCGCGGAATTGAATTCGCCGTCCAAGTCGATGTCACCAAACCATGTCTTCTTGAGATCATGGATCCAAAGATCACGATCTGATTCGCTGACGATTCCGTCCGAATCCAAATCAAACCTTGAGTCATTCGACCCGATTCGCACCTGTTCCGAGAGCAGGTCGATGTCTACTGCATCGAAGAACCCATTGAGATTCATGGCAAGATGTTCGGGCTGTCGCCGCACGAGTTGGACTTGATAATGTACTGTGGCTTGGGCTTGTTCAAGGTCTTCGTCTTGATCTTCTTCTTGTTGCCATGGTCGTCGATCCGGTTGGTCTTAAGAAAGGCGAAGGCATGATGAATTCTACATGTCACAGCGTCGGCTGACCCGGAAACGTCACCAACCCATCCCCAGTGGAGCATTCAGCGATTTTCTGCCACACTGAGTGGTACCGCGACTTGATCTCCAGGCATCGCGGGCCCGCCAATCAACCGCCTATCATCCTGTGGTCCTAGACCCGGAGGTGGGACGCGGTGATAGAATGACTGGCCCCGACGAGCCTGCATCGACGCCGCGGCGAGCAGGACGAATGGGTGTTGGTACTCAATGCCCAGCCGTAGCGCGCCGGCCAAGTATGGCATCCGCAGAGACTATAACGTTCGCTTCACAGGTAAGATCGCCATGCAAATCAACAAACGTGACTTCCTCATGGGAACCGGATTTCTCGGGATGGCGGGCCTGGTCGGAGCAGCCGCTCCCTCCTCGCTTGAGAAGACGGGCGCACAAAACGCTTCGGTGTTCAACGTGCGCGATTTCGGCGCCAAAGGTGACGGCGAAGCGTCGGACTCGGAATCGATCCAGAAGGCATTGGACGCGGCCGGCGCGGTCTGCGGCACGGCTTATTTCCCGGCTGGCCGATATCTCTGCCATGACCTGAAAGCGCATCCCCATACGACCGTGTTGGCGGAACCCCAATGGGGATACCGCGACGAGGCGGGCGCCGTGCTGATGCTCGATTCCGAGGAGGCCGAATGCCTATTGAACATCACGGGTGCCTTCGGCGTCCACCTCCGCGGGCTCTTTCTGCAGGGACGACGCGGAGCCAAGAAAGCCATTCACGGCGTCTTGCTGAACAACGTTGAAGATTACAGTCCGAAAGAAGACGCCATCGTGATTGACGACTGCAAGATCGAACAGTTCTCCGGACACGGAGTGCACCTGCTTCGCATCTGGCTGTTCATCATCCGACATAGCATTATGCAGGCCAACCAGGGATGCGGCGTCCAGATCACCGGCTGGGACGGTTTCGTGACCGACAACCAGTTTTCAGGCAACGGGAGTCATGGTTTCGGCTGTGACGAGGTGGGGGCCACCGTCATGTTCACCGCCAACCGTGTCGAATGGAACCACGGGTATGGCCTTTATCTCTGCGGCGGGGATGCCTGGAACGTGACCGGCAACTGTTTCGACCGAAACTGGGGCGCCGGTCTCTGCGCCCTGAGAATGCGTACGACGACCGTCACCGGCAATGTCTTCCGGCGCTGCGGCAAAGATAGTGCTCGGTTGCCCGAAGGGAAACGCTCCTGCCAGGTCCGACTCGAGGAGTGCAGTGGGCTGACATTTCTCGGCAACGTCTGCGCCGCCGGCCATGATGACGGCGGCCGCGGCCAGGACACTCCACAAGTGGGATTCCTGCTGAGGAAACTCAGCCATTCGGTTATCTCGGCCAACGCTCTTTTTCAAGGGTATCTCGGTGAGATGACGGCGGATCTTGGTGAACATGGACCCGATTATGTGTTCGCCAACAACGTTGGCTGTCCGAGGGAATCCTGACCATCCAGTGAGTGCACTGGCCCATCGAAACTTCGAAGGCGTACCTCGGAGATATTTGCTGGTGTGTGATCGGCGGACCTGATCTGCGGCGTTGGGTTGCCCCACTTTGTCCGAACAGTCACTTCTTCGCCACCGCCAGCACGTCGAGGAACAGACCCAGCGTCACACCGCCATGCACACGCTGCGCCGCTAATGCGACGAAACGCCGCTCACTTGCTTGCGAGACAGGGCAATCCTCCGCCGGTCGAGATCGACTTCCAGCACTTTCACGCGAAGGACGTCGCCTACCGCGACGATGTCGCTAGGGTCTTGGACGAATGTGTGATCGAGTTCAGAAATGTGAATCAAACCGTCCTGGTGTACACCGACATCCACAAAGGCCCCAAAGTGCGTGACGTTGGTGACCACGCCTTCCAGGATCATGCCCGCCTTCAAATCTTCGAGTTCATTCACGCCTTCGGTAAATGTAGCCGCTCGGAATTCGCTGCGCGGATCACGACCCGGCTTGGCGAGTTCCGCGAGAATATCCTGCACGGTGGGCAAGCCAACTTGGTGGTCCACGAAATCACCGACATTCAACTTACCTGCCAGCGTCGTGTTGCCGACCAGTTGTCGGGTGGAAACGTTTAGTTGCGCCGCCATTTTTTCCACCACGTAATAACTCTCCGGATGAACCGCCGAATTGTCTAATGGATGGCTGCCGTCGCGAATCCGCAAGAAACCGGCCGCCTGCACGTATGCCTTGCGGCCCAGCTTGGCCACCTTGAGGAGCTGCCGGCGGTCCTCAAAGCACCCGTGCTTGTTTCGGTATTCGACAATCCCATCGGCCAATTTCGGTCCGATGCCGGCGACGTGCGACAGCAGCGGAGCACTTGCCGTGTTCACATCCACGCCCACCGAATTGACGCACGATTCGACTTCGCGCTGCAGACATTTTCGCAGCAGCGTTTGATTCACATCGTGTTGATACTGACCGACGCCGATCGATTTGGGGTCGAGCTTGACTAGCTCGGCCAAAGGATCCTGCAGCCGATGCGCGATGCTAATCGCGCCGCGCACGGTGACGTCCAAGTCAGGATACTCGCGGGCGGCCGTTTCACTGGCCGAGTAGATTGAAGCGCCGGATTCGCTGACTACAGCTTTCGTCAGCTTCAGTCCATTCTCGCGCAACACGGCGCCAACAAACGCATCCGCCTCTCGCGAAGCGGTCCCGTTGCCGATGGCGATTAGCTCGACGTCGTATTCCGCAATCAGCTGTTTCAGTACCCGAGCCGCGCCGTCGACATCGTTGCGCGGTGCGGTCGGATAGATCGTGGCACTGGCCAGGAACCTGCCCGTGCCGTCCACAACGGCGACTTTGCAGCCGGTGCGAAAACCTGGATCGATGCCAATCGTCACACGTTGTCCGGCCGGTGGGGCAAGGAGTAATTCGCGGAGGTTCTTGGCGAAGACGCCAATCGCTTCCTCATCCGCGACTTCCTTGAGCTGCTGCAAGATGGCGGATTCGGTCGCAGGCATGAGCAACCGGTTGTAGCAATCCTCGACGGCGCGCAACAAATCTTCGTAGAATTCGAACCGGGGATTGCGCACCAGACGGGTCTTAAGTGTGCGCAATACGTACTCGTCATTGAGTTGAACGCTGATTCGCAGCGTGCCTTCGGCTTCACCCCGCTTCATCGCCAAAACCCGGTGCGAGGGCACGCGTTGCACGGGTTCTTGATGGTCGTAGTACATCTCGAACTTACTGTCGGGCTCTTGTTTTCCGCGTTTGACGTTGGAGCAGAGCTTTCCAAACTCCTTGGCCTGATCGGCCAGCCAGCCGCGCGTTTCCGCGTCCTCCGACCAATGCTCGGCGACAATATCGCACGCTCCTGCCAACGCCGCCATCTCGTCGGGCACTTCCTTGTCGGGGCAGACATAAGCCCGCAAGGTTTGACTGCGCGACTGATTCAACCGCTCTTGCCGCAGCAGAATATCGGCTAACGGCTGCAGACCTCGTTCGCGGGCAATCGTCGCTCGCGTCCTGCGTTTCGGCTTGTACGGCAGGTAGAGATCCTCCAATTCCTTCTTGTCGTAACACGTTGCGAGACGCCGCTGCAGCTCGTCGGTCAACAAGCCTTGGTCGTGGATCGTTTTCAGAATGGTGTTCTTGCGCGCGGCCAGTTCCCTGGCCTTAGTCAGTGCATCTTCAATGACGCGCAACCTTAACTCGTCCAAGCCCTTGGTCGCTTCCTTGCGGTAGCGAGCAATGAAGGGCAGCGTGTTGCCGGCGTCGAGTAGCTCGACCGCCGCCCGCACTTGGCCGGGGGAAACACTCAACTCCGTGGAGATCTGCCTGACCGTTTGTTCCACATCGAAGCTATCGAAGGTTCTTTCGCTCACACTTGTACCCTGTGAACTTTGACGAATGGACGAGCAGTGTGGAGTTGCCCAGGAATCTTAGACGCTCAACGAAGAGTGTATGATGCACTCCAGGAGCGTACTAGATGGCCAAACGTAAAGCCACATCGAAACCGAAACGTCGACGTCGAATCCATCGCGATGAGTTCAAGCGGGAGGCGGCGAAGCTGCTGGGTGAGCAGCAGCAGTCGGTCGCGGAAGTCGCCAGGAACTGGGGGATTCACGAGAATCTGCTGCGAACCTGGAAGCAACGTTTCGAGGCGGAACAGGAAGACCAAGGATTGACGGAGGATGAACGGATGGAGACCGCACGGCTGCGAGCGGAGAATCGTCGGCTGCGAATGGAGCGCAACATCCTAAAAGTGGCAACGGCCTTCTTCGCGAAATCGGATGAATGTCTCGGGAGGCGTCGATGTGAATCGTGGGCTCTTGAGCCGCGGTGGCAGCGCACGACGGCAGGACAAACAGGGCGGCGACAATGAGTCTGCGGATTTGCATGGTTCCAGCCGGCTCGTTGAGGAGGGAACAAAACATGGGACGTCGACCCATTATCAATCGTCTGGCCGCGTTTTGCCATGAGATTGGCCGCTCCACGCATGACGACCTTTGTCTTCTCGGTCGGAAGCCCCAGGCGAGCGGATCGACTGCCCATCGTCGTGAATGCCTCGACACGCAAATTGAAGAGGTGCCGTAACCGGTACTCCATCGAAGACAAGGCGAAGGGCGAATCAGTATCCGTGCAGGCGGAATCCGTGCAGGCGAACCAGAGATGGATCAAATCGACGGTCCGGGACGGCTTGCTTGCATTGCCATTCATTCGCTTCGGAGCGTCGAGAGGCTTCTCCTGCAAGATCCCGCTCGGTCAAGAAGATCGACCGGACACGAAACACCCGCTGAGAATGGAGTTAAGCAAGTGGCTCGTCACGAAACTAAGTTAAAGGCTGCTGGCTGCATACTCTGCCTCATCCTGGATTCCCAGGCGAAGCGGCAGGAACGTTGACGTGCAGGATGACTTTTCACCGAATCATCGCGAGCCCGTGTTGATGCCGATCTGTTCTGACGTGCGTTCTTGATCACGCCAAAAACGATCGCTTCCTGAGGGCCATGGAGCGACCTCCGGACGCAATCTTCATTGAAAAAGTTGTGGCGCGAACTTGTTCAGGTATTGCCGCCACACAATCCACGTGTGCCCGCCCTCGCTTTCCTCGTAGGCAACATCAAAGTTGTGCTTTTTGAACATCTCAACAGTTGCTCTTGAAGTCTCCACGAGAAAGTCGTCCTTGCCCGTCGCAAACCAAAATAGTCTGAGCCCCTTCTTCAGCTCGTCGTTATCGAGAATCTCCTGGTGTTGCTCTTCGTAGGTTGGGCCTTCACGTTCCGGGGCATTGGGCCGAGGAACAATGCCAAACACGCCGGAACTAAACACACCCAGATGCGCGAACCTTTCGAGATGCGGGATGCCGATGTTCAGGGTCTGTCCTCCACCCATCGACAAACCGGCCATAGCACGGCTGTTTCGATCTGTCTTCACTCGATAGGTCTTCTCGATGTAGGGCATCAGATCGTTTGTGAAATCCTGAGTGAATGCATCGGGAGCTGAGCGATCGAAGCGAAACGCTCCTGCATGGCCTGCAGGCATCACCACAACCATTGGCTTGGCTTTGCCTGCGGCGATCAGATTGTCGATGATGAATCCTGCCCGTCCGACTGTGGTCCACGAATCGTCGCTGTCTCCGGCTCCGTGAAGCAGGTACAAGACGGGAAACTCGCCTTCCCCCTTCTGGTAACCCGGGGGAGTGTAAACGTGCATCCGGCGGAATTGCTTCAGCGAACTCGAGTAGTAGGTGATCTCGGCGACCGCTCCATGCGGCACGTCTTGTGTATCCATCCATTCCGCACCAGAAACACTGACGAGACTCCAAACATTGCCCATGGACTCACTCGTTGCAGGATTCTGCGGATCGATCACGGTAACTCCGTCGATTCTGAAGTTGTAGCGGTAGTACCCTGGAGCAACGTCGACCGTCGTCTCCCAGATGCCTTCGCTTCCCTTGGTCATATCGACCCCGCGCATCGTTTCGGGAATGTCGGAGCCTCCCAGTTGCACGGTCTCGGCATTCGGTGCAAGAACACGGAACGTCACCTTCCCCTCGCTTACTTCCGGCGACACGACTCTAGGGCCCCGTTGCCATTGAGCCACGGTCGGCTGAGCAGCAAGGATACACGTGGTAAATAGCGAAAGGACAACGCATTGGCATCGAGTTTTCATTTGGCTAAGCCTCCAATGATGGATGTGGAATTCAGCTTTTGACGCCCTGCGACGATGGTTGTGGATTTTCGAGTAAGTCCGCCATGTCATTTAAGCAGTCGATGAGCGCGTGCAGGCAGGTGGATTCCAAATGACCCGTCAGCCGTTGACGAAGTGCTTCCGTGGCTGCCAAAAACTTGGACTGCATGGCTCGGCCGCGCTGCGTGAGTGAGACGACGCGAAAACGACCGTCAAGGCGGTGCCGTTTTCGGGCAATGTATCCGAGGCCGTGCAGGCGTCCGAGCATCGCGCTGATCGTGTTGGAATCCGAGAAAGTCCGTTCAGCGAGTTGTGTCTGAGTCATTGGTCCGTGAATGGCAAGCGACGTCAACACAACGAACTGGTCCGCCGTCACGCCGTTTTCCGCAAGACAGGCACTGGTCGCCCGATGCAGCGCCAGGTAAGCCCTCCGCAAACTCATGGCCAGCTCGTGACCCGCTGCGGGCTCGGAGCGGCATGGGTCGTGCGATGTTCTCCTGGATCCGGCCGGCAAAGAATCGTCCTCTCACGAGTATGACAGACCGCCCTGTGCCACGGGCCTGTCTAGTAATACGTTTACGTACTACTGTATCAGAACGGGCGACTCGGTGTCCACAGGCGCCCTACGCCTGAGGCGGTTCGCTGGACCCAGACACAGTCCCCAGGCAAGCGAGTTGTCAAATCGACAATTACGCCTTTGACCCAGCGCGGCCGCTTGACGAATCGGTTACGCATGGCAAATAGTATGCTCGTTGCACGCGGCCGAGCGGACCCTAAAGTTTCGCTCCGCGCTCACGCGGACTAGCGATCCACTGCGACTGCTTTTTGAACAGGTCCCTAGCGCATGTGAGATATCGATCGAGAAGCCTGGCATGCTCTTTCGTCGACTGCGCGAGTGCATGGACGAGTTGTCGGGTGTTGCGGCGATCTACGCGGAACATGCGGCGAGGACCGACCTACATAGTGTTGCCTTGGGGCGACAGGATTCGAACCTGTAACCTTCGGCTCCGGAGGCCGCAGGGACGTTTTTCT
>CAZFWV010000296.1:0-8640 GCA_964522605.1 uncultured Pirellulaceae bacterium
CTCCGCGGCTCGAACCGATCAAATCCGCGCTCTCCGCCAACGATGCCAGACCAATCCGATCGCGATCAGCACGACCCCCACCAGCCAGACTCGGGGCTCAACCCAAAAGGCCAGAAACAGACAGCTGGCCAAACCAAGCAGTGCAAGCAGGCGTGGGTACCGTCGCTCGTCTTCACTCAGCTTGAGTGCAGCCCAATTGGTAATTGCGTAATAGACGAGCACCGTGAAGGCGCTAAAACTCCAGGTCGTCTTAACGTTGCCGATCATCACCAGCAGAATGATTCCTGCGGCAACGCCTAGCACAGCGATGCGTGGTGCCGTTCCGCGCGGATCCAACCGGGCGCAGATTGGCGGCAGGTCGCCACGCCGCCCCATCGCCAAGGCGACGCGAGAAAGCCCCAGAATCAAGTTGAGCAACACACCCAACATCGCTGCGGTCGCTCCCAATGCAAGCAACAGCTCAAGGCCTGGCCGATCAAACTGGCGTGCAGCGAACTCGAGTGGCGCCGCCTGATCGCGAGTTGCTGAAGCAATCGTCTCGGCCCCGACGGCACCCACACCGACGAGTCCAACCAGGAAGTAGGTCGCCATTGAAACCAACAGCGTCATGATGATGGCGCGAGGAATCGTCTGCGGCGGATCCTTGACTTCCTCGCCCAAAGTGGCGATCCGGCCGTAACCCGTGTAGGCCACAAACATCAGCGCCGTGGCCTCGAGAAACGCAGCCACGGGGCTGCCCCCGGCCTCGCTCGGAGCAAAGAACGGGACAAAATGATCTCGGCCCGCACGCCATGCGACTGGCGCTCCAAGTACAACAAACAACAACAACGACAACATCGTCGTTGAGACAATCACGGTGTTCGCCCAACTCGATCGGCGAATGCCCCCGAGTGTAAGTACGGTCAGAACGACAACCGCCAATACCGCCAGTCCAATGCGCCAGATCGGAACGCCGTCGACACCAAAGAATACCAGCGCGTACCCGGCGAATCCCAAGGCCGCGGTGGCGGCTGACGCCGACTTGGCACATAAGAACATCCAGCCGGCCGTAAAACCAACGCTCGGGCGCAGCCAGTGATATCCGTACTCGTAGGTTCCTCCGCTCACGGGGTGATTTGCGGCAAGCTGGGCGCTACTCAAGCCGTTACACGTAGCGACGAGGGCAGCAACGGCAATGGCCAGAATGACCGAGGGCCCGGCAACCCCGGCGGCAACGCCCAGACTAACAAACACGCCCGTTCCCAGGATCGAACCCAGCCCGGTCACCACCGCTCCGATTAAGCCCATCTCCCGCTGTAACCGGTCTGGCGGCTGATTCGCCATGGTTTCGTCTCATTTCTAGATTGCGCAGCCTGAACGCAACGAGAGCGGATGCGGCGCAGCTTGAGTTTAACGCAAATCGCCTGGCCCTCCGGATTCCCTCGCCGTTTTCCACCCGCGAGGAATTCCCCGAGACAACAAAAGCCGCGTGGGGCCGGTTGTCGACCCCATCGCCGGAGCGATAAAATCGGACCGCCGGGTCGGCATGATCCGGACCACGCAGGCCGGCAGGGCCGCAACTCAATGGGAGGCGATCGCACTCGTGCGACCGGCGGCTCCCGTTGGTCACGCGGATCCTTGCCCCGCAAACCACAGTTGCACCGTCAGCAGAGCACGCCCATTGGTTACATGAACAGACTTGGCCGCCCAGGCCAAGGGGAGGAAACACGGAATGGCAGCGAAGGTCAAAGCTGGAATCATCGGTACGGGTTTCATCGGTCCGGCGCATGTCGAGGCGGCCCGACGGTTGGGGTATGTCGAGTTTGTAGGGATTGCCGAGGCGAACCAGGAGCTGGCGCAGCAGAAAGCGGACCTGCTGTCGATTCCGCACGCCTACGGCGATTACCACGCTCTACTCGCCGATCCCGAAATTCAGGTCATTCATAACTGCACGCCAAACCACCTGCACTTTCAGGTGAACAAGGACATCCTGGACGCCGGGAAACACGTGATCAGCGAAAAGCCGCTGGCAATGACAACCAACGAAAGCCGCGAATTGGTGCGGCTGGCCGAGCAGTCGGGACGGATCCACGCAGTCAACTTTAACTATCGCTACTACCCCCTGATTCAGCACGCCCGCCAGATGGCCAAGAACGGCCAACTCGGTGACGTCTACGCAATTCATGGATCGTATCTTCAAGACTGGCTGTTCCTGGCCACCGACTGGAACTGGCGGCTTGTTCCTGAACTATCCGGTGATAGCCGAGCGATCGCCGATATCGGCAGCCATTGGTGCGATCTACTGCAGTTCGTAACCGGACTGACCATCACTCAGGTCATGGCCGATCTGAATACGGTCCACAAGAATCGGATGAAGCCGAAACGGGAGGTGGAGACCTACAGCGGCAAGGTGCTGCAACCGAGCGATTACGAAGCGCAACCGATTAACACTGAAGATTATGCTTCCGTGCTGTTCCACCTGTCGAACGGTGGCCATGGTGTGTTCACCGTCAGCCAGGTGTCAGCCGGCCGGAAGAATCGGCTGTATTTCGAAATCGACGGTTCCGAATGTGCGCTCGCCTGGGATCAAGAACGTCCCAATGAGATGTGGATCGGCTACCGGGATAAGGCGAATGAGATTCTTGCCAAAGATCCCGCGCTCATCGATCCGGCAGCTCGCGAATACGCTCATTACCCCGGGGGTCACACCGAAGGTTACCCCGATGGGCCGAAGAACCTGTGCCGAAACGTCTATCGCGCCGTGCTCGCCGGCGGAACGATGCCCGCCGAACCTGATTGGAGCACGTTCGTCGATGGCCATAAGGAAGTCGCGATCTGCGAAGCCGTCCTTGATAGCCACAAGAAACGCGCCTGGGTCGAAGTGCAGTACTAGGTTTTGTCCTCACAACGCCACTGGCAACGTAGGCCGACTTGTCTCAAGTCGGCCTACCGCTTGTCATTCCCCTCAACAATCGGAACTCCTTGTTCGTCACTCTCCGGCTCCCTGGCCGCACGGGTGCCACTGGCTTTGCCAGTGCCCTGAGGGAGGTTCGTGCGGGTGCCACTGGCTTTGCCAGTGCAGCGCGGGAGCAAGCCTAGAGAGGTTTTCCACACTGGGAGGGCGAGGCTGGGCTGTTGAAAATCTGACAGGCTCGTCCGTAGCCGACCCGATCCACTCTGGCTCCCCTCGCCCCGTTTCGGGGAGAGGGGCTGGGGGAGAAGGGAGCGAGGATTTCGGTTGGTTCCTTGCCTGCCAGAACTTCCCCTGTTTCCGAGTCGAAAACATTTTCAACAACCCAGGGCGAGGCTCCTGCCGAGCCGAGGATGCTTCGTAGGTTACACCGAAAACCAACGACGAACGAACATCAATCCACCCAGCCCCAACAGCAGAGCAACCGATGACGTCGGTTCGGGTACGGGTACCACCTCGAACCGGCTGGTGCCTGAGGCCCGATCATAGGCCGAGAGTGTGAACGAGAACTGGGATTGTATGTCGGTAACCATTCCTGGAATCGTCAACAGGTCCGAAGTGAAATTTGCACTCGTCGAGCCGGGACCGTCCAGGGTCAACGTTCCGATGAGATCTTGGAACACGGTCCCCGAGTTGTATGTGGCCTGATAGACACCCGCGTTCGGAGCTCGAACACTCACAAAGCCCCCATCGCCCGGGAGGTCATTCCCGTCGGTCAGTGTGATTGCGGCCGACGCGAATGCCTGGGGATTCGTGATCCCGGGAAACGAAACGATCGCCGACGTAATCGTAAACGTCGTCTCTTCGGTCCCCGCATTCACAGCAAACTGCAGATCGACCGCCGGGTCTCCGTCCAACTCGATAAGCAGACTTTCAATGTTGCCGATGGAATCGCTCGAGGGTGAGAATCCAATCGGCCGATTGATTGCCAACGTGACTAGCTCCGATCCATCCTTCAAATCTTGGGGAACTTGCCATGTCGCCTCGGCAGTTCCCGAAGCGCTCTTGGCATGGATCTTCACGATCGGCCCAATAAAAGCTGCTTGACCACTTCCCGTCAGCAGCGGAATGATTGCAGTACAAAAGACTGCCACGGTCCATGGACCGGCCACAAATCGCGGTTTGATCTTCACGAGCGTCTCCTCAAGTTTGTCAATCTACTGACTGCGGCGCCACCAATGATTCAGGACGACCATCAACGGGAGTCCGGGATTCATCGAATTCGTGTCACATTCTACGGGCCGTCGGCCGCGCCACAGTGAATGGTTTTGCTCAGCCATTGAACTGAGTATGAACCGGACCAGAAACGTGTCAATGAAGATGAAAAAAGGCCACACCCCGCGAATCGAGGTGTGGCCTTTTGGAAACAAACCAGATGTTTTTGCCGAGTCCCGTCGACCAGTTCTAGCAGATCTTTCGATTAGACAGCGCGGCGGCGACCTGCGATCAAAAGCCCCACGAAACCAGCGAGCAACAACTGAAGCGAAACCGGTTCCGGCACTTCGCTCACTTCGAACCTGCTCGTACCCGAAGCTTGATCATTCGCCGACAAAGTGAACTTCACTTGGGCTTGGATGTCGGTGACAGAACCCTCGATCTTATCGAGTCCTCCCTCCGACAGACTGGACGCCTCGGCCACGACAGTGCCGGACCCAACTAAGCTTACACTACCCAGTAGGTCAGCAAAGTTGGTTCCAGAATTGTACGTCGCCTGATACATACCCGCATTCGGTGCCACAATGTTGGCATAAGCCCCATTGCCAGGAAGGGGCTCATTGTCTGTCAGGGTGAGTCCCACCGAAGCAAGAGCAAACGGATTGTCGATCGCGGGAAACCCAACGACTGCAGAAGTAATCGTGAACGTCGTGTCCGAATTACCCGAGTTGACAGCAAAATTGAGATCGACAGCCGGATCACCGTCCAGAGTCACCGACAGAGATTTAAGCTCCGCCAACAGCGCACCCGACTCGGACTTCAACTGCACAGGTTCATCAAGCGAAACGGAGACGCGATCGCCTTCGTGAGGGGGATCGGGCAGCTTGATGTTGTATTCCGATTCACCAGCCGGGCTGGTGGCGGTGACCGTGACGGTGTACTGCCCAATGAACTCTGCTTGCGCTCCCGTCGACAGCATAGACAATGCAAGCAGACCAAGAATGCCCATCCACAGAGACGAGCGAAAAGACGCGTTTAGAATCCTTGTCATTAGCGGTCTCCTCGAAGTAGAACGTCCGCAATTCCTCATAATCCGGAACTGCCGTCAGTATCGCCGAACCGTCCGGAATGTCAACATCGGTTATCACGCATCAAAGACCGGGCGGCGGAACGCAACTCCTTGTTAGGATTGACGATCGCACCCTTTTCGAATGGTCAATCTGTCGTGCATTTTGCTGCGACGGACGGTCAAGTCTGCCTAATCGGATCATCTTTCCATCGGCACGTTTCGATACCACAAGCAGCGCGTAGCGCGGCTCTTAATACCGCGCACTCGGCCAACATCTGAACCCCAAAGCATGAGTCTTGAAGTTGCACGTAGCCGAATTCGTGAGAATTCGGAGGTCTCGACCAGGTCCCCCACGAACAGAGTCTCCGAATTCTCACGAATCCGGCTACGGACTGACGAAATTCGCAACTTCGAAAAGCTCCGCCGCTCTCAATCCCTGGCATGCGTCACGCCCCCCTCTTGAAGGTGGCCGAAATTCGGCCTAAAACCACTCGGTGGTGACCGTGCTTTCTATTCCTACTTGCGCCGCCAGAGTTTCCCAGGATCGAGAAATCTCCTGAACGTCGCCGGACTCACGTTGGTCGTCCTGGCTCATTGATGGCGCAACGATCGATAAAGGAGACCATCATGGACAAAATCAATGTGGCGATGATCGGACAGGGTTTCATGGGGCGTTCGCATTCGAACGCATGGGGACAGGTGGCCAAGTTCTTCTCGCCGCCAATCAAGCCGGTCATGCATACCGTGTTCGGACAGCCGGAGGAGAATCCTCAGCAGTTCGCGGAGAACTGGGGTTGGCAGAATGCTTCAACGAACTGGGAAGAGCTCGTGCGGTCTCCCGAGATCGGCCTGGTCGACATCGTGACGCCCAATTTCATGCACGCTCCGCCCGCGAAGGCGGCACTGGAAGCCGGTAAGGCAGTTTCGTGCGAGAAGCCGATCGCCGGCACGCTGGATGAAGCACGGGAGATGGCGCAGACCGCAGCCAAGCTGAAAGCGAAAACGGCGGTCTGGTTCGTGTACCGTCGATGTCCGGCGGTGGCACTGGCGTACGAGTTGGTCAAGGACGGAGTGATTGGCGACATTCGTCACGTCCGCGCTCATTATCTGCAGGATTGGGCCGACGAGTCCGTGCCACTGGCTTGGCGTTTTCAGAAAGAATTGTCGGGGTCCGGTGCTCACGGTGATCTGAATGCGCACATCATCGATATGACACGGTTCGTTACCGGTCAAGAAATCACCGAAATCTGCGGTGCGATCTCCGAGACGTTCATCAAACAGCGCAAGTTGATGACGGGCGTTGCCGCCGGCGGAATCGCTGCTGGTCTGGAAGGCTCCAGTCAGATGGGCGAAGTTACCGTCGACGACACCGTCCTGTTCCTCGCCCGATTCTCCGGCGGCGCGGTGGCCAGCTTTGAGGCGTGCCGTCAGGCGACGGGCAACCAGAACCGGAATGGGTTCGAGATCAATGGCACAAAAGGTTCGATCAAGTTTGACTTTGAGCGAATGAATGAGCTGGAATACTACAACGCAACCGCGCCGCGCCGCGTCCAGGGTTGGACCACGATCATGTGTACGCACGGCGGCGACCATGCGTATGTCGCCAACTGGTGGCCGGACGCGCATCTGATCGGATATGAACACACGTTCGTCAACGAGGCGTATGATTTCCTCTGCGAAATCGCCGGTAAGCCTCCCACGGTTCCCGTACCAACCTTCGATGATGCGTATCAGACGCAGCGAGTGCTGGAAGCCGCGATGCTCTCCGCGTCGCAGCAGCGCTGGGTCCAGCTGGACGACGTCCGCTAATCCCATCGCGGCCTAGGTCGAAAAGAAAACGAAACGCAGCAAAAAACCCCTGACCGTGTTGCATACGTTACACTGTCAGGGGTTTTTGCATTTACATGCTCAAATAACGTCGGACAAATCTCCCATGCTGCTACCAATCGCCCCCTTTCTTCCACATCTCCCCCTCCTCTCTCTGCGGGCCTCTGCGCCTCTGCGCAATTGGTGTGCCACTGGCTTTGCTAGTGTCCTCTTAAGTCGAGGAATAGCACTGGCAAAGCCAGTGGCACCCAGGCGCAGAGGCCCGCAGAGGAAGTGGTGGACAAAGGTTGAGGTTGTTGTTTGCCGCGTGCGTGAAGTTGCGTGGTTGGTCCTGTGTCTCGGTGTTCTCGCAGGAGCCTCGAAGGCGGTTGCGCAAGGGGGCGATCTGGAACAGAGGTTAATCGCGGAAGGTGCAGAGTCGCTGGCGAAGGCGGCAGCCAATGCGGGCGATGCGGTCCGCGGTGCTATCGTTTTTCACCGTTTCGAGATGACGTGCAGTCGATGCCACGTCGTCGACGCATCAAAGTCTGGTCTCGGCCCAGATTTGACCAAGCTGGAACCGCCACCGGAAGACACCGCACTGGTTGAATCTGTGCTCGAGCCTTCGCGTGTTGTGCGCAAAGGATACGAGACGGTCACGGTCATTACGGTCAACGGACTCCAAACCAGTGGACTACTTGCCCGTGAGTCCGACGAAGAAGTCGTGCTGTACGACTTGACCCAGATCGGAAATGAGACCGCGTTCGCGGCGGATGAGATCGACGAAGTCGTGACCAGCAGCGTCTCGCCCATGCCCACGGGATTGACCAACCAATTGGGCAGCCGCCAGGAGTTTCTCGATCTGGTGCGATACTTGATGGAAATCCGTGATGGCGGCGCACCGCGGGCTCGAGAACTCCAGCCTCCTCCATCACTCACCGCTCTGCGCTTGCCCGACTATGAACAGCGCGTAGATCATGCCGGATTCTTGCGCGACTTGGATGACGAGGCGTTTCAACGCGGTCAGAAGATCTATCAGCGGGTTTGCCAGAACTGTCATGGCACGCCCGAACAACCGGGTTCGCTGCCCACCTCGTTGCGATTCGCCACGGACCGCTTCAAACACGGTAGCGATCCCTACACGATGTACCAGACGCTGACGCGTGGCTTCGGACTGATGGCACCACAGACCTGGATGGTGCCGCAGCAAAAATATGATGTGATTCATTTCATCCGCCAGGCCTACTTGAAGCCTCTCAATCCATCGCAATACGCAAATCTTAATGACTCCTATCTGGCAAGCCTGCCCGCGGGCGACACGCGCGGTCCGGAACCGCGCATCGTGGAGCCGTGGGTGACCATGGACTACGGTCCGTATTTGATGAATACGTACGAGGTTGGCTCGGACGGTTCGAATTTCGCGCAGAAAGGGATCGCCGTTCGTCTGGATCCGGGACCGGGTGGAGTGTCTCGCGGAAAGGCCTGGATGGTTTTCGACCACGATACGTTGCGTTGGGCCGCCGCCTGGACCGGTTCGGGATTCATCAATTGGAATGGGATTCACTTCAACGGTCAGCATCAGGTTCATCCCCGAGTTGTCGGCGAAGTTCACGTCAACAATCCGACAGGTCCCGGTTGGGCCGATCCGGAAACAGGAACC
>CAZFWV010000297.1:0-8621 GCA_964522605.1 uncultured Pirellulaceae bacterium
GACTGGAGACTGGAGACTGGAGACTGGAGACTGGAGACTGGAGACTGGAGACTGCAGCCTCCAGCCTCCAGCCTATAGCCTATTGCTCTGGGGTCATTCGGTTCTGTGTGCTAACCTCCTTTGGACGCACCAAGGCCGGTCTTGCCCGAGGAATGGTTCTTCGTCTCACCCGCGCAAGTCCCGCCGAGTGCACCGTGCTGAGTGGCTTGGTGATCAGACGCTGCCATCCGAATTCTGACGAATTCGGCGACGAAGATCCTTGTGCCTTTGTTTCCGCTCGTCCCGAGGGAATGGACCGGCTTTTGATCCGCTGATGATTGCTCCCGATACAACGCAGGCTTCTCGTTACGAATACAAGTACTTCGTAACCGAAGTGCAAGCGGTCCAGATCCGCAAGTTTGTCGAGTGCTATCTGCTTCCGGACAAGTACACCGAGGGCAAACAGGGGGTGGGCTATCCGGTGCACAGTCTCTATTTCGACAGTCCGGACCTGATGACGTGTTGGGCGACCGTGGAGGGAGTCAAGAACCGGTTCAAGATCCGGGTTCGATTCTATGATGATCGTCCCGACAGTCCCCTCTTTCTCGAGATCAAGCGGCGACAGAACCAGGTCATCCTCAAGCAGCGTGCGGCCGTCAAGCGGTCGTGTGCCGAGCGGCTGCTAGCGGGCGAGTGGCTCGATCGTTCGGATCTGGTTGTCGACGACGAAAAGAACTTTCGCGCTATGTACAACTTCTGCGAACTCTGTCAAAAGATCAATGCGCGGCCGACGGCCTACACGTCCTACATGCGCGAAGGCTACGAGCGTCCCGACAGCAATGTGCAGCGCGTCACGTTCGACCGAAACCTGCGCGCCGGTCCCTACCGCGGCTCGATTGATATCTCGGAGCTCGAGCGCTGGGCCAAGCCCGAAATCCAGGGCATCGTGCTCGAACTGAAGTTCACCGACCGGTTTCCCGAGTGGATGCACACGCTGGCCGAGAGCTTCAATCTGCAGCGCACCTCGATGCCCAAATACGTCGAGTGCGTCACGCTGCTCTACAATTCGTAGATCGCGTTTGCGTTGGATAAAGCATCACTTCTGGTTTTCGCGAATCACCTCGGGCAGCTGCTGATCCACGATCCCCTGTGCGCCGCGACCTTCGGACATGCGATCGTCAATCGCCTGTTGCAATTCCTCGGAATCGGCATCCCAGTACTGACCTCTTCGTTCGGGCGGTGCGTTGTGCAGGGGGCGAACGATGCGGAAGCCGACGCACATCGAAGGATCATCAGCGAACCACCAGGGGCTCTTCGGCAGATTCGGATCGTCATCGCGCCAATCCTCCGTGTACCCACGGGCCGCACTCCGCAGTCGATCGGCTTCAAAATCCCAGGCTCCGCCTCGGATGACGGTGGGGATCTCCTTCGTCGTGGGCACGAGGACCTGCTTGCCCGCAACCGGTTTTCCTTCGTATTGCGCGTACGCATCGGCCGCATACTGATCCAGCACGAGTTCGGCGACATTGCCGTGCATATCGTACAGGCCCCACGCATTGGGCTTCTTCTGTCCAACTTCGTGGTACGTTTCGTCCGCGTTGTCGTAATACCAGGCGTAGTCATCGAGGTCCGCCGGATCGTCGCCGAACGAATAGGCCGTCTGGCTGCCGGCGCGACAGGCATACTCCCATTCCGCTTCGGTCGGGAGTCGATAAAACGAACCGGTGAGCAGGCTGATCCACTTCGTGTATTGGCGGGCGGAATAGCGACTGATGGTGACCGCGGGATGACGCGGTTCTTCGCCGAGCGCAAACGTATAGCTCGGGTCGTAAAGCGGCGTCGGGATCGTCACCGCATCCACCTTATTTTGTTCATCAATGGAACGGATCTTCTTGATCTCGAAATCCTTGAACAAGTTGTACAGCCGCATGAACTCCTTGTACTCCGACCAGGTGACCTCATACTTCCCCATCCAGAACGGTTCCATGCTGACTTCCAGTTGAGGTCCCTCGTCCTCCTGCCGATCCTCCTCGTCTTCCGGGCTTCCCATGCGGAACGTCCCGCCCGGGATGGGGACCATTTCGAAGGTGATCTCCGTGCCGGGGATCGTGACCGTGTAGGGGACCATGAAGCCCTCTTCCGTCTTCACGAACGGGCCGCTTTCCGGTTCGGTCGAGCTGATGCCGAGCGGTGCCTCAGCGGCGAAGGCGGACTGGGTGAGCACGGCGAAAACCGCGGCAAGCAGACCTCCGGTCAGACCACCGCGAAAAGGACGGGCCTCAAGGAAGGAAAGACGACGGTGCGGGCGGTGCATGGGAATTTCTCTCTCTCGGTAGGATTCTGGAGCAGGGCAGGCGGGGAGATCGGAAGAGATCTCGTCTCGACACAACGGGCTCACGCCTTCCCGCCAAAGGTAAGATCTTATAGCCTCTCCATCCTACCGCGAAACCGAGAAATCCACAAAACGGGATCCGCCGTATTCTCCATCCGTCTCCAACCGGCCGGGCGAAATTCGAGGCGAAATCGGTGAGCGGGGTCGACCGTGGTCCGATCCGAGTCCAACAAGGGTGTCGCTGCCTGACAGTCCACGTCCGTTCTTGATGCTTTCCGCGGGAAATCAAGCACGAAAACTCGAAGCACGCGATTTAAAGTTGCACGTAGCCGAATTCGTGAGAATTCGGGGGTGTGCGAATGGGTTCCCCCTACAAGACCCCTCCGAATTCTCACGAATTCGGCTACGTGCCGTCGAAATGTGCAACTTCAAAAAGCGCCAGCGAAGAGCTCGGGGTGACAGCGGAAACAACCTGCCCAGCGTCCAGACCACGTCCCGGTTCGAGTCTTGGGTCAAATCCAGGCAAATTGTCGCTTTACGCTGACCCCTTCGCTGGCGCTTCGGGTTTCCGTCGTCGGGTCAGAATACCAAGTGCCTCGTTTCCAGGTGCCTCGGCCGGTTCGGGTCTGCCTTGAGCCTCGGGCCGGGCGGCGGTACGATGACCACTCAGATCCCGACGCCGCGTGTGACGCGTCCGCGGGCCCCATGCACTTTGAACCGTGGAAATGTTGTCATCTCGGCAAGTATTCGAGCGACCGACGGGAGCGACCCGTGACACGAGGGCCGCAGCCCCCGAGATGATTGCGGCTCGGCCGCCCTTCGCTCTCGTTGCCGCCGCTCTTGTCTCCACAATGCGATTCCGCCGATGAACCCGTCCAGGGAAGTTGTGATTACCGGCGTGGGCGTTGTCAGTCCCATCGGGATCGGGCGTGAAGCCTTTTGGCAGTCGCTTTGTGAGGGGCGATCGGGAGTGGGCCCCTTGGCAGTCTTTGACGGGACCTCCATGCCGGTCTCGTTTGGCGCGGAGCTGAAAGAGTTTGACGCGCGACAATATGTTCGGCCGCGAAAAGCCCTGAAGGTCATGTGCCGGGAGATCCAGACGGCGTTCTCGGCCGCGATGTTGGCCATCGAAGACGCGCAATTCGACCCGACGAATACACCGCCCGATCGAATTGGAGCCGTCTTTGGCAGTCAGATGCTCTACGGGGATCCGCGGGAATTGGTCGATCTGTTTCAGCACTGCCTGAAGGATGGTCAATTCCACTTTGGAATGTTTGGCGAACAGTTTCCCAGTCATCTGTATCCCCTCAATATGTTGAAGCATTTGCCGAACATGGCCGCCTGCCATGTGGCAATCGCACTCGATGCGAGGGGACCGAACAATACGATTGTGCTGGGTGAAGTTTCCAGCCTGCTGGCGATGATGGAAGCGTGCCGTGTCCTCGAACGCGGTATCAGCGATGTGATGGTTGTCGGTGCGGCCGGCTCACGCATTTGCCTGACCGCTTGGATGTATCGTGGCGATTTGAACCTGTCGCATCGGAGCGACAATCCGGCTGCCGCCAGCCGACCTTTCGATGTCGATCGAGACGGGATGGTCAATGGGGAAGGTGCCGCTGCGTTGATTCTCGAAACGCGTCAGCATGCGGAA
This sequence comes from uncultured Pirellulaceae bacterium, assembly GCA_964522605.1. GTDB lineage: Bacteria > Planctomycetota > Planctomycetia > Pirellulales > Pirellulaceae > CAVZLD01. The sequence goes on from CAZFWV010000297.1 coordinate 3,963, forward strand.
GCACGAGGTGCAAACATCTTGGCTGAAGTCTGTGGCGGTGGCGTTTCTATGGATACCGGCCAGGAAGGCACGAATAGTCGCGCCGCGGCGATCAGCCGCTCCATCCAAGCGGCCCTCGACGCGACCGGTATCCGACCGGACCAACTGAGCCACGTCAATGCGCACGGATTGAGTACACCGATCGATGATGTCCAGGAAGCGATGGCGATTCAGCGATTGCTGGGTACGGTACCGGTCACGGCTCCCAAGAGTTACTTCGGTAACCTGGGTCCCGCCGGGGGACTCGTGGAGTTGGTCGCCAGTCTGCTTGGGCTCGCGCACGACCAGGTGCCGACGACGCTGAATTACGAGACGCCTGATCCGCGTTGTCCCGTCGATGTGGTTCACGAGCAGCCTCGGTCAACTCCAGAGCGTTACGTCCTGAAGCTGAATCATTCTGGCACCGGCCAGACGGCTGCCCTGATTGTCGGCCGACCCGAGTAGACCCTAACGTTGCAGACATTTTCTTGTAGGACGGATTGGCAATCCGTCCCTTACACACCGCAACGGTCGTTTCTGCATCACGGCCAGACTTCATCACATGTGCAATTTGGCGAAAGCCGCTTTTTTGCGTTTTGGTGCGATATGCTACGGACGGATTGGCAATCCGTCCTACTCCTTCTGCACCTGGAGAGTAGCATCCGCACACCATCAGTCCGGTCCGGCTTGCAGCAGCACGCGCAGATCGCAAACATTCGTGTGGGTCGGGCCGGTTTTGATGAGTCCTTCCAGCCGCGCGAAGAAGTGATAGGCATCATTCCGCTGCAGGAAGGGCCTGGGATCCAAGTGATGCCGTCGAGCGGCTTCGACCAGAGCCTCATCGATGACGGCCCCGGCCGCGTCGGTTGGACCGTCTTCGCCATCGGTTCCGCCGGAAAGTAGGACGCGACCGCTCAAAGGGTTTGGTGGGGCGCCGTGGTCCATCAAATACTGCAGCGCGGCCAGGGCGAGTTGCTGGTTGCGACCGCCGAGGCCGCGTTCGGTCGCGGGCGCCAATCGAACGACCGGTTCGCCGCCAGAGATCAGGCAGCGTCGGTGCGCGGAATCCGCGGCCGGTAGGAGCGCTTCCGCCAGCTGCCGACCGACTTCTTCCGCCGTTGCCCGGGGTTCCTCCGAAGGCACACGTTGCACGCGATAGCCGCGCCGCGTGGCCTCTGCCTCCGCTGCCTCGCAGGCAACCCGGTTATTGCCGATGACAAGGTGATGGACTTCCGTCGGCGTCGCCTCTGGCGGGGGAGTGTCGGCGTGCGCCGCGATGTAGGCGACTATGCGGGGACCGATGTCCAAACGATCCACCTCGAATCGTCGTAAAACGTCCAATGCGAGTCGTGTCGTGTTCGATTCGTCACTCGAGAGAACGGTTGGTCCCGACGCAATGACCTCGAGTGGATCGCCCAAGACATCCGAGATGATGAGCGAAACCAAGCGCCCGGCGCGACAGGCACGGGCCAGGCCGCCGCCCTTGATCGAGCTGAGTTGCCGTCGGACCGCGTTCAGCTCCTGAATACTGGCGCCCGCCGCACTCAGGTGCCGCGTGATCTTCAACTTTTCCGCGAGAGAGATTCCGGACCGCGGTGCGGGCAGGAGTGCCGATCCACCGCCGGAAATGAGACAGATGCACAGATCGTTCTCCGTCAAATCGGCAACGCGGCGCAGGATTTCTTCCGCACCCGCTTGCCCCTCGACCGTGGGCTCGTTGACTCCCGCCGGCCGCGCGGCATGGAGGTGGATGCGTCTCAACGGCCGCACACAATCCGCGGGAACATTGATCCATCCTGACACGTGGTTGTCATTCAAGACGTCTTGGCCAAGTGCTGCTTCGAGCCCTTCGGCCATGCTCGCGCCCGCCTTCCCGGCACCGACAACGCAGATGCGATCGATCGTCTCCAGTGGCCAGTGATGAGGGCCAATGACCAACTGCGAATCCCGCACGGCCACGTGGGACCGCACGAGCTGGTCGCCCCGAACCGCGTCGAGTCCCGCACGCCAAATGGCCAGCGCTTCGTCGCGAAGACGGATTTCCACGGTCTTCCGCTTCCTATTTTGTGACGGCTTCATCCAGGTTCAACAGCAAGTTGGCGACCATGGTCCAAGCGGCTAGTTCCGTTGCCTTGGCATCCGTCGTGTTCGGTGATTCACCGACCGTGCTCAATTGCACTGCGGCGGGAAGATCCTGATCATAATGTTGCCGAAATCGTTGGAGCGCAGCGCCCAGCTCGGCCAATTCGATCGAATTCGGCGGGCGCCCGGTTACTCGACGAAAGGCAAACGACAGGCGTTCGGAATCATCTGGTACGGCGGATGAGCAGAGTTGCTCCGCCAGTTTTCGCGCCGCTTCGACAAACTGGATGTCGTTCATCAACAGCAGGGCGGCAGCCGGCGTGTTGGTTCGGCTGCGTCGAACGACACAACACTCGCGTGACGGTGCATCCAGGATCTGCATGGCCGGCGGCGGAGCCGTTCGTTTCCAGAACGTGTACAGGCTGCGCCGGTAGAGACTTTCTCCGTGGTCTTGCTCATATCGCGCCGTATTGCTGACCGGGTGGGCGACGGCTTCCCAGACCCCATCCGGCTGATAGGGTTTGACTCCCCGACCACCAAGTTGCTCAACCAGCAGACCGCTGATGGCGAGCGCTTGATCGCGGACCATTTCGGCATCCATCCGGTAACGCGGCCCGCGGGCAAGCAATCGGTTCTGTGGATCGTCGCGGTACTGGTCCGATGAAACTTGCGCGGTCTGGCGGTAGGTGGCGGAAGTGATGATCAGGCGCTGCAGTGCCTTCATGTCCCAGCCCGAATCCATGAACTCGACCGCCAACCAGTCCAGCAATTCGCGATGTGACGGAGGCTCGCCCTCGCTCCCAAAATCCTCGCTCGTGGCAACGATGCCCACGCCGAAGTATTGCTGCCACAACTGATTCACCGCGACGCGCGCCGTCAATGGATGCCGGCGATCGACCAACCATTGTGCGAAGGCGAGGCGGTTCGGGGGGGTGCCGTCGGGCAAGGGAGGCAGGAAGTCGGGCACGCCCGGTGAAACTTGCTCACCCGGTCGATCATATCGCCCGCGAATCAGGAACCGGGTCGGGCGCGGATCACGTAGTTCCCGCATGGTCATCGTGCCCGAAAAAGCGCTCTCGAGTTGCCGTAGTTGTTTTTGCAGCGGAGCGATCGAGGTGGCATCGCTGGTTGCAGAAGCGGCAGCCTCGGCCTTGTCCGGTGTTGCGCTGCGGCGCTGACGCAGTTGCTGCTGAATCCGTTCGTGTTGCAGCGACTGCCCGGCACTGGGAGCTTTGATCGATGGCGGCGGCAGCAGGGCGTTCCCATTGTTGGCCTGCTCCGCCACATTGTTGAAAATCGCGACCAGCTGATAGAACTCGTGCTGGGAAATTGGATCGTACGGATGATCGTGACAGGCCGCGCAGCCGACGGTCAGCCCCATCCAAACCGTGCCCGTCGTTTCCACTCGATCGATTGCATACCGGACGCGGAACTCGTCGTTGATCGCACCTTCTTCTCCCGTCGTCACGTTGCAGCGGTGAAAACCGGTGGCGACCCGTTGTGCAATCGTCGCGTCAGGCAGCAAGTCTCCGGCGAGTTGCTCCACCGTGAACTGATCAAAGGGCAGATTGCGATTCATGGCCTCCACCACCCAGTCTCGATACGGCCAAATCGCGCGTTCGTTGTCGAAATGCAGTCCGTGCGTGTCCCCGTAGCGGGCTCCGTCCAACCAGAATCGTGCGCGGTGTTCGCCATATCGGGGGGAGTGCAGCAACCGGTCGACGACCTTGGCATAGGCGTCGGGACTCGAATCCGCCAGGAAGGCGTCGATCTCTGCCAAAGTCGGGGGCAGACCGGTCAGGTCGAGCGTCAGACGACGAATCAGTTCCGTGCGATCGGCCTCCGGTGCCGGCGACTGGCCCCGCTTCTCCAGCTTGGCCAAGACGAACCGATCGATCGGATTGACAGGCCAGTCCTGGCGTTCGACGCTCGGCAGTGGCGGTTGTCGGATGGGAACAAACGCCCAGTGTTCGGCGGCTGGCAGACCGCTCGCGATGCTAGCAATCAGCAGCAGGCCACAGAATGCAACGCGGGGACAGGCGCTGCGTTTGGGGCTGCGTCGAGCCGTTAGGTCAAGTAGAGCTGGATCGCACATGGTGTCTTCTCCATCTTAACGTACGTGCTGCTGCCGATGCGTCCCCTTCGATCAAGCTGACGACGAGGCTGTCTCTGCCTGGATACACGTCAATCGTCGGCCGGACGCAGTTATCTTGCTCGGCCGCCCGCTGGGGCCGCAGGGTCGACGCCTCCGATCGAGTTCCTGCTCCCGCGGCACGGCGAGTGCGTTTCAGCTTCCTTCGTGAGAAACGGTCATGTCGAGCACCATGTGGTTCAGGAGGATTCATCCGATGAAGCGCGACAGTTGGCGATTAGTTCTTGCACTGCTAGCGGCGATCACGCTCCTGATGCTGATTCGCGACGCGCGGCCCGGCTCCGCCCGCCGCCTCTCCAGTCCACCCCCCATTCGAGCCGCCTGGGTCCACTGACCCAACGCGATGCCTGTCCCCGCGTTACGCCTGCGTTGCGGCCCCCCTAACGCCGCGCCTGTCCCCGCGTTTC
>CAZFWV010000298.1:0-8551 GCA_964522605.1 uncultured Pirellulaceae bacterium
CCTATGAGAATGGCGTTTATGCGGTGTTCACGAATCCGATTGGATGCGACTACAATACGATCAAGCCGGGACTCGCAATGATTCTTGATCCGTTCGGAGAAGTGCTCGTCGAATCCCACGCACTCGAGGATGATGTCATCGTGGGACAGTTAACGGCAGACAAGATCGACCAATCGAGCGGGCTCCGCTATCTGAAGGCGCGACGCCCCGAGCTCTATGGGAAGCTCGTGGAGCCCCAGGTTTCCGTCACGCTACCCGGCTGGCAAATGGAGCGCGAGTAAAGTCATCTTGGCTCCACACCGCCATTGCGATGTCGGCCAATCGGGCAGCGTAGGAATAATTGCCCTGTTGTAGTGCCAGCACGAAATCGCCTGTCGTGAAATCCCGGTCGCCATCCCAATCGCCTTCGGCCCACGTCGAATTATTCTCGATGCCATCCTCGTACTCGCCTGCCTGGAGTACCAGCACGAGATCGGCCGTATTGAAGATCCCGTCCAGATTTGAATCCCCGATCAGATCCTGTACATCTCCGAAGATCCGATCGACCGTCTGCTCCGAAGCCGACGATGGATCCTGGGGATCGACACCACTCAGATCGACATCCACTGTCTCCAACCGATTGAGTTGGTCAATCACCAGCAGCACATCAATGGGTGACAGCGATCCGTCACCGTTGACATCCCAGTACACGGTCGCATCGAGTGGACTCTGCGAATGAATCTGCCGCAGCGCCGGGTGCGTCGGCAGCGCGCGACTTCCATGCTGATTCAATTCGTTGATGATCAGGAGTGCGTCGTTGGGAGCGACCTCGCCGTCTCCATTGGCATCGGCGTTATCGACCGGATTCTGCCAGACGATCGGCTCCGTCGCGTCGGCGAATTGGAAAGCCGAATCAACGAGATAGACAGAGGAACCGCCTGCCCGGTAAAAGTACTGTTGTTCCTCGACGCGCAGAACTACGCCCAGACCGTTTGTCATTGGTTCGGCCGTCACAGTCATGATGTCGCCGGTCGGCAAGGCGAGCCGTCCAGCCAGATCCGTTCGCGCTTGGCGGATCAGTTGTTGGGCCGCTTCCGTGAGCGGTTCCGGAACCGGATCGGGAGGCAGCGGATCCACCGGACGCAGCAGATCCGCGGCAGTGGCCAGAATCACGTCCGGCGCCGACACATCCACTACATGCACGGAATCGTCGGCGATCGAGAACAGCTGGTTCTCGATATACCCACTGCGGCGAACGGGCGAATCATGGATGAGTTCGGCGACGAGCGTCAGTCCGGTGTTCGTTCCGGGTTCTGCCATCGCATCCACACGAAACACCTCCAACTGGTATTCGGTCAGCCACTGGCTTGTTTCGCGATAACCATCCCCATCTTGATCGACGCGTTCAACGTAACTTCGCGTCGATGGAAGTGCGAACAATCCGTGCCGCGCAAAATAGCCGAAGGCGTGGTGATCGACCGCGGCTTCACTCGTGGAAAACCGTTCAAACGTGTACTCATCAATCTGTCGCGGCCGTGTCAAGTCGGTCACGTCAAACAGGCTGACCTGCAGCGGCCCACTGTTGCCCAGTGGCGTATTCCGACCGACGGTCAGCAGATGGTTCTCGTCGATTAGCTGCATGTAGCTCGAGAAACCGGGCAGCGTCAGATGCCCCAAGACTCGCGGTTGTTCGGGGTCACTCACATCGAGCCCAAACAATGGATCCACATTCCGGAACGTCACCAGGAATGCTCGGGGTCCCATGAATCGAACGGAGCGAATCGTCTCGTCCAAACCAAGATTCTGCAAACTTCCGACGCCTTCCAGAACACCGCCGTCATCGCGCAAGACAAACAGCGTGTTCTCCTCTCGCCCTGTCCAATTGCCGGAGCCGGAATTGGACACGGTCGTTGCGATCCGCAAGTGCCCTTCGTATTCATCCGCCGAAAACTGGTTGAGCATCCAGCCGGCGATCGTCCCGGTAGCGGCGAACTCCGCTTCCCCCGTGGTTCCATTCCAATTGAATTTCAGAATCCGAGTCTGCGTTCCGTCTTCGGAACCATAAACATCTTCAAAGACGTAGAAGTGATCTAAAGAGGCGTAGACCTTCGTTGCGCCGTTGGTGTAGATCCCGGACGAAGCCGCCAGCCCTGGTTCGCTGTTGCTCACATTGATCGAAACGAGTGAAACCAGGTTCGTCGCCCCTTCGGACAGCGGTCGGAAAATGTCCTCCGGTTCATGCAGCAAGCCGCTGCGAGCCACTTCGCCGTCGGGACCTCGGCTCGTGTAATTCGGCAAGGCTTCCTGCACAAACTCCGCCGCATTCGCGCGGAAACGCTCGAGGTACTGCTCGCGGGTCTCATAGACACTCGGTCCCGGATTCGGTTCATCCTCGGTCGGTTGGTTCTCAATGACGATCGGCGGCGGGGCGACCGCATGGTTTGAGAGAACCAGGTAGACATAGTCTCCGATTGCACGGGATTCAATATAGCTGCCCTCCAGCGAATTCTGCTGAATGACTTGAGGCGCCGTGCGATCCGTCACGTCGAACACGGTCACCATCGTCGTCGACTGCAGATCGATCGGATACGGCGGCCATCGTCCAGGGAACAGATCCTCATTGGGCAAAGCTCCAATCGGCGGCCCATCGATTTCCGGACCGAACCGATAATCCCAAATCGGCCAGTACGGATCGATCCGCGAAATGACCGTCAGGCGATCTCCCTTGAGGTACTGCCCGATTGGAGTTCCTTCGATCTCCACGCGAGAGACCTCCGCCAAATCCGTGGCTGGCCAGGCATCCAGGATGACAAGATCCTGTCCGGTGAGCATATAGACGTAATCTGAGTCGAACTCGACAATGTCGCCCTCGTCAACTCCTGCCACCTGGACGTTTGTCTCGGAGTGATCACGAACTTCACCCCCGTCGGTTGGCGACAGCGGCCCACCGTTCTCTGCGTCTTCCCATCCATGCCAATACCAGACCGTTTGGCCAAAGAGATACTCGTATCGCTCCAGCGCGTCGTCTAACAAAAACTGTTCATACTGCTCCAACGTGTCGAAGACAGGAAACAGAGACATCTCGTCCGGACGCACTTCCACCTGGACCGCCGCCTTCAGCCGACCGTCCACGGTGTAGACAAATCGATCGGTTCCCTGAAAATCAACGGGCGCAACATAGCGAATGGCGCTTCCATCCTCGGCGATGGTGATCTGTGCGCCGGCTGTCGAAGAGGTCACCTCGGTGATCTTCCCCCCACCGCGATAATCGGCGCCAAACAGGTCATTGACCAAGACACGGAATTCCTCTTCGGCACCGGGAGCAACTCGATATTGATCATCGCGCACGCGCCGAATCACATTCATCGTCACATTCGACTGCATGATGCCATCGACGGTGTACGAAAAACTGTCGGTCCCGACGAAATCATCCGCAGGCGTGTAGCGCAGCGACTTACCGTCCGCGGCAATTTCGACGACACCGCCGTGTTCGGTGGCGGATACCGCCGTGATCCTCCGAGATCCGACATAGCGGTTGCTCGGGCATTGGTTGAACGGCGAATTGAACTGAAAATCGTTCTGCAGAACATCCAACGAGGCCTGATCACTGTTTTGATCGACAACAAATTGGTCAGGCACCAGATGTCCTGTCACAGACACCGACACACTGCCCTCGTACGTGCCATCCACGATGTAGCGTAGCTGGTCGTAACCAGCGGGCGATGGGCGATAGAGCAACGACCGACCGTCCGTCGAAACCGTTGCCGAAGCCCCTTCGGAGAGCACTTCGACGTCCGTGATTCGTCCCGGCCCTGGATAGCCGAAGCCAAAATAATCGTTTTGAAGCACCGCCAGCGAATACGTGCCGTGCGTCGGATCCGCGCAGAATCGGAAATAATCGCCATCCGTAAGCGGCCGCACCCACACGGAAACGTGCGCTTCCAATTGATCGTCAACGGTATAGGTGAACGAGTCTGAACCGGTGAAACCATCAGGCGGCGTGTACCAGATAGTCCGACCATCGAAGTCGAGGGTCGCGTCCTGCTCCGTGGAACTGACCTGCGTAATCTGCCGTGCGCCCGTATAGCCATTCCCCAGGAAATCATTCGCCAGAACATTGAGCGGAAAACGCGGCGTGTCCTGATACGCCGTAACGTAGTCGTCGCGCACCGGCCGTGTCACCTCTACCGTGACGGTGGCTTCATGCTTTCCATCCGCCAAGTAGGTGAATCGATCCGTCCCACTGAATCCACGCGGCGGCGTGTAGTAGACGCCTTGACCATCCCATCCGATCCGCACGGAACCACCACTCTCGGGTACTCCCACTGCAGTAACCTGGTCCACGACATCGTGGTAGCGTCGATCCTGGCCCCAGTACCGGTCATTCGCCGTGACGTGAATGTACTGCTGCGTACTGTCCTGGTCCGTTTCGTGCCAATCATCTTGAACCGGCCGCTGCACGACAACAAAAGCAGTCGCCTGAAAACGGTCGTCGACGACGTAGCGGATGCTGTCCCAACCACTCCACCCGGCAGGCGGCGTGTAGCGCAGTGCGCGCCCATCTTCCGTGACGGTGACCACCGAACCTTCCACGGACGAGTCGACGGAGGTGATGGTTTTTGGGTCTGTGTAGCCCGGCCAGAACGGATCGTTCGCCAACACATTCAGCAGGCTGTCCGAGCTGTTCTGAATGATCTCGTACTCATCATTCTGCAGCGTCTGTGGAACCGTAATCGTGACGCGCGTCGGATAGATTTCGTCGACGATGTATACAAACTGGTCCGTCCCAAACTCTTCGTCGGTCGGACGATAGAGGATCGCCTTGCCGTCGTCGGCAATCGTGACCTCAGACCCCGCACTGCTGACACTCGCGAGCGTGATCTTCTTCGGTCCCGTGTAGCCGGCCCAGAACGGATCGTTCGCCAAGACGGACAAACGGTGTACCTGACCGTCCGGCGGGATCTCGTAACTGTCTGGCTTCAGCGGAGACTGGACGGTCACATCGACCCGCGCGAAGAACTGGCCATCGACGAAATACGTGAGCGTCTCCACGCCTTCAAAATCGGCCGGAGGTGCATACCGCAACCGGGTCCGATCTTCACTGATTTCGACGAAGCCTCCCTGGCTGCCATAGCTGACGGCACTGATCTGCCGGTCCCCCGAATAGTCGGGAGCGAATTCATCGTTGGCCAAAACGTCGAGCCAGTCGGCGCTCTGATTCTGACGCACGGTGACGGCATCATCGACCAGTGTCACGCCTCCTGCATCGAGTAATTGGCGCGATTCGAGTTGCTCGGGCAAACGGGTCCGTCGCCGGCGGCTCTGCTGGCGGCGCATTCGCTTGCTCGTCCCCCAAGTCATTCCCCGAAACATTGCCGCGACTCCTATTCCTTCCGTCGAAGACACTTCATCCTAATCTTGCACTACCTTTCCATCATCATTTTATCCGAAATGCATGCTCCTGTTAACGCGCCGAGAGACGAGAAAGAATGCGCAAAAAAAACACACCCCGAACATACTCTCCCGCGGCGCGCTCCTTGTTCCCCACAGGTCCATACAAGTCCATGGGAAATCAAGGGAGCAGGACCGCGGAAAAACGCGGACAGACGCCGATGGAAGCCAATTCGACACCGCGACCGCCCCCGACGGGGCAGTCAGTGGACTGGCGGTCGACTCAAGACGTAAGGAATGACTCAGAAATAACTGACTCGTTTAACCGCGCGGGCATCGCCCCGCGGGTAGGGAAGAATCTCCCGCGGCCCGCTGGGCACGCGGTTAAACGAAGGGACCGAGATGCCGAAGCTATTCCTGAGTCATCCCCAAGCGAGAAAAAATCGCGTTCCGGTGGGACCGAAGGAGCAGATACAACCACTGATTTGACGGAGGGTACGGATCGGCACGGACTGATCCGAGGACATCCGTTTCGTCCGTTCCATCCGTGGTTCCTCTTCGATCTTCGGTTTCGCTCGACTGTTTCCCACGAACAAACGCGGCGCGAGACGGTGTTGTAACCTCTTCCGAGCCAGTAAGTCATCAACGTCACGACCTCGAGACAGTCTCAAGTCATGGTTGCCTGCCCACCGCAGGGCCTCAGGCGAAATACGTGCTGCGGTCGGGTTGTACCACTCACCGTACCCCAAATTCGGGTTAGAATAGCGGCCAATGCATCCAACAGATTACGCATCTTCCCACGAAAGCAGGAATTCCAGCCATGCGTCTCTTGCGACCGGTCATTTCCGTTCTGGTGTTCATCTGCCTGTGTGCGGCGTCGCGCGCTCCAGCCGCCGATCAAGCTCGATACGATGTCGTGGTATATGGAGGCACTTCTGGCGGGATTGCGGCTGCACTGCAGGTCTCACGGATGGGAAAAACGGTCGTCCTGATCGAGCCCAGCGGACACCTGGGAGGCCTGACGAGCGGCGGACTCGGCTTTACCGACACGGGCGACAAGCGTGTGATTGGCGGTATCGCTCGAGAATTCTATCAGCGCATCAAACAGCATTATGATCAACCAGCGGCCTGGAAGTTCGAAAAGGCGGACGAGTACGATCGGTACCGACCGGACGACGATGCGATGTGGACCTTTGAGCCTCACATTGCCGAGCGGGTCTTCGCACAAATGCTTGCCGAGCGACAGATTCCGATTGCGCTCAATCAACGTCTCGATCGCGATTCCGGTGTCACGCGGGACGGCCAGCGAATCGTCTCGATTCGCATGGAGAGCGGCCTTGTCTTTCGGGGGAATGCCTTCATCGATGCCACGTACGAGGGCGATTTAATGGCCGCCGCGGGAGTTAGCTACACCGTGGGCCGCGAGAGCAACGCACAGTACGGCGAAACACTCAATGGAGTGCAAAAACTTCAGAACATCCACAATCACCTGTTCATCAAGCAGGTCGATCCGTATGTCACCCCAGGAGACCCCACGAGCGGTCTACTGCCGGGCGTACACGGCGATCCACCGGGCGAAGAGGGTGCTGCCGACCACCGAGTTCAGGCGTACTGTTTCCGGATGTGCATGTCGAACGTTGCCGAGAATCGCGTGCCTTTTCCGAAGCCCGCGTCCTACGATGAGCAACGTTACGAGTTGTTGCTGCGGAACTTCGAGGCCGGCGATTTGCGCTTCCCGATGAAGCCGGACATGATGCCCAATGGCAAAACCGATACGAACAACAACTGCGCATTCTCGACAGACAACATCGGGATGAATTACGACTATCCCGAGGCAAGCTATGAACGGCGCGACGAGATCATTCGCGAGCACCGGGATTACCAGGAGGGCTTCATGTGGACGCTGGCCAACCATCCGCGCGTCCCCGAATCCATCCGGCAGCAGATGGCTGTCTGGGGTCTGGCGAAGGATGAGTTTGTCGACAACGGCAATTGGCCCCATCAACTGTATATTCGGGAAGCACGCCGTATGGTCGGTGACTATGTGATGACGGAATTGGACTGCCGCCGCCAGAAGGTCGCTGAAGATTCTGTTGGCCTGGGCTCCTACAATATGGATTCGCACAACGTCCAGCGTTATGTCACACCGGACGGCTTTGCCCAGAACGAGGGCGACGTGCAGGTCTCGCCGGGAGGCGCCTATTTGATCAGCTATCGCGCACTCGTTCCCAAACGGGGTGAGGCACGAAACCTGCTCGTTCCCGTCTGTCTTTCCTCCTCTCACATCGCATACGGTTCGATCCGCATGGAACCGGTGTTTATGATTCTCGGTCAGTCCGCCGCCACGGCGGCCGTCCAAGCCCTGGAAACCGGAGTTGATGTTCAGGACGTCGACTATGCGCGGCTGCGCGAACGTTTGTTGGCGGACCGGCAAGTCCTTGATCTGCCGGCACCGACGGGATCGGGCCGCGGGATTCCCTCGTCACAAATCGAAGGAACCGTCGTCGATGATGAAAAGGCAATGCTGATTGGCGTCTGGACATCGAGTACCTCCGTCGGTCCGTTTATCGAACGAAGCTATCGTCATGACCAGGACGGGGACAAAGGCCAACTGTCAGCGCGTTTTGAGACGGAGTTACCGGCCGGATTGTATTCGGTCCGAATTGCCTACACTCCCCACGCGAATCGTGCCACGAATGTACCCGTGACGATCCACCATCGCGGCGGTATCGAGCAGAAACGGATCAACCAGCGGCAAGCTCCCGCGGATGGACCATTTGCTGAAGTGGGCGTCTTCGAATTCGGAGCCGACCAACCGGCTCTCGTCATCATCAAGAACGACGGAACCGATGGCCACGTGATCATTGATGCCGTCGCCTTTGTCCCGGCAGAACGATGACTGCGTTTTACCACTCCTCGCTCTCCGCACCCTGACAGCCAACGTCAGCGAAGAGTGACTTCAGCTCCTCGAAGTGTCTTCCGGTTGCGGTGTGGATCACCACCGCCTGATCCCGGCCCGCGCTCTGGATTTTTCGGACTCCGTGGCCGAATCCTTTCAGGCGACGGCGTGTCTGCGATGCGCTCAGATTAACGAACAAACGAAACCCCTTAGGATCAGCCATGCGGGCGAGACTCCACTTTTAAGTTGATGGCTCGGAAGAGGTTACTACATCCTCGCGGT
>CAZFWV010000299.1:0-8508 GCA_964522605.1 uncultured Pirellulaceae bacterium
CATTGCGCCGAACGCGGCAGCACGCCGTTTGGTTGCGGCCGAAGGCTGCGCTGCGTTTAGATGAATCTGCGACAGTTCCAATTGAAACGCAGAGTCCGCAAAGACGCCAAGAGCCGCAGAGTTAGATTCTGCCTCAACCCTTCAACGCTACGAAGTTCTTTGCGCGTTACGGTTTACGTTCAGTTCAGGAATCAGGCAGTCGAGCTAGCCTCGTCGACGATACAGAACGCACGAGGCACTCAGAATCAGGAGGGCGAGGCTGCTGGGTTCTGGGACTGAGGCAAGATCCATCGCTCGTCCCGTCTCGTAGCCACCGTCTTCGAGGGCGATTACTAGGTCCCTCGTGTTGAATTCGCCGTCGCCATTCCAATCGCCTTGAGACCAACCAGCTGCCTGTTGGGTCTCGTACTTACCTGCCGCGAGCACTTGGACGAGATCGCCCGTATTGAATTCACCATTCAAGTTCGCATCACCGAACCAGGTACGTTTGACGTCGTGGACCCACGTGTCAAGGTCGACGAGATTCACGAGTCCGTCGCCGTCCAGGTCAAAGCCATCGGAGCCACTTTCACCTCGAATCGCCTTGGACAGAAGATCAACATCGCGTTCGTCGGTTTTGCGATCGCCGTTAAAGTCGCCGGATGCGCCGAGGGCAACGACCCAGCCATCATACTCATTGGGTCCCACCTCACGGATTCCCAAGATGTATAACTCGCCCTGATCGTCGACATTGATGCTATGGATATTCGATGGGAGCGGATGGCTCGCATCGAGCGTGAACGCAAACTCTTCCCCAGTATCGGGGTCTCCGTAGAACAGTCGCCCATTGAAATCGGCGAACACATAGTGTCCTTGAAGTTCCGGGAGGAGGCTTCCGCGGTACAGCACGCCGCCGATAATCGACCGACCATCCTGACGGTCGTACTCGAAAATTGGATCGATCAGTCCGTTCGCTTGTGCCACGTCACCTTGTCCGTCTCCGTCAAGATCCTCATCCGGGGCGATCAGCCTCGTTGTCTTATCGTAGACAAAGCTGGCTTCCTTCAAATTCCACCCATAGTTGCCGCCCGGAACGATGCGATCGACGCTCTCAACATTGTTCTCTCCCGTCTCGCTCGTGAAGAGATCTCCCGTCTCGTAGTCGAAGGCAAGCCGATAGGGATTGCGAAATCCATACGCCAGGATCTCATCGACATTTCCACCAGGTCCATCGACGAACGGGTTGGCGGGGATTCCGTACTGGCCGTTTTCGCTTGAGTTTCCGAAGGGATCGATCCGCAAGACCTTTCCAAAGAGGTTCGTTAGCATTTGAGAATTGTCGGACATGATGGGAGGAATTGTCCCCGCCGTACTCCCATCGGCGGACGAAACCAAAAGTAACTCGTCGCTGTCAAAGGTTACGTCTCCCAGGTTGTGATGCCAGCCTGGTTGGAGCACACGCAGAAGCTCGCGCTTCGTGCATGATGCATCGCATGAAAGATCGGCGACGTCCCCCAGCGTGTATTCATAGAGGATGCCATCGTGATGCGAGCCATCGCGAATCGACGGGTATTTCTCACCGCCAAAATCAGGAACACCGGATCCAGCTGTTTCGGACTCCAGCGTATAGAATTTCTTGTAGCCCTGAGACTTTGGGTCGGCAAAGCCGGGATGAAAGGCGATCGCGGTAACCCCATGAGCTTGTCCAAATTCGAAGTTCGGACTGTACGTGTCACTTTCCGGATCTCTTAAGTCGACAAAGGGCGTTGCCGACACATTCCCCTCGGCATCGACCAATTCAAAGCGACCCCCGTAGTTTGCAACGACCAAGTAACCGCGTGCATCGGGAATCGCGGACAGGTCGGTCGGCCCGACTCGCTGAGTGAACCCCACCGGGTTTTGTTGCACCAGCTCCGGTGTCAGGCCCGAAAGAAAGAGCGTCGGTCGGGCTCGAATCTCACCAATCGGAATATCGGGCAGGACATCGAACACCTGGGACCAAGCGGGTGAAGAAGAAAGGAACAAGGAACAAGCAGTTGCTGCAAGCCTCTTGAAGACGTTCATTTCACGTTCCCACTTCCAACCGACTGCGGCGCGGCCAACGATCCCGGACCAACAACGGGACCCTGACACTCGTCGGATTCACGTTGCCGTTTGAGGATCATTGTCCGCGCCGCAGTGAATAAATCGCGGTTCAATTCACCGATGGCTTATCCATTAGTTTTGGTAAGCGCCTTCGATCTTGATGCATCCGACGGGGATGGCCGACTTGAGTGCAGTCTTCAGGCTGTAGGGTAGATTGCCCTCATCAATCTGCGTAACCATTGGATCCCCGACGCCGAGAGCACGGTCTGCCTCGCTATTGGCCTCGGATCGTTTCAGCATCACTTCGCCGACAAACAACCGGCCCGCTAGAAGTCGCCCATTCAGGATCGCCAACATCGGCTCGCTGCCCTGTTCGTTGAGCATGAGAACCAGAATCACTTTGCGGGAGAAGTAGTCCCGGTAGTCATGGTTCACTCTTTCACCATGGAACATGTGCTTGATCGTGGACTCGCCCTCATCACTCTTTGTCTTGCCCGTCACGCGCCCTTCACTATCGACGGCAAGTTCAAAGTCGAAATTCATCTCGGTAATGTCGTACTCGCCGACAAAACTGACTTCCCCCTTGCCCTTCCAGGCGAACGGCGGTTCCACTTCTTGAGATTGTCCAACCGCAACAAAAACTGCTGCGACCAGCGTGGTCCCGATTGCGATCTGCCGAAAGAATCTCGTCATCAATAGGCTCCCATTCTGCGAGTCACTGTTGGCCTCGCGTGCACAGCCTGACTCAAGACGTCGCGAGGCATACACCGTTACGGCACGGCGACATTCTGGCCCGTGCAACACTTCTTCGTTTCCCAACCCACACACCACGACTAGAAACGTGACCGTCCCGTTACTGGATCAGCGTCGTTGTTCCGATTTATTCGTGGCTGGCGAACTGCGATACTGGTAATACTGTTAACATCTTGGACACACAAAGTCACCAGCGCAGCGGGAATTTTGCCGTGGAAACTCCCCGCGTCGCCACTTTCGCGGCTCGATCCGACCGAGTAGACGAACGGCACGCGCTACGCCAGGGTCACCGCGTGAAGTTCCATTCGGAATTTAGACTTGGCAACTGCGCATTGACTCCCTGACGCCAGGCATCGAGTTGCCTTCGCAGCGCAGATGCCGTTTCGGGAAACCGATCGGCCAGATCTGTTGTTTCGCCCAGATCATTTTGGAGGTTATAGAGTTCGACGTGATTGTCTTCAAAGTACTCAATCAGCTTCCATTCACCATCACGCACAGCACTAGCGGGCGTTGTTGTTGAGTAATAATGCGGATAGTGGAAATAGAGAGCATTTCGTTCAAGACCCGCATCAGGATCCGTTAGAAGAGGTAACAAACTCCGGCCATCCAGCGTCTTGCTCGTCTGCTGGTAACGGGAAGCATCAACGATTTCCATGATCGTTGGAAAAAGATCCGTCGAGACGACGGACGTATCACACACCGTTCCTGCTTTGACTTGGGCAGGCCATCGCACGATCAGTGGGACTCGCAAGCCGCCTTCATACAGCGATCCTTTGCCGGAACGCAGGGGAAAATTGTTGGTGACCCGTTGATTCGCATAATTGCCGATTTGACCGCCGTTATCGGACGTAAAGATCACTAGCGTCTCTTCCGCCAACTCGTGTTTCTGCAGGCTCTCGAGAAGTCGCCCGATGTTCTCGTCCAGACTGGCCACCATGGCGGCGTATGTCGCATTCTGGTGTTTCATCTCGGGTGACACACGCCGACGGTATTCCTGGACGTCCGCTGCCTTTGCTTCGATCGGTGTATGCACGCTGTGATAGGCCAAATACAAGAAGAAGGGCCGATCCGCCGCTCGGTTAATGAAGTGTAATGCTTCGCTGGTCAAGCGATCGGTAAGGTATTCACCTTCTTCCGGCCAGGGCAAGTCGGGCACATAACGGAATTCGCGCTCATTACCGAAGAGGCCTCGATACGGCGCGAAATAGGTGGCTGGTGCGCCCCAGTGAGTACCACCAATCGTGATGTCAAAGCCATGTGTTTCAGGATAATGCGAAGCGTCTCCGAGGTGCCACTTGCCGATGTGTGCCGTGACGTATCCCATCGATTGCAGGAATTCGGCCAGAGTGAACTCGGTATGAGGCAGATTGTTTTCGGTGACCGGTGGAATGAGACGACGGTCTTGGGGTGGATTGCGCGCCGACTCGTACCAGATCGTCATGTGCAGTCGAGCGGGATGCTTTCCGGTCATTAACGAAGCCCGAGTGGGGGAACAGACTGGTGCGGCGGCATAGGCGCTGGTGAATCGCATTCCTTGCTGGGCCAGTTGGTCCAGGTGGACGCTCCGATGCAAGTCTGCCCCGTAGCAAGACAAGTCCGACCAACCCAGGTCATCGGCTACGATCAACACAATGTTCGGTGCCGCGAGGAGTGGGGGGTGCGCCGCCAGAAACAGACCGCTCAACATCGCGATTCGCAGTCGCAGCGGGAAACTCAAAGACATGATGCCAATCCTCAATCAGTCACCGCCAAAGATCGTCGTCGGCGAATGGGTGTAGGGGTCCCTGCAGTTTCGGCTTGGGCAGGGCCTTGAGTGTCTGCTCAGCCAATCGCAGGTCTTCGCGGGTTGTAATTTTCAGATTCATTCTCGAGCCGGGTACAAGTGCAATGGGGTGCCCGAGTTGCTCGACGGCCTGGGCTTCGTCGGTAGGATTCAGCTTGCCACGCTTCGCGTACGCATCGAGCAACAATTCGCGCCGAAATACTTGGGGCGTCTGCGCCTCCCACAACCCAGTCCGTGTGACGGTTTCCTCGATCGTCCGGCCGTCCGCGGAACGTTTGATCGTACCCGTCAACGGGATGGCGGGAATCGCTGCGCCGGACTTCTGCGCCGCCTCAAAGATCTTGTCGACCCACTCGTCGACAAGACAAGGTCGCGCCGCATCGTGAACGGCAATATAATCGACGTCCGATCGTACGTGCGCAAGTGCTGCTTCAACCGAGTCCGCACGCTCCGCACCCCCGTCCACGACGTCGACACCCAGGATCGCGACATTCGCTCCAAACTTCATGTGAAAGTCTTCCCGATCCTCGGCGCAAATCACGACGATCAGCTGTTTGACGTCATTGCGATTGAGGAACCGTTCGGCCGAATACAACCAGACGGCCTTACCGGCTAACGGAGCGAACGGCTTCTTGTAGTGCTTGTCGTGAAATCGGGTACTCTTGCCGGCCGCAGCGAGAATCACCGAGTAACTGGGCATGGATGGAACTCCTATTTTGAGATCTGAGCTGGCCACGGGAGATCATTGCGGGTTGCTTCTTTGGTTGGTCAGTCGTATCTCATCAAGATACTCTCGATGGGTCCTTCCGGTACACCGGGGAACCCACCGTCGAGGATGGCAGTGCCTAGCCGGTCGATCATCTGCCAGTCTTGGTCACTAGGACGCTCACCAGATAGCTCACGACGCAGGTCGCGACACAACACTTCCGCCGCGGCCCGGACAATGTCGCGATCCTGTCGCGCCCCGTAATGGCTGATGCAGAGCAATACGATCTGCTTCTGGATTCGAGACGAAATCGCATGGATCTGGCACTGCTGTTCCCAGAGTTCATTGCGATACGTCTGCCGCAGTGATTCGATTTCGGCACGACTGTGACGCAATTGCTCAATAGCAAACTCGGCATAAGCGTCGAAGTTTGTCGTCACGGCCGGGGCGGTTGGAGCGACCAGGTTGGCGGTTTCGTGTGGTTTCAACAGCGACCGGAAGAAGGCGAGACTCAGCAACTCATTCTCGCCTTCGTAAATACAGGGAGCCAGATAATCGTAGACGTCGTCGCCGAGGGGGTGGCCCACCAGAAAAGACCGGCCGCCATGCGTCCGAATGCCGATGTCGATTGCCGCTTCCTTCAAGGATTCGCTGGCAAAGACCTTCGCGATGATTCCTTCGAGTTCTCCGCGGTATCCGAGATCCAGCAGCTTCGCACACCATCCGGTGATTGCATCACAGCCGACAATCAACGCAGCGAGGCGACCCAGGCGTCGTCGAATCAGAGGGCGAGTCTGCAGCGAGGCACCACACGTTTTTCGAAAGCGGATCCAGGGCAAGAGTCCCGAAAGGATCCGCCGCATCGTCCCGGCGGCATGGGCACACAAAGCAACACGGCCTCGATTCAGATTGTAATAGGCGATTGTCAAGCCATTGCCGCGAACTGGCTGTAGCCGGTTTTGGGCCGGAATACGGAAGTCCCTGAGGCAAAGTCCATGATTCGGCGTGTGTTTGAGCGACCATAAGCCGTACGTTTCGAGTTGAAAACTCTCGTTCTGCTTCTGAGGCAGTTCGCACACGAGCAGGGATGGCGTCTCGTCGAGCATGCAGACGAGTCCCAAGGCGCGGCCGGGAGCGCCGTTCGTGATGAAGACCTTCTGTCCGCTGATCACATATTCGCCACCGTGTCGCACAGCATGCGTTCGAATCGCGCGCACGTCAGATCCCGCCGCGGGTTCCGTCAGCGCAAACGCTCCCAAGGGTTCCCCACGAGCGAGTCGAGGCAGCCACTCATCTCTTTGATCGCAATCCCCGAACGCCTGAACCGAATTCACTGGGCCAAGACAGCTATGCACGCCGGCCATTCCGGCGATTGCCGGTTGCAGAACCGCCATTGTCGTTAGACCGGAGTAGAATTCCGTCCAGCGAGCACCACTGCCTCCATACGCGTTATCGATGCGTAGTCCCCAAAAACCGATCTGGCCCAGGTCGTGCAACACTTCCTCGGCAATCTTCTGGTGCCCGTTCAGCAGAGTGCCACGCGACAGATGAAGCTGGACCGCGGCGAGTGAATCGTCGATCACCCGACGAACGCAGGCCGAAACATCGTCCGACGACGGCTCAAAAAGCTCTCGCGCAGCGACATCATCCCAGATGGCGCGATAGGCCGGGCTGCCGGGAATCGAGTAGTTCGGGCTGTCGAGTGGACCGTTCGTCATAGCGGAGAATATAGGAACACTAGCGCTTCGTCACAGCTTTCTTCACTTGTATTTCAACCGTCGTTCACGCGTTCAAAGATCGTCGCAATCCCTTGTCCGAGGCCAATGCACATGGTCGCAAGGCCAAACTGTACATCTCGCTCGACCATGGCATGAATCAACGTAGTTGCCAGGCGGGCGCCGCTGGCACCCAGCGGGTGGCCCAACGCAATGGAGCCACCACGCACATTGACGCGTTCAAGATCTGCATCCCATTCGCGCAGACAGGCGATTGCCTGGGCCGCGAACGCCTCGTTGAGTTCGATCAGTTGCAGGTCATTCCAGCGCAGGCCCGCCCGCGCGAGTGCCTTCTGCGTCGCAGGGACGGGACCGATCCCCATTTGGCAAGGCTCGACACCGACGACGGCTGTGGACCGGACACGAACCAGTGGCTTGAAGCCGAGTTGTCGGGCCCGCTGGTCGGACATCATCAGCAGTGCCGCCGCGCCGTCGTTGATGGGCGAACTGTTTCCTGCCGTTACCGTTCCATCTTCCGGCAGAAACACGGGTGGTAGAGCGGATAGGGCTTCGAGACTGGTCGTTTCGCGCACACATTGATCGCGGTCGATCAACATACTTCGTCCGTCTCGATCCCGTCCCCACTGGGGGATCAATTCACGACGAAACTCCCCGTTTCGATGCGCTACGTCTGCTCGCTGATGACTGAACAAGGCAAACTCGTCCTGCTCGCGCCGCGAGATGCCATACTTCGCTGCCAAGTATTCGGCAGTGATTCCCATTTTGAGTGCATTCCGCGAGGTTTGACGAAACAACTTGGGATTCACATTGTGGCCATGCCCAATCGGCAGGTGCAACATGTGTTCCACTCCGCCCACAATCTGCACATCCTCACCGCCGGCAGCAATTGCGTGGGCCGCCTGGTGAATGGCCTGCAGACTGCTGCCACACAGACGGTTCACGGTCACTCCACCGACCGTGACCGGCAGGCCGGCAATTAGGCCGATGTTTCGCGCGATGTTGAGTCCCTGCTCAAGTGTCTGGTGGGCGCATCCCATCACGATGTCTTCGATCTGATCGACCGCGATCCCTGTCCGTTCGATCAACGACAGCACACAGTCGACGGCCAGATCGTCTGCGCGGATGTCGCGGAAATAGCCTTCCGTCGCATCGGATCGGCCAATCGGCGTACGAGCACAATCAACCACGACCGCCTGTTTCATTCCGAAAAATCTCCGAGACTCCTGATCCACCCAATCCGCGAATCCTCCCAGTGGCTTTTCGTTTAACGCGCAGCCGCCAGGCGAGGATAAAAGGCAAATCCTCCTCACCTGACGGCAGCGGGTCAAACGAATCGCCACAGATCCTGTTTGTGAACGCCTGCTGAACCGACACTTCTAAGCTGCACGACCTCGTTTCGGGGAGAGGGGCTTTCAACTCGCCACAATACAGAGGAATCTTGGGACTTTTCGATGCCGTGCCCCCTC
>CAZFWV010000300.1:0-8482 GCA_964522605.1 uncultured Pirellulaceae bacterium
CTCCCTGCTCGAGACCTCCGAATTCTCACGAATTCGGCTACGTGCAACTTCAAAAGGCGGAACCACGGATTCGACGGAAGGAACCGAAGAGCACCGATCGATCCGCGGTTATCCGTTGCCTCCGCGCAATCCGTGGTTTCTCTTCGACATGCGGCTTTGCTCGACCCGATGCGCAACGACGAGTTGCTGATGCCGGCTCCGAGCGATTGCGGGCTGGACGTCGGCAACGATCTTTGAAGGAGGAATCGATGAGCAGACTACTGATTCTGAGTTGGCTTTGTTTCAGCTCGGTGGCCTTCGCCGGACAGAATGTTGTCGTGCTGCTCGATGATTCCGGCTCGATGAACGAATCGATGCGGTCCAATTATCGAGTGCGCAAAATCGATGCGGCGAAACGTGCGTTACTGACCGTCTTGGAACAAGTGCCCTCGGACGCCCAGGTTGGCGTCTTGGCGCTGAACGGCCCCCAGGGAAATGGTGCGTGGATCATCCCGCTGGGCCCCCTCGAATCGGAACGGGTGCAGCAGGCGGTTCAGCGGATCAATGCCAATGGCGCGACACTGCTGGGTCAGTTTATGAAGACGGCGGCTGACGAACTGCTTCGCAAGCGTGACGAACAGCGGTATGGCACCTATCGATTGCTGATCGTGACCGACGGCGAAGCCAATGACCCGGCGCTCGTTGAGGCCTACCTACCCGAGATCCTGTCGCGGGGAATCACGATCGATGTGATCGGTGTCGATATGCAGCAGGACCACAGCCTCAAGACACGCGTCAACCGCTATCGACGCGCGGACGATCCCGCGTCCCTGCAGGAAGCAATTCAAGAATCCTTGGCGGAAACGCCGCTGGACGGTCAGGATCCGGATGAAGAGTCCGATTTCGAACTTCTGGCGGCCCTGCCGGATGAGATCGCGGAGGCGGCCATCCAGCAACTCACGGAAGTCAATAATCAGCCGATCGCGGCACAGGCCGCAGGTGAGATGACCGATGGCGGTCGGGTCTGGCCGCGCGGTCCCATCGGGCAGCAGCCCGGCGCCCCCGGCGGTCGACGCGGATCCTGGTTCACGTGGGTCATTCTGGCGATGATCCTGGTCTTTGGATTTCGGGTCATCGCCCGATTGCAGCGGTCGCGTTAAAATTTCAATCCTCAGACGCGGGGTCGGTCACGGCTTGCCGCCGGCCGCGGGCTTCGTATTGTTGGGGAACCAATCAGGCAGCTTTCCGGGTCGCGTTCGGATTCGGAGCAACTTCGGGTATTGGGGGAAGGCTTGCTGTGTCGAAGGGGAAACTGCTCGCGCTAACGATTCTGTGGCTGCTGATCGTGGGGGTTGCCGCCGTGACATGGCGGTGGATCTTCGTGCCGGCTCGAGAGGAGGCCGAGCAAAGAGAGCGCGAAGAGCTGCTGGAGGGAACTAGCGGCCAGTCGCAGTATCAATACAGTGTTGATTTCGCTCTGGACCAATTCAGTGGTTATGCGATTCTGCGCTCCCAGGAATTTCAGCAGGAGCTTCACGATAAGCAAATCCGCGTGAATTTGATCGACGACGGTGCCGATTACGGTCAGCGGTTGCAGAAGCTGCGATCCGGTGAAGTCGAAATGGCAGCCTTTACGATCGACGCGCTCATCAAATCGAGTGCGGAACTCGGTGAGATGCCTGCCGTGATCGTCGCGATCATCGACGAGACGCGGGGCGCCGACGCGATGGTCGCCTACAAAAGGAGCGTGCCTAACGTCGATGCGATGAATCGGCCTGAGACACGGTTTGTCCTGACCGGCAACTCGCCCAGCGAAACTCTGGCGCGCGTTGTGATGACGCACTTCAATCTCAATCGACTCGCCGACGATCCGTTTGTCCTGACCAATGGCCCTGAGGACACATTCAATCGGTATCGCAAGGCAGCGACCAACACCACGGACGTTTATGTGTTGTGGGAACCTTTCGTCTCACGCGTGCTGGAAAACGAGAACATGCACGTGGTGGTCGACAGCTCGCGATTTCGTGGCTATATCGTGGACGTGCTCGTCGTCAGTCGTGACTTCCTGCAGAAGAACCCCGAGGCGGTGCGGGATTTCGTGGGCTGCTACTTCACGGCGGCCTATCATTATCGGAAGGAAATGACCAAACTGGTCGAGACCGACGCGCAGCAACAGAAACAGCCCCTGACCGCTCAGCAGGCGGAAAAGTTGGTGGAGGGGATTCGCTGGCAGAACACGCAGGAAAACTTCGCACACTTCGGACTCTTGCCGGATGCAGGGCGCCAACACATTGAAGATATGATCGGGAACATCACCCGTGTCCTGCTGCGGACGTCGGCCATTCGTTCCGATCCGACGGAAGGACGGCCCAATCGCTTGTACTACGAGCGGATTCTCGCCGAATTACGGCAGAGCAATTTCCATCCGGGTTTGGCGTCTGAAGTGATCGAGAGCGATGAAGTCAAATTGCCGGCGTTGAGCGATGAGGAGTGGAAAAAGCTGCGCGAGGTGGGAGAGTTGGATGTCCCGACGCTCGTTTTCGCCCGCGGCACGGCGCGGCTGACCGATCATAGCTACGCGATCCTCGATGACCTGGTCAATACGCTCCGATCCTGGCCCCAGTACTACCTGCGAGTTCGTGGTAACGCATCCCGGCAAGGGGACCTTGAGGCAAATCGACAACTGGCGGAAAATCGAGCGAAAGCCGCCGCGGACTACCTGGTCCAAAAAGGGGTCGACCGCAATCGAATCCGCTCGGAAGGTGTCGATCCGACCGGCGATACCAATGTGAGCTTCATGCTGGGAGAAGCTCCCTATTGATCGTGTTCTTCCAGCGCAAATCCCGGTTGTCCAACGACCCATGATGGACGACGTCAGACGAAAAGTGTGGTTGGACATCTTCGCCGCGCCGGGGGTCCTGCTGCCCTTGGCCGGCGGATTGACGGCCCTGATTGCCTCCTGGGCCGTGGGCGGCAATCCGGCGCTGAATTTTGGTGGCATCGCGGGGATTCTCGGTGGAGTCGGGATCATGGCCTCGCGGTTGATTCTCAAACTGGATCGCATCACGCAGGAGGCCTACGACTACTTTGTCCAGAAGCAAAGGTCCCAGCAGGAGCAGGCTCTGGAAAAACTCGAGCAGCGATTGCTGCTGGATCAGGACTCGCGAACGCAGACCAGTCTTCGGACCTTGCGGCATCTGTATGGGCGGCTCAAGGAAAAAGTCGACTCCGGTACAGTGACGCCCGCAGCCTATGGTGTGATTGAAGGAGTGGATAAGCTCTTCCAGTCCTGTGTCAAACAGCTCGAATCGTCCGCCGACCTATGGGAAACTGCGCAAAACATGCGCGGCTCGGCGCGAAAGGCCATGCTCGAGCAACGCGAGCAACTCGTGCAGGAAGTGACCGAGGCCGTTGAGCATTTGGGACAGACCGTCGAACGATTTCACGAGCTTGAGACAGGACGCCATCGGTCCGAATTGGGCCGGCTGCGTCGCGAGCTGGATGAATCGATGCGCGTGGCGCGGGAGGTCGAGCGGCGTACCGCGGAATTGACGCAGCCATCGCAATTGGAAAGCGAACAGTGGGAGTAGCAACTGCGAATCATCAAACGGAAATCCGCCTCGATTGCCGTTGGTGGATCGTCGGTTTTTTCCCGCCCGATTCCCACGCCGTTGCTCGAATTCGGTAACATTGAAAGCTGCCTCGCTTCACCGAAAGGCTTGACTTAAGAACGGCTCAGAAACAATTTCCTCGTTTAACCGCGCGGGTTCCTCGTTTAACCGCGCGGGCATCGCCCCGCGAGTCGGCGAAACCCCGCGCGGCCCGCTGGGCAGGCGGTTAAACAAGAGGACCGAGATGCGGGAAATCTCCCGCGGCCCGTTGGGCACGCGGTTAAACGAGAGGACCGAAATGCCGAAGTGATGTCTGAGTTATTCCTTAGCTCGAATTTTGGGGCGAGAGGCTGTCGTCTCGGTTCCTGCAAGTGCAACTTGGTCTGGATCGAAATCGTAGAACATCGAACCTGATAGGAGACATGGGTGATGCAATCCAAATGGGCGATCTGGTTAACGATCTGTGTTGTCGCCAGCGTAATCGGCTGCCGACGGGAGACCGCGACGTCACCATCCGGCGGCCCGGTGGAGACGTTCAGCTTGGCTTGGAGTGAGTATCCCAGCTGGTCCGTGTTCGGCGTGGCCGATGAATTGGGATTGATCAACGGTGCTGCCGGTGAGCAGGGAACGCTCGAAAAGAAACACGGGATTGATATCGAGTTGAAGGAGGCTGGATACGATTCGTGCCTGAACATGTTCAGCTCGGGCGACTGCGATGCCGTCTGCATTACCAACATGGATGCCCTGATCGTCAGTCCGTCACGCGACATCGTCGCCGTGTTGCCCACCAGCACGAGCAAAGGAGCCGATGCGTGCCTCGTTACGGAAGCCATTCCGGATATCGAAGCGCTGAAGCAGCACAAGGTGTATGGATTGGAGAATACGGTTTCCGAGTACTGTTTCGTCCGCTGTTTGGAAAAGGCCGGCTTTCAGGAAGCGGATTTCCAGTTCACGAATCAGGATCCGGCGATTGCGGCGACGAACATGCAGTCGGGGGCCGAAACGCATCAAGCGATTATGGTTTGGAATCCATTCGTGATGCAGACGCTGCGCGATCGGACCGATGTCAAAGTGCTGTTTGATTCCAGCCAGATCCCTGGGGAGATTGTGGATATGGTCGCGGTCGGACGCGACTCGTTGGAAAAACCCGGTGCGGACAAGTTCGTCAAAGCCGTGACGGAGGCCTTCTACGAGGTGAATCGTGAGCTGGAAGAATCCGAACGGGCCGACGAAGTTCTTGTCGCACTCGGTAAGAAGTTCTCGAATCTTGGGCTCGAGGACATGCGCGTCGTCGTTCAGCAGACCGTGTTCTACAAAACGCCGGAGGAAGCAAAAGCCCTGTTTGGCGGCGATGAGTTCAAGCAGACGATGCAGACCGTGACTGATTTTTGCACGAGC
Source organism: uncultured Pirellulaceae bacterium (assembly GCA_964522605.1). Classification (GTDB taxonomy): domain Bacteria; phylum Planctomycetota; class Planctomycetia; order Pirellulales; family Pirellulaceae; genus CAVZLD01. The sequence continues at coordinate 4,989 of CAZFWV010000300.1, forward strand.
CACGATCTGGTCAGTGATCCGTCCATCGGTTACGGGCCGGATGACGTCGATGTGAAGCTGCGATTCGACGCGTCCCACATCGAATAGGGCAGAATTAGGGTGCCACTGGCTCTGCCAGTGCGACGATTTGTCAAGTCAGCAAGTTCTGGCACTGGCGTAGCCAGTGGCACCCAACCCTGAATCCAAGCCTTGACAGAGCACTGGGCAGATTGCCAGAAACACGTCGATCGCTGCATCATGCCGCGGCGTCGGCGCCGTACAGTCCGACCCGCCGTCGGCGACGAACTCACTGCTTGCGGGCAGAAGGTGTATCCCCATGTTAATGGTCCGCCAACCGATCTCTCTTTGGCTGCGCATCGTTCTTGGAGTTACCTCGATCCTGCTGCTGATCGCGATGTACTGGTTCTTGTCCGTCTACAAGCAGCAATCGAAGCGCGCCGAGGCTTACGAGAAGCTGGTTCGCGTCCGAGAGCAACTCGTCGCCTTGGAGGCTCTTCCATCGGATGCCATTCAGTCGACCGACGACGAGAGTGCACAGGAGGGATCGCGCGTGCAGAAACTGCGCGAACTTGAGGTCCAGCTCGAGAGAGAATCAAGGGAGGCGATCGATCGTACGATGCCGACCTTGGATAGCCTTTTTCGAGACGGGTTGCTCTATGCGCTAAAGCATGAGGAACTGGGTGGCACCCAGTACTGGCTTTGGGACGATACTGTTGCCACGGCCAAGCGACTGGTTGCCGGTTTGGTCCTCGGCGTGCTGCTCTCGGTCGTGTTGGGGATTTTGATGGGAGCCTACTCGCCGATCGAAGCGTTCTTCGTGCCGCCACTCTCCTACCTGGCGAAGATCCCGCCGACGGCGATGTTGGTGGTGTTTTTTGTTCTGGTCGGTGTGAACTTCCGAATGTACGTCACCATGATCGTCTTCGGTGTCTTGCCGACGCTCGCCCAGACCGTCTATCAGTCCGCCAAAAAAGATGTGCCCGAATCGCTGGTGTTCAAGGCCTACACGCTGGGAGCCAGCCATATCGAGCTGATCTGGAACGTGATTTATAAGCAGATCCTGCCGCGTTTGATTGATGCCATCCGCCTGCAGATCGGACCGGCCATGGTGCTGTTGGTTGCGGCGGAATGGATGGTTGCGGGAGAAGGATTTGGCTACCGGCTGCGCCTCTACTATCAGCGCACCGACATGACCGTCGTCTACGTCTACCTGATCTTGTTGGGGATCGCCGGGTTGACCGTTGATTATGCCTTGATCTGGTTCCGCCGACTGTTGTGTCCCTGGTTTGGAGAATAGTGCCGATGGATGTGGTGCTGGAGTGCCGCAATGTGGCCCACTGGTTTGGCAGCAAACGCGTGCTGCAAAATGTGAATCTGCGTGTCTTGGCCGGGCAGTTCGTCGCGATCGTCGGGCCTAGCGGGTGTGGCAAGTCGACGCTGCTGAGGGCGATTCTAGGTACGCATCCACCGAAGCAGGGCGAAGTTCTGGTCGACGGGATCCCCGTGACTCGGCCCTGTCGCGATGTGGGAATCGTCTATCAGGATTACAGTCTCTATGAGTACTTGCGCGCTCGCGATAACGTTGCCTTCGGTTTAATGCTCGACCAGACGAATCTGCCCTATCGCTTCTTTCGGCCGTTTGCCTGGCATCGGATGAAGCGCCAGTTGCAGCAGCAAGCGGATGCCATGTTGGAGAAAGTCAATCTGGAAGATGCCGTCTATCTGTTTCCCAGTGAAATGTCCGGCGGGATGCGACAACGGGTGGCGATCGCACAAGCCCTGATCATGCAACCCAAGATCCTGCTGCTGGATGAGCCGTTCGGAGCGCTCGATGAAGCGACACGCGAAGAATTGCAGCTGATGCTGTTGCAGTTGTACAACGAGAATGCGGAGGCCATCGAGCAGGGCCGAAGACCACCCTATACGGTGCTGATCGTCACGCACGAATTGAACGAAGCGTTGTTTGTTGCCGAACGTGTCATCGGTCTGTCACAGTATCACAATACGGGAAAAGATGGCGCGACGATCGTGTATGACAAAGCCGCGCCCATCTTTCGCCCGGGAGATCCTCGCGATTTCGCGCGATTGGAACAGCAGAAAGAAGAATTGCGCCGAGCCGTATTCGAACCGGAATACATTAAGAATCATGATGAGTACGTCACGTACTGGCAAGATCACGCGGTACCGGGCGCCCCCACCTGACCGGCCCCCCGCCATCCACTCCGATACGACGTGCAGGATTCTCGTTCCGACCTCCCTCTGCGGCCCTCGACGCCTTAGCGTCCTCTGCGTTGACAAGAAACTGGCTCGGATCGCGTCTCCTGACTCCGCCGAATGGACTGGCAAAAGCGTGCGGGGGGCGGGAGACCCGCGCTCAGCGTCGTGCAAACCCGCGCACAAGGCGGTTCGGAAGGCAAAACGCAGCGCAGCCTTTGGCCGCAACCAAACGGCGTGCTGCCGCGTTCGGCGCAATAGGTGTGCCACTGGCTTTGCCAGTGTCCTCTTGAGTCGAGGAACAGCACTGGCATAGCCAGTGGCACACAGTGCGATTGCTGCGGAAGGATGTGCCTTACTTCAGAATGCCACAATAGAGCCAAGTAGAAGCACAACGCAACCCTGCCGCGTAATAGAATTCGCTCCGCCCGACAAGAAACTCACCGTTAGCAGTGCAGAGAACGCAAAGGCGCCGAGGGCCGCAGAGAAGCTGAGGGGTGGCGTTTTTCAGTTGCGGTCTATTCTTTTAGGCGCTACGATCTTTTTTTTACTCGCTTCACAACTTCGATCCCCTAGGTAAGGTGAAAACTCATGAACCGACTGACCTCATTGACGATTGGTTGTCTCACCGGCTTCGCTTTCCTCATGCCCTCTTTTGCCTTTGCCCAACAGGATTGGGTTCCACTTTTCGATGGGAAGACGCTCGACGGTTGGATCCAAAAGAACGGTACGGCAACCTATTGGGTGGAAAATGGAACGGTTGTCGGCGAAACGGCCGAGGGAAGCCCGAACTCGTTTCTCTGCACGGAAAAGGAATATGGGAATTTCGAACTCGAATTCGAAGTCAAATGCGATAATCGCCTGAATTCCGGTGTTCAGATCCGATCGAAGACGGCCGAGCCGGGTGGCGATGAGCCGTACGGCCGAGTGAACGGACCGCAGGTCGAGATTGAGGCTACGGGGGGCGGTGGCGGGGAAGCGGGCTACATCTACGGCGAAGCCACCGATCGCGGTTGGCTTGTGCCGGATGATCAACGCAAGCCCCATCAACACTTCCGTGACGGGCAGTGGAACAAGTACCGGGTGGTGGCCGAAGGGCCGCGGATCCGGACCTGGATCAACGATCAGCCGGTCACCGATCTTACGGATCAGCAGGCGTTCGATACCCACCCACGCGGTTTCATCGCGTTGCAGGTACACAGCATTGGCCAGGGGCAGGGGCCCTATCGCGTCGCCTGGCGGAACATCCGCATTCGCGAATTGGATTGACGCGGTTTCAC
>CAZFWV010000301.1:0-8455 GCA_964522605.1 uncultured Pirellulaceae bacterium
AGTGGATCGGGTCGGCTACGGACGAGCCTGTCAGATTTTCAACAGCCCAGGGCGAGGCTCCTGCCGAGCCGAAGATGCGACAAACGCCGGCTCCGCAGGAGCCTCGCCCTCCCAGTTTTGAAACTGCCTCTACGTACTCAAGCCAGAATCTCCCGGACCACCCGACCATGGACATCCGTCAGCCGGAAGTCGCGTCCTTGAAAGCGGAACGTCAATCGTTCGTGATCAAATCCCAACAAGTGCAGGATGGTCGCCTGCAGGTCGTGAACGTGCACGGGGTCATAGGCAACCTGGAACCCCAATTCGTCGGAGTCGCCATAATGGAACCCCGCACGCACACCGCCTCCGGCAAGAAACATCGTGTAGCAGTCCGGAAAGTGATCGCGGCCCAGGATCTCGCTCTGGGCCGTGCGTCCTTCCCGGAACGGCGTCCTGCCAAACTCCCCACTGAAGATCACCAGGGTTTCCTCCAGCAGCCCGCGACGTTTCAGATCATGTATCAACGCGGCAACCGGTTGATCCATGAGACGACACTTTTGTGTCAGTCCATCACGAATATCTTCGCGCGGATTGGTCCCGTGAAAATCCCATCCCCAATCGAACAGCTGAACGAAGCGGACCCCTTGCTCGACCAGACGTCGGGCAAGCAGACAATTATTCGCCAGGCTCGATGCGCCGGGTTGCGCGCCATACTCCCGCAGGATCGTGGTCGGTTCCTGTGCGATGTCCATGACTTCGGGAACTGACATCTGCATCCGGTATGCGAGCTCATATTGCGCAATGCGTGTCTGCGTTTCTGGATGACCAAACTCGTCCAACTGCAACTGGTTCAGGTCGCGCAGCGCGTCGAGACTGATGCGCCGCATTGTGCGATCCATGCCCGGTGGATCGGAGACGAACAGTACCGGATCGCCTTGCGTTCGACATTGGACGCCTTGGTACACGGAGGGTAGAAAGCCACTGCCCCAGGCACTCTTGCCGGCACTCGGATTGCTACCACCCGAGAGCAAGACGACGAAACCGGGGAGGTTCTCATTCTCCGAACCGAGTCCATAGGTCACCCACGATCCGAGCGACGGTCGGCCCATCCGCGGAGATCCCGTATAGAGCAGCATTTGGGCGGGCGCGTGGTTGAATTGGTCGGTGTACATGGACTTGATGACGCACAAGTCATCGACAACGGTCGTCAAGTGCGGAACCGCATCGGACAGCCAGGTTCCGCTGCCGCCGTACTGGCGAAACGAACGCGGAGTTCCCAGAAGCGTGGGCGTTCCGCTCGTGAAAGCAAAGCGTTTGCCGCGCAAAAACTCGTCGGGACAAGGTTGTCCGTTGCGCTTGACGAGTTCCGGCTTGTAGTCGAATAAATCCAAATGCGGTGGCGAACCCGCCATATGCAGGTAGATGACATTCTTGGCTCGCGGCGCGAACGGCGCGGGGCGAACCGCCAAGGGATTGTCCGCCCCTGGATGGGCTGCCAGCTCGCTGCGCAACAGGCCACTCAATGCCAGGCTGCCCATTCCCAGGCGACAATTCTGCAGAAAATGCCGACGGGTTGTCGCTTGAAGAAAATCGGTGTGATTCCGGGGTTCGGGGTCATTCATCGTTTCGACAAAGTCTCATCTAAGTTGAGCAATACGTTGCTGACAACGGTCCACGCAGCCAACGCGGCGACGTCGGTCTCGGGGGGAAGCGGACCCAGAGGTTCCGTCGCAAGCCGCTCCGCCTGCTCCGGCTGCGATTGCAGGCGAGTTCGCGCCTGATGGAAGAGTCCGACCAACCGCGTTTGTTCGTCGGGAGCCGGTGGCCGCGCCAGACAGAGCAGAACTGCGTATGCCACGCGTTCAGCCGGCTCGCCGCCGCCCTCTTCAGTGATTCGCCGCGCCAGGCCCTGAGCCGCCTCCCAGAAGACCGGATCGTTCAGCGTGACCAGGGCCTGCAGGGGCGTATTCGTGCGTAGTCGGCGAATCGTGCAGACTTCACGACTCGGCGCGTCAAACGTAATCAGCGAAGGGTAGGGGGTCGTGCGGCGCCAGAACGTGTAGAGACTGCGCCGATAACGGTCTTCTCCCGGACTCGTTTCCCAATCGGTGGATCCGCCGAATGCTGCGTTCAGTCCCAGCGCGGGTTGCGGCGGACGGACGGACGGACCGTGCCGACGATCACTCAGCAGCCCCGCGACGGCGAGCGCCTGATCACGAATCATCTCGCCGGAAAGACGGAAGCTGGCACCCCGACTGAGCCAACGATTATCCGGATCGAACTCGAGTTTTCGCGGGGTTACGTGGGAGGCTTGGCGATAGGTCGCCGAAGTGACAATCTGTCGCAAGAGCCGCTGGCAATCCCAGCCGTTCTGCTGGAAATCGAAGGCCAGATAGTCCAACAGTTCGGGATGAGACGGGGGCTCGCCCTGCGTTCCAAAATCCTCGCTCGTTTCAACCAACCCCACGCCGAACAGTTGCTCCCAGAACCGATTGACCGCAACTCGGGCCGTCAACGGGTTTCGCGGATCGACCAACCAGTGCGCGATCGCCAACCGATCCGGTTCCACGGATTGCGGCAATGGGTGAAAGGCGGCCGGCACACCGGGCGAAACGGCATCACCGAGATTTCGGAAGTTCCCCCGAATCTGAATGTGGGTCGCCCGGCGTTGGTCTGTCGGCAACTCCCGCATCACGGGAGTACTGACACCGTCGGGATACTCGGGAAGGACTTCCTGCAGTGTCGGGGACTCGTCCCCTCGGTCCGCGTCCTGGGTGTTGTTGAAGACGGCGAGAAACCGGTAATATTCCTCCTGGGAAATTGGATCGTACTTGTGCGTATGGCACTGGGCACAACCCATCGTCAATCCCATCCACACCTGCATGGTCGTGTTGACTCGATCAACGACGGCAGCCATGCGAAACTCTTCATCATCCGTACCGCCTTCGCTGTTCGTCATCGTATTGCGGTGGAAGGCTGTCGCCCGTTGTTGGTCGCTCGTTGCTTCCGGCAACAGATCGCCCGCCAGTTGCTCGATCGTAAATTGATCGAACGGCAGATTGCGGTTCCAGGCATCGATCACCCAGTCGCGATAGCGCCAGATCACGCGCGGAGGATCTTGCGCGTAACCGGCCGAATCGGCGTAGCGTGCCAGGTCCAACCACACGCGGGCCCACCGTTCGCCATAGGCGGGCGACTGCAACAACCGATCGATCAGACGCTGGTCGGCATCCGATGCGGGGTCCTCGACAAATGCGCGGACTTCGGCAGGACTCGGGGGTAAGCCGGTCAAGTCCAAGGACAGACGCCGAATGAGCGTGTAGCGATCGGCTTCCTCGGCGGGCTCGAGGCCCCGTTGTCGCAACCGCCGGAGAACGAACGCATCGAGCGGCTGACGGACCCACGGATCGTGTCGGAGTTCTTGGGGCGGCGTGACCGGTTCCAGGGGAACGAAAGACCAATGCTGCTCGTAGGGAGCGCCGGCAGCAATCCAGCGCCGAATCCGCTCGATCTCGGAATCGTTCAGCGGATCCCCGGTTCCGTCCGGTGGCATCCGCATCCCTTCGTCCGAAGAGGTAATGCGAATCCACAGTTCACTCTCGTCCGGCTGTCCCGGAACGATTGCCCGGCTGCCACTGTCCAGTTCCGCCAATGCTGCCGCACGTTGATCCAGGCGTAATCCGGCCTCGCGCGTTTCGGCATCCGGACCGTGGCAGGTGAAACAGCGGTTGGCCAGCAGCGGGCGAATCTGCGCCGAAAACGAAAAGTCGGGTGGATCGTCCGACTCCGCACCGAAAACGGACGGCACTCCAGCAGCCAGGAGAAACCAGATTGCGAACCAGCGAACACTCATGGTGCGTCTCGGGACTCCCCAGTAGGGATCGTGCAGTGTTTTCGTTGTTAGATCAGCGGAACTTACACAGCCTCTCGCGCGAAGGTCGTGCGGCTCTTAAGTTGCTGGTTCAATAGGTGTTACTTCACCCTCCCGCGCGGGAGGGTCGGACGCGGAGCGGCCGGGGAGGGGCTTTCGTGAACGAACACCACGGGCCGAATGCGTTGTGCGCTCCGCCCTGGCCTGTTGAGAATCTGACAGGCTCGTTTATAGCAGACCCGATCCACTCTGACTCCCCTCGCCCCGTTTCGGGGAGAGCGACGGGGGAGAGGGGCTTTCAACTCGCCGCAATCCACGAGGAATTTTGGGACTTTTCGATGCCGCGCCCCCTCATCCCCAGCCCTTCTCCCCCGCAAAGCCGGGGGAGAAGGGAGCGAGGATCTCGGTTCGTTCATTGCCTGCCAAGACTTCCCATGTTTCTGAGTCGAAAGCATTTTCAACAGCCCCGCTCCGCCCGCTCCGGGCCTGCCGGCCCGACTCTCCCAGAGGGAGAGTGAATTCTGTTCATAAACGCCTGCAAAACCACCCGCGGAAAAGGGCGAGCCTTGTCCGCCTCGGCAGCGGTTTCATGATACCGCGCCTGATCGAAGCACATCCAGTTTGCAAAGAATCGATAGAGAGCAAGAAGAACCGCGAGTTTGGCTCCAGCCAGCCTTGACGAGGATACGATACATTTGTACAGTATCCTAGGCAAGGAGCTCGCTGCTATGACCCGCCACTTTTCGTTGCCGCCGACTTTGGACTCATTGCCTGTAGCTGCTCGCGTTCGAACGCTGCAACAGCAGGTCCCCGGTCTTTGTGGGGGGAGTCATGTTTCGGCGACGAAAAGGACGCGCGTCTCGAGTGGCTGGCCGGCCTTGGATGCCTTACTTCCCGAACACGGATTTTCACGAGGCTCGTTGATTGAGTGGCTTTCGGAGGAGCCGGGCAGCGGGGTGGGCAGCCTGGCGTTGACGACGGCCCGTGAAGCCAGCCAGGAGGGTGGAGCGATTGTCATTTTGGATCCGAAAGGTTGGTTCTATCCACCCGCTGCAGCCGCCTGGGGAGTTGATTTGCAGCGTTTGATTTGGCTACGTCCCCGGGACGAGGCGAGTGCACTTTGGGCGCTGGACCAAGCACTCCGTTGTCGGGCGGTGGCAGCCGTTTGGGCCGCTCTGCCGCGTCTGGAAAGTCGTTGGTTCCGCCGCTTCCAGTTGGCGGTCGAATCCAGTGGCAACCTGGGTCTGTTTTTGCGTCCCGCCCAGGTGCGCGGGCAGCCGAGTTGGGCGGAGATCCAACTGGGCGTTCAATCGCGTCCGAGTCGTTCGGGCAGGCGTTGGCGTGTTGAGTTGATTCGGTGCCGCGGACAAGGACGCTCAGGACGAGGACAGCGCGGACAAGAACAGCGCAGCGAGGTGGAATTTCAGCTGGAAGAGTCCAGTGGGGTGTGGTCCTCCTCCCCACGGAGGTCGTGCAGTAAACATTCGCTAAACCCGTAGCCGCGGTGAGGTTCGTTTAACCGCGTGGGCAACGCCCCGCGTGCGGTAGCGCGCATTTCACTTGTCTAAGGCGAAATGGAAGCTTAGCCACGGGCAGACGTCGCCTGGCGGCTACGGGTTAAACGAATAGTCACGTCGTGCAGCTTTTAAGTTGTTGGTTCAGCGGAACTTATACACCCTCCCGCGCGGGAGGGTCGGACGCACAGCGGCCGGGGAGGGTCTTTCGTGAACGAGCAACACGCGCCGAATGCGTTGCGCACTCCGCCCTCTCCGGGCCTGCGGCCCGACTCTCCCAGAGGGAGAGTGAATTCGGTTCGTAAACGCCTGCAAGACCAACACTTATAAACTGCACGACCTCCGAAGGGAGAGTGAATCCTGTTTGTAAACACTAACAAAATCAACAACTTCTAAGCTGCACGATCCCACGGCCAACGGTGGAAATTCGGCAAGAAATCGAGCGACCAACGGGAGCGGCCCGAACACGGGTGCAGTAGGCCCCTTGGGTTGTGGCCCTGCCGTTTACGAAGTCCCGTAACCATGAAACGCATTCTCTGTCTTTGGCTTCCCGAATGGCCCTTGCAAAGACTGTTCGTCGCTCACCCCGAACTGAAGGATCAGGCCGTGGTGCTGCATGCGCGGGACGCGCGGCGCGGGGAGTATGTGGTGGCCTGCAGTCCCCCAGCACAAGCTCTTGGAATTCATCCCGGAATGTCGCTGGCCGACGCGAGCGCATGGGCACAACCGTCAGCGCGCCGCAAGGCGTCTGCGGCAAAACGAGCGGGGGCTGGTCGGGCGTCGAGTTCGCGGGAATCGATCCGGTTCCAACGGCACGAACCTGCGAAAGATCGGAATGCGCTGGAAGATTTTGCCCGGCAATGTGAACGGTTCAGTCCCCGAATCGGTTTGGATCACCCTCAGCAGGCTGAAGGATTGTGGCTGGAAATCACCGGTCTTGCCGCACGTTGGGGCGGCGAATCGGCGCTGGCACAGCAGGTCCTCGAAATGGGACACCAACAAGGTTACTTGGGTCAGATTGCCATCGCCGACACACTGGGCGCCGCCTGGGGGCTCGTCCGCTATGGTCGACCAACCAACTCGGAAGCCACAAGCTGGTCGATCCACAGCAATGAAGCGCCTCGCGACCCGCACAATGAGAACCGTACCTGGCCGGTTCCCCTGTGTATTGCTCCGGGAGAAACAAAACGTGCCTTACGATCGTTGCCGATTCAGGCACTCCGTTTGTCGGAATCCACGATTCAGTTGCTGCAGCGGTTAGGAATTGAACGGATCGAACAACTGTTGGACTTGCCTCGCGCCGGATTAGCCGCTCGCCTGGGGAAAGAGGTCCTCCAACGTTGGGATCAAGCCACGGGTGAGCTCGAGGAGGTCCTTCTGCCTTATCGGTCCCCCGTCCTCTTCCAAGCCCAGTGGGACTTTGAGTTTCCTACCACTCGACAACAAGTCATTGAACATGCCGTGCAGCACGTATGTCACCACCTTACCCAACAATTGATGGCTCGCAATCAAGGCGCTCTGCAGGTTTGTTGTCGTTTGGTGAGCGAAGCTTGTCGCTCTATCGTCATCGAAGTCGGACTATTCCGACCTACGGTTCAAACCGAACATCTGTTTCAGTTACTGCGCATGCAATTGGAAGTGGTCAAGCTTCCGGGGCCTGTTCACGCAGTGCATCTATGGGTCCCGAACCCAGCTCCACTATCGCACGGACAGGCGTCATTGTGGAACGATTTTGCTCAGCCCGATCCGCAACAGTTGGCGCAGTTGATTGATCGATTGAGTAGTCGCTTGGGCGCGGGGGCGGTCCTGATGACGCGATTGCGAGCGAGGAATTTACCGGAAGAGGCCTACACAACCGTGCCGCTGACCGGTCCTGGAACCACTTCGCTCCGCAGCAGCAATTCCGCCAACCGGTCCTGGATTCCTCAACCTCATCAGCGTCCCCTGCAACTGCTCGATCCCCCTCAACTTCTGGAAGGAATGTGGGTCGCACCGGAAGGTCCTCCGATCTCGTTTCAATACCAGGGACACACGTATCACGTTCGACGTCATTGGGGGCCGGAACGAATTGAAACCGCCTGGTGGCAAGGTTCCTGCGTTCGACGAGATTACTATCGGGTGGAGTGTACTACCGGCAATCGCTTCTGGTTGTTCCGCCACCTGACGAACCAGTGCTGGTTCCTGCATGGTCAATTTGAATAGGGGTCACGATGGCGGAAAAACCGGATGAGCTTTGTGACCGAACGTTTCAATTTGCTCGAGATATCGCTCGGCTTTGCCTTTCGCTGTCGGCGCGCCCGGGCATCGGCGGTTTTCTTTGCCGGCAACTGATTCGTACGGGAACGTCGGTCGGCAAGAACATGGCCCAGGCTCATACCGCCGACACGCGCTTCGCCTTCGTCACCAAAACCTCCCAGGCCCGCGCACAAATCCGCACCGCCATTTTCTGGCTGCGATTGATCGAGGCGATTCAGATTACGGAACCGGCGCGCACCAAAGCGTTACTGGACGAGGCACAACAGCTTCAGCGGATTCTGACCGTCGTGATCCGCCACTGCCAAGAATAGTGTCAAGAACAGCAAAGATGAGCAACCACCGATGTGGCCACGTTATGCGGAACTCCACTGCAAGACGAACTTTTCCTTCCTCGAAGGTGCCTCCCACGCGGAGGAACTCGTTCAGCGTGCGGTGGATCTAGAATACTCAGCTCTCGCGATCACGGATCGCAACAGTCTGGCCGGCATCGTGCGCGCCCACACCGCGGCGAAGCAACATGGCTTGAAACTGATCGTCGGTGCGGAGATCACACCGACTGACGCTCCCCCCGTCGTCCTTTGGACTCCAGATCGCGCCGCTTACGGACGTCTGTCTCGACTGATTACCTGCGGTCGTCGCCGCGCGCCGAAAGGCGAATGCGAGCTGACCTTTGCTGACGTAACCGACCACGCGGAAGGTCTGTTGGCGGGAATCCGTCTGACACCACCTCTTCCTCCGAGAACGCATTTCAAAATCAGTATTCGAGAGGGTATGCGGGAGGGCGAGGCTCCTGCCGAGCCTAGGTTTGCCGCGTCTTCGGCTCGGCAGGAGCCTC
>CAZFWV010000302.1:0-8452 GCA_964522605.1 uncultured Pirellulaceae bacterium
TTGCTGGTAAGGACTTGCGGCAAGAACGTAATCCCCGCGGCGCTCTCGGTTTTGGGAGAGAGTAACCGGAGTCCGAGAAGGACGCCAGGGTTACCGCTCGACGCCCGGAATTCGGAGCCGAAACTCTCAGAGTCTCTCGGAGACGAGGGGGCTGGAGTTAACAGGCCGGTCCCGTTCGGGGCGCGAAAAAGACGCTCCGTGGCAACTTGCACGAAAGCCAAAATTCTCGCGGCGGGCAGGGGCTCCTCGCAAGGCGAGATCCGACAGACGCCTCTGCAATTTGCAGAATTTTTCGTCTCGCGACGATTTTCTTGAGGCAATTCACGGCGAGAATGCGCACCTTTTTGTGGGGAACTACCCCTTCGCGCATAATCTGGGCTGACGCGCTCCGAATGATGAATCCAGAAAATGAAAGACGACGGTCCGCGTGGCGGTAGGGCGATTGCATGGTCCGATAACTTTGACTCGATCCAACACATCGTGGCCGTTCGGTTCAGGAGATGAAGACTGAAATCATGAGAATTTGCACTGATCTGTTTCGTTTCCGGAATTCACGAAATCTCTGTTGCAATCCGATGCGTTTCAGGCCGTCGGCACTCTTGGTTCTGCTCCTGTTATCGCCCGCGACCTACGCGGGGCAATGGTACGAGAGCCCGTTCGAGTGGCCCCTCGGCTGGAGAATCGGCATATCCGCCGATGGGTCCGCGGTGGCAGCGGGTACCCATCTCTGGAGGCCCATCGACGGAAAGGCGATTCCGTTGCCCGGCGATTTCGTGGCGCAGGGTGGGATTACTGCAGATGGAGAGTTACTGACGGGTACAGTGTATGGATCCGCCTGGACTCCTTATTCTTGGACCCAGTCGGGCGGCTTGGATCGTATCGATGGACCATACAACTCGTCGGCATTCGATGTGTCGGACGATGGATCCGCGATTGTCGGTTCGGTGAGCAGTGAACCGATCGTTCCTTATCGCTGGTCTGAATCAGAAGGAGTTGTGAGGATTCCTTTGCCGTCCGGATTCACGAACGCTCACGGCGGCTTGATCTCTGGCGATGGAAACGTCGCTGTGGGGTTTGGTTGGGGGCAGGCCTTCAAGGGATGGCACGCCTATCGATGGTCGCAGAAGGACGGTTCGGAGGACCTTGGTACATTTGGCGGCAAAGAATACTATCGTGCCTCGGGCATATCTAATGACGGATCGGTGATTGTCGGGAGTGGATGGATGCAAGACGAAACAACAGGAGAACGCAAGTCATACGAGGCATATCGCTGGACGCGTGAAGAGGGGATGGTGGGGCTGGGAACCTTGCCTGGCAGTGCGCAAAGCTGGGCGCAAGTGGTTTCCGAAGACGGAAACTTAGTTCTGGGAACAAACTATGGCGAGGAAACAACACCGGAGACTTCACTCAGAGAATTGGCCGAGGAACTCTTTGTTTGGTCCGAAGCAAGTGGTATGCAGAGCCTGACCGAAATCCTGTCCCGAGAAATCGGTGCGGAACTTCCCAGCAATTTGACTGTGAGAGCGATGTCGGCCGACGAACGAACAATCGTTGGCACTGCCGAGAACTTGACGAACCGTTTCGATCGCCAACTTTGGGCTGTTGCACTGGACCGCCCTCTCAGTGAACTGCTGAAAACCAGCGTTCCGGGCGACTTCAACGGCGATGGAGTCATCGACGTCGTGGATGTGAATCTGCTGAGCGAAGCGATTCGCGCAGGCTCGCAAGATGCTCAATTCGATCTGGATGGTTCGAATTCCGTCGAACTCGACGATCTCTCAAATCTCATTCACGAGAAACTGAATACGTGGTACGGCGACGCCAATCTCGATGGCGAATTCGCCACGAGGGATCTCGTCCAAGTATTGGAGGCAGGCAAGTACGAGACGCAGGAGTCTGCAGGCTGGGCAGAAGGCGACTGGAATGCCGACGGTATCTTCGGCACGGGCGACCTCGTGATGGCGCTGGACGATGGCGGGTACGAGAGAGGACCGCGCGGGGATGCCGCGGCGGTGCCCGAGCCGTCTGGCTGGTTGCTGTTACTGATGGGACTGGTGCCGGGTCTTCGCCGCCACCTTACGAGAAATGCTGTCTAACGACGGAATCGGGCAGAGCTTCATCGAACACTGCCTCCCTTTCGGAAAGCAAACGCGGAGCCTGACGTCTCTTGGTCAGAACATCAGCAGAGTTTCTGCCGTTTGACGAGTCGATGGCACAACGATGAAGGAAAAGTCTCAATGAACAACGTGCCCATGCGATTCCGACTAATCGCCCGTCTTAGATGTCTACCTTGACATTGCATCTGGTTGGCTTTTCCTGCTCTCAAGCCGCCGAGTTTACCCCGCTGGGATACGGCATCAGTACGAACCTGTTCGGGATTAGAAAAGCCAGTGTCTCGGAAGATGGCCGCGTGGTTGCACTCTCGACGCTCGATGATGAACTGGTCCGGTGGACACCGGCGACGGGATCCGAGGTGATTCTTGATGAAGTCAGCGGCGCGAGTGTATCCGAAGGCGGATCGACGATCGTCACGTCCCGGATCCTCGCTCGCGAACCGAACAGGCTATCGCGAGGCGTTAAGGTTATCGGTGACAGAGTCGAGGATTTATCCCTCCCGGTCGGTGAGAGTTACAGTACGGCGGAGATGATCTCTCGGGACGGTAGCGCGATCGTCGGGAGCGTCTTCAAACCCAACTTCGGCGGGAACCTCGTGCGATGGACCGACGAGGGGGCCGAAGCGCTTCCGTTAAGATGGTCGGCCGTAGCCGTTTCGCAAGACGGGGCTGTCGTCGTCGACACCTTCAATCGTTGGACAGCAGAGACTGGCGCAGTGGAGCTTCCGGACTTCCAGAGAACCGGCGAGCACGCGATCGGCGCTTCCAGCAACGGACGATGGACGGTAGGACGTGCTGCGACGTTGGGGGCATTCGATCGCAGGGGTGTCCGCTATGACGGCGTGTCAGATCCCAAATCGATCGATCCCTTCGACCAGGATTGGGGAGCCGCTCCGCTCGATATCACGAACGACGGCTCACTCATTGTGGGGCGACTTTACGATCCCTCCTTCGGCGACGCTACGACTAAACGGCTCCTATCCACCGGACTCCTTTGGACTTCCCGTCGGTACGAAGGTGGCTGTTTCGGCGACTGGAGTCATCGACGATGGCAACCGTGACCCCTTTGCCAACGACGGCAATTCCACAATCACGGTCGCTCTGCACGGACCGAGTATTATCCCAACCGGACCCGTGGGTTCTCTTGCGCAGATTTGTTCTCGGAAAATGGAAATGGTGTGAATCGAGGGACTCCATCGAAGGGGCTTTCTACCTTGGGGCGAGTTTTCGTTCGGACTCTTAATCATGTTCGCGGACGTCTCCCAATCTTCACGCGACGGTAGACAACGTTTCGCTGTCAGCGAAGGACGCTCAGGCAGCTCCGAGGCAGCACTATCGGCGAGGTTTTTTGAAAGCAGGTTGCCTGAGGACCGAAACCCAGTTAAACTCGCGGCCGCAAGTCGTCTTGGGGCACCTCGCCTAAGCATTCGCCAGACTTCTCTTTGAATCTCTGCTCTTCTTCAACCCGACAAGTTCTGCCTCGGTTTACACGGCGCCCGAGACGTAATGACTGAGTGGGAGTTATTTCCCCGATGAAGCCTTACCATTTGGTTTGGTTTGGCTTCCTACTTCACAGCGTTCCTAGATGCATGGAGTCGTAACGATGAATTCCTCAACGCGATTCGCAGTCGTCTGCCTTGGTGCACTGCTGGGCATGTACCCGGTCCTCAGAACGATACCCGCTGCGGCCCAAGAAGAAGCGCCCAGTCCGCCAGCATTGGACCAAATCGAGCATTTTGTTGGCACGTGGAAGACAACCATCCAAGAAGATGGAGAGGAGCAGACTCAATATTTGATATTTCGCCAACGTCCGGAACTGAACGCCCTGGCACAATGGACGTTTAATGTGGATTCCGAGAGCAGGCAGCTTCAGGAGGCTACTTTCGGATTCCTGGGGATGCCGAATCGGACGGGCCAGATCCAAGGCTTGGTCTTCCGTTCGGATGGTCTGGTTGCCGAGACGATGGGGACACTGAAAGACCAAGAGCTGTACGTGAAAGGCTTCGGTACGATGGCCAACGGGGCCCGCGTTTCTGCTGACATCCACTATCGTCTCGATGCAGACGGCAGGTTGGTTCAGAACTGGACGGATTTAATGACGCCTTGGGGTCATCTGACGGAAGGGATGAAGAGAGAATTCACCAAGATCGACGCAGGAATGAGAGATCTATTTCGAGAACAACAGATTATTGCACCGGAGAATGTTGAACTTGATCCATCGCTCGCGCCACTCAGCCACTTGGTCGGGCGTTGGCAGGCGCGCGATGCCGATGGGAACGTTCAGCACGATCAGATCTGGCAACCGCGAGTGATGGGTCGCTGGCTGGCTGAGCGATGGAGAATGGGCAACGGAAATTCAGGCATCAACGTAACGGGCATTGACCCGGCTACCGGACGGTTGACGCTATGGGTGATCACGCGCGGCGTGATCGGCCGTTTCGGTCATTGGGATATCCTGAGCGACAACACCGTGGGACAGGTTCAAGGCCAGAATCGACTTACTCGTGAGTTTGTCAAGACTGATACTGAGGAGATGTTTGTCTGCCGTTGGCAAAGGCCGGAGGACGGTCGTTTCGTCAATACCGATAGCCGTTATGTCGTGAAACGATTCTCGCCAGCTCAGGAAAACGAGGCGCAGCAAGACCGGGAAGTTGCGACCGCAGAGCCAGTCGACTATGGACAGCCGAAAGTTATCGCTCGGATCGAATACATGCAGGTACCGGAGGGGGGCGAGGAACTCTATTTCAAAGTTGAAGATGTCTGGAAAAAAATCCATCGGGCCCGTCGAGAAGCGGGCGTCATCACCAACTGGATGCTCCTGAAAGTTGATCGAACGCCTCAGACGCAAGGTGATTACAACTATGTCGTCGTTCACTTGTCGGAATCGTTTGACAAGCTCCGCAATGATCAAATGGCTGACCTGAATCTGGAATTCACGAGTGAAGAGCAGGAAATTTACAATCAGACAGGGACGGCTCGAGAATTGGTGCGATCCGATTACTGGGATCTCGTAGCCTCGGCCGAACCTGATCGATTTGGCCAACCAGGCTTCGATCCGACGACCTTCATTAACAGGATGCAGTCGAAGAATGAAGCCAGACACTGGGAACTGGAACAATCAGTATGGAGACGAATCTGGAGTCAGCACGTCACGGATGGCCATCTGTGGAATTGGCATCTTTGGCGACGTCGCACGGGTGATGGTTTCAACTTCGTCGCCGTCCTTCTGCGGCCGGAAGGGCAAACGGCCGCACTACCTGTGGTTGTGAGTGAAGAAATCCGTGAGAAGGCCCTTCCTGACATGAGTCGCGAGGCATTCGCAGACGCGGTCAGAGAAACGGGAGAAGTCCGCGACATGGTTGGGTCTGAGCGGTGGATTCTTCTTGAATCATTGGACCATGACCAATAAGCCCATCTCTCTTGGATCGAAGGAGCCCGTCATGTACGCGGTCCAACAATCGCGTGCATGACGGGGCGATTCGGCCGATCGCGACACACAAACCAGTAAGACAAAACCAGTAAGACACAGACCTCAAGCAGGGGGGGCGGGAGATTTAGGTTAGACAGGAAAAAAGCAAACGAAGGCTCGTGGTTGAATGACAAGAGAACTCAAGCCGCCGCGGCGACCCGCTGGCGTGAATGCAATCTGCTACCTCTCCCGTTGTACCCAGGTCGTTCATCTGCCCGCGTTGAAGTCTGTGTCTTCCTCCGTCGGATTTTCAGCTTGTTTTATGGTCGCGTTCGCGGCGTTCTGCGCACAGCTGCGCGCAGAACCAGTTGCGAAAGAGCTCACCGTGACCGACATTTCCAAGGCTCTTGAAGATGAAAACTGGATTCTGGTCGATACCCGACCCTCAGACGCATATAACGGCTGGAAGCTGGACGGTATCAAACGGGGGGGACACCTGCCAGGCGCGGTTGACTTTCCAGCCGACTGGCTAGATAGCGATCGTGACGACAAAGCGGAGGTACTTTCCGCCGCACTTCGTGTGAAGGGAATCGAGCCCGATCGGCACGTCGTGTTATATGACACCAACCAACTCAGGCGAGATCGTGTCGCCGCGTATCTCAGCGAATCCGGTTTCCAACAACTCTACGATTTCGATCTTAACGCCTGGATCGAGGATGAAACTCGACCGCTTGAAAGGTATACGAACTTCCATCTTTTGCTCCCCGCAGCGATTGTCAGATTGCTTCTCGACGGAGAGTTGCCAGAGACCTTTGAACGTGCGAAACGCATCAAGTTCGTCGAAGTCAGTTGGGGCGGAGAAGACGCATCCTATTTAAAGGGTCACGTGCCTCGGAGCTTTCATGTCAATACTGATCACTTCGAACCGCCGCCCGAATGGATGCTCGGCGATCCAGATGTCCTCGGTCAGTTCACGAACATGTATGGCTTTCAGGTGGACGATACGGTGATTATCTCGGGGGAGGATCCGACTGCGTCGTATCGGCTGGCGATCGTGCTGCGTTACATCGGGGTCGAAGATGTTCGAGTTCTCAATGGTGGATTCGCAGCTTGGAAAGCCGCGAAGTATCCCGTCGAGACGAGGAGCACTCAGCCTACGAAAGTAGACAGCTTCGGCGCCAGAATCCCGGCGCGGCCGCAATTGATTGACACTCAGGAACGAGTGAAAAGCGGGCTGCAGTCTCCACACACATTTACATTGGTCGATACGCGAAGTTGGGCCGAGTTCACGGGGAAGACATCCGGCTACAAGTACCACTCACACAAGGGGCGCATTCCCGGTTCGGTCTATGGACAAGCCGACTTCAAGGGCAAGAACTCACTCACGCCTTACCGCAACATTGATAACACAATGCGAAACGCCGACGAGATCCGCGCGTTTTGGAAGAAGTCGGGAATCGATGCGAAAAAACACCTTTCCTTTATGTGCGGCGGCGGATGGCGCGCGGCCGAAGTACTGACTTTCGCCAACGTAATGGGGCTGACCGACACGTCGCTTTACAGCGACGGCTGGATTGGATGGAGTAACAACCAACGCAACCGTCAGTGAAACGGAGTCGGTTGCGGATACACGGAAAAACGACCTCTGCCTCCCTTTTTGGGCGAGAGAGGCGACTTGGTGACGGGATCGAGTTCGTTTTCCCTGGATCTTGCTGGTGTCGGCTCCGGTCGAATCGAAAAGCGCGTTCGGACCCTGTATTGGCTTTGGAATGACGGAGCTGAGGATCGATCCGGCATTCAGTTGGTCCGCTTTCGGGTTCAGCGGCTGGGTGTGCAGGTGTTTCCGGCGCTGCTTTATTCACAGCGGCGCGGTCAAAGTTCCTCAAAAAGCCTCGCGAAACCGGCAATTGCCGGACTCTCGTTGGTCGTCCAGGTTCATTGACTGCGCCGCCGTCAATAGGAGCTTCAGCAACCTCCGCGTTGGCTGATGATACAGCGTTACCGATGGGTACTCATCGAAGAGTTTGCAGTATCTTGCGCGAACCTGCCAAAGTCATAAAAAAGGAAGTTCCGCAGGTTGTTAAGACTTCTCGAACGGCCAACATGAGTTCGTCCTGCAAGCGGGAGAAACGTCGTGGTTGCACCGACGCCACCTCACGGTGCGCGCCGGACTTCAGCTTTTTCCTCCATGTTGAGTACAACCGCTTGAACAATTGGCTTTGCAACCGGGGTACTTGAATCGATGAGCCAAAGCTCGTTGATGGTCCATCGATGAGCAACAAACTCTCGGAAACAAACAAGGAAAACCAACTGACGCTGCCGTGACCAGGGAAGACAAATTCAGCATTTGGCGGCAAAACTGCAAGTGCTCCCGACCCAATCCGTTTACCATTTACGGAAACCGGATTCCCGGAAAGCTAGACGTACAATCCCCAGCCATCGCCTCGCTTCTTGCCTTTTGCCAGAATCCCGCTTCCTTCTACTGCCAACTGCAGTCGAAGCGATTCCAGATTCACTTCTTGCAGTGTAGAAAACGTAGAAAACGACCTCTGCCTCCCTTTTTAATCAACGGATTCGACGTGCCTTTTCCGGAAGGCTTGGGCAACGCGCGACGACGCCGGTGTGTTGCAGAGCGTGTGCTGTTTCACTTGCGGGAGATGCAGGGGACGCCCTGCGGCGCGCAACATGTGTGCGAATCCCCTGCTCGGCTGTCTGACGGACGCATCCGGGATCGCCCCGAGGCGGTCTCGTCGAATGCTCGAGCGGATCGCCTGTCGCTCACGAACTGCGTCCAGTCGCCCAGTTGCCCGTCTCGCAGCAGGGGAAACAGAGTTTTTCTGAGATATTTCCTCAAAGGGAGGCAGAGTTGCTTCCGAGTTGCTTCCGAGAGTTGCTTCCGACGCGGCCGTGCGAATATGGAAGGTCGGGA
>CAZFWV010000303.1:0-8406 GCA_964522605.1 uncultured Pirellulaceae bacterium
GAGTTTGGCGGGGCGCTCCGAGTTCGTGCATTGCCTGTCCCTGCGTCAGCGTCTCGAGCGGCCGTCCGCGCAGTGCCTGTCCCTGCGTTGGGGTGGGGCGTCATTCGATCTTGCGGATTGGGGGCGGGGTCCTAGAATAGAGAGTCAAACGGCTGTTTGAATTCTTTGTTTTGTAGAGGATCGGCGCGGGCTGGCTGGGGAACGGTCGGTGGGGCCGTGCGGAGTTGAGGTGGACATGTCGCTGGGTACGCGCCGAGATCGAGTGCGTCGCCGCATCCTTCAGACGGCCGGCGAGGTTTTCGCGGCACGCGGCTACCAGGAGGCGACGATTCGAGAAATCTGTCGGCGGGCAGATGTTAATGGTGCGGCTGTCAATTATTATTTTGGGGAAAAAGAGCGGCTGTACATCGAGGCGGTCAAGCATGCACGGAGCTTGATTGAAGAGCGATTGCCGCTACCCAAGTGGCCTGAAGATACCCCGGCCGAGCGAAAGCTCGAGTTATACATCGAGACCTTTCTCGGTCGATTGCTGAGCGGAGAGACGGCCGCGTGGCAAACCCGCTTGCTGATGCGGGAGATTATCGAGCCAACGCGGGCCTGTGAAGAAATGGTCCAGGAGTCATTCCGACCCTTCTTTGCGATCCTCGTGGAGATCTTGCGGGAATTGTTGCCCGCCGAGACTCCGGACTTCGTCTTGCATCAGATGGGGTTCAGCATTGTTGGCCAGTGTGTCTTCTACCGGGCCCACGGGCACGTTGTCGAGATGATGATTGGAGAACGGGAACGACAGCTGCATTTTGATTTGCCGCATCTGTCGCGGCAGATCACTCGGTTCAGTCTCGCGGCCGTTCACGGTGCGAGTGAGCGAGGTTTGGAGCGGGTCAAGCGCTTGCGATGGTCCGGAGAGTCAGGTGAGTAACGCGAATCCGCGAAATCAATCGGTGGTGGAGTCTTCCATGGTGCACTCAGAGAAGTCGGCTCGCAAGTTGGCTCGCGCCGTACCATTCCTCATCCTGGTCTTCGGTGCGGCAGGTTTTTTGGTCCTCAGTGGTATGCGGGAATCACCCGAGCCGCGAATCGCGGAACGCCTCCCTCCCGTCGTCACAACGGTCCCGGTTGTTCCGTATTCCGACCAGTTGAAGCTTCAAGCCGAAGGGGAGGTCGTACCCTTTCGTGAAGTCACATTGTCTGCGGAGGTGGCTGGTCGGATCCTCACGAAAGCAGAACAGTGTCGGTCGGGACATTACGTACGTCGCGGTGATCTGCTGATCAGGATTGATCCCCGAGACTACGAGCTGGAGATTGAGCGGATTCGGCAGAGCGTGAAGCAGACGGAAGTGAACGTCGAGGAGTTGGATGTCGAGCAGGCCAATATCCAGCTGTTGATTGAATTGGCCGAGTCGGACAAGCAGTTGCAGCAGGAGGCGCTTGATCGGTATCGTGCCCTGTTTGAGCAGCGGGCGACGTCCCAAGCCAACCTGGACAATGCACGGCGGGGCGAGATCCAGGCCGAGAATGCAGTCCAGACCTTAGTCAATCAGCGATCTCTACTTCAGACGCGACGTGGTCGTCTGTTGCGGGAAAAGGACCGTCTGCTGGCGGAGCTGGAAAAGGCGATCCTCGATCGCCAACGAACCGAAATCATTGCTCCCATCGACGGGGTCATCGCAGAAGATTTGATCGAGCAAGACGATTACGTTCAGCGCGGTGCTCCGCTGGTTCGCCTCCAGGACACGTCCAGCGTCGAGATCCGCTTTGACTTACAGGTCGACGAACTGCGCTGGATTTGGAGCGAGAATCCTTCGATCGCGGCGGATGCCGAGACGATGGGCGGGGCCAGCTATCGTCTGCCGGCGCTGCCGATGACGGCGTCCGTCGAATCGTTAGGTCAGCGCTATCAGTGGAGCGGACGATTGGCGCGCTACGATGGAGCGCGGCTGAATCCGGCCACGCGGACGGTTCCCTGCGTCGCGATTGTCGACCAGCCGCAGAAAGGTAAATTGGTTGGCGAATCGACGACCCCGTTGCCCGGTCCGCCGGCCTTGTTGAGCGGCATGTTTGTCACAATTCAAATCGAGGTTCCGACGCGGATTCCGTTGGTTGAAATCCCAACGGTGGCGCTGCGACCTGGCAACCGCCTCTGGTTGCTGCAAGAGGATCATCTGGTCATTCGGAACGTCGACGTCGCGATGGTCGAGCCGGAACGCACGCTCGTCCTGCCCGGCAACCCAGGATTGAACGTCGGCGAGCAGGTAATTACGTCCCCGCTGGCGCTCGCCGTCGACGGGATGCCGTTGCGGCGCGACCAGCCGACGGGGACGTCTCCCACCGACACAATCTCGCTCGATTCACCCGCCGTGCCCGATCGAAGTGCGACCAAGGACGTCTCGGCTGAGGTGCCGCGATGAGACGACTGGTTCGTGCTGCGATCGAAAACTCACCGGCGATGAATATGCTGACCATCGCCGTACTCGTGATGGGGACGCTGAGTCTCGTCGTGATGCGGCGGGAAATCTTTCCGCGATTCGAGCTGGAGATCGTCCTGGTGACGGTCGCCTATCCCGGCGCCAGCCCGGCGGAGGTGGAACAGGGAATTTGTCAGAAGATTGAGGAGACCGTTCAGTCGATTGATGGAATCAATAAACTCTACTCGGTTGCTGCCGAAGGGTCCGGTTCGGTCATCATGGAGTTGCGGGCGAACATCAAGGACGTGCAGCGCGTCGTCAATGAAGTTCGTTCTGAAGTGGATCGCATTCCGAGTTTTCCCGAATTGGCCGAGGACCCTGAAGTTCAGCAGATTACCTTGCGCGAGGCGGCGATCCGCGTGGCGGTGATGGGTCCGGCGGACGCGAACTCGTATGACGAAGTCGAATTACGAGAAGTGGCCGAAGGAGTCCGCGACGAATTGCTCGAGCTGAGCAGCGTATCGCAGGTCGAGATCTTGGGAGCCCGCGATTATCAGATCGATATCGAAATTGATGAGCCGACATTGCGGAAGTACGGCTTGTCGTTGCAGCAAGTCGCGGAGATCGTCCGTCGAGAGAATCTGGAAATTCCGGGCGGAACGATGCGCGGCGAGGGCCAAGAGATCCTGCTCCGCGGAGAAAACAAACGGCTCGTTGGCCAGCAGATTGCCGAGTTGCCGCTGATTACGGACCGCGGCGGCGCTGTACTCTCGGTCGGCGACCTGGCGCACGTGCGCGATGGGTTCACGGATAATGCGTCCGTTCAGGAAGTCAATCGACGCCCCGCGCTGGTGTTGTCCGTCGAACGAACGTTGAGCGAGGACCTGCTTGCGATCACCGAGGAAGTGCGCGATTATGTCGCCGCGCGCCAGTTGCCCGGAGATTACGAACTGCTCACTTGGGCCGATCGCTCGGTCGACGTCAAAGATCGACTGAAGATGCTGATCGAAAATGGTCTGATTGGACTTGTCCTCGTGTTCCTGGTTCTGGCGGTCTTTCTTGAGCTGCGACTCGCGTTCTGGGTGGCGCTCGGCATTCCGGTTGCCTTGCTCGGCGCCGGCGCGATTCTGCTGCTGGGCGGCCAGACGCTCAATATGCTCTCGATGTTTTCCTTTCTGATGGCGCTGGGCATCGTGGTCGACGATGCGATTGTTGTCGGCGAAAACATCTATGCCCAGCGGGAAGCGGGAAAGCCGCTCGTGCAGTCGGCGATTGATGGCACGGTTGAAGTGATGCCCTCGGTGATCGCGTCGGTGACGACGACGGTCATTGCGTTCTGCCCGATGTTCTTCGTTTCGGGCGTGATGGGGAAATTCATCGCGGTCATGCCGTTCGCCGTAATCGCGATGTTGATGATTTCGCTGCTGGAAAGTCAATTCGTTCTTCCCTGCCATTTGGCGCATCGCGATAACCTGGTCTTTCGGTTGATTGCTTTCTTCTTCTATCCTCTCAGCTTTGTCTTGAGGTTCTTCGAGGCCGTTAACCGAATTGCGGGTCGCGTGCTGGCGTATGCGATCGACCGCGTTTATCTGCCCAGTCTGCGGTTTGCGTTGGCCAATCGTTGGTCTACCGCGGCAGGTGCCATCGCATTCCTTTTGTGCTCGGTCGGCTTCGTCCGGTCGGGGATTGTGCCGTTCATTGTCTTTCCGAAGCTC
This sequence comes from uncultured Pirellulaceae bacterium, assembly GCA_964522605.1. Classification (GTDB taxonomy): domain Bacteria; phylum Planctomycetota; class Planctomycetia; order Pirellulales; family Pirellulaceae; genus CAVZLD01. The sequence continues at coordinate 4,121 of CAZFWV010000303.1, forward strand.
GACAGCAACTTCATTCAGGCATCCCTCACGTTTCCCGACGGAACTCCCGTTGCTGTGACCGAAGCGGCGACGCGAAGGCTTGTCGAAGCGCTCGAACGTGTCGATGAGCGATTCGGCCGTTCGCCCGACGATTCGCTCTTTCAAGTGGTCTACCTGAGCGTGGGTCGGGGAGGCGAAGGAAGTTTCGGCGAAGAACCGGCGGAGGGCAGCCAGATCGGTAACGTCGACGTCGAACTGGTCGATACGAAACATCGGACGATCACCAGTCAGGAAATCACCACGGTCTGGCGCGAGGAAGTTGCGGCGATCGCGGGCGTCGACACGTTGACGTTCGGCTCGCCTGCCTTCGGGCCGGCAGGGACGCCGATCGAGTTCAAGCTGCTCGCGCCAGGGGATCAGGTCGAGACACTGGAGGAAGCCGTCGAGAAGTGCAAGCAGCAGCTTGCGAGCTACCCGGGCGTCTTCGATGTCGAAGATGATTCACGACCCGGAAAATGGGAGTATCGGATTCGCGTTAAGGACAAGGCTCAGTCACTCGGAGTCACGACGGCCGATGTCGCCAACACGATCCGCGCAGCGTACTATGGTGCCGAGGTCACGCGACTGCAACGCGGACGACACGAAGTCAAATTGATGGTGCGGTATCCCAAAGAGGACCGACACTCCGTGGCCGAGTTCGGAGGGATTTATATTCGGACGATCGATGGCCAGGAGCGTCCGTTGACGGAAGTGGCTGAGATCGAAGTTGTGCGAGGCTATTCCAAGATCAAGCGACTCGATCAGAAACGGTCGATTACCATCAGCGCGGATGTGGACGAGGCACAGGGAAACGCGCGTCAGATCGTGAAGGCTCTGCGAGCGGGTTTCATGCCGACGTTGTTGGCGGAGTATCCCGGGATGGAGGTTCGTTGGGAAGGTCAGCAGGAACAGACACAAGAAAGCGTCCAAAGCTTGCTAACGGCCTCCGGCGCCGCGCTGCTGATCATGTTCGTCCTGTTGACGCTGGAGTTTAAGGCGTACCTCCAGCCGTTCATGATTATGGCGATCATTCCCTTCGGCTTGATCGGCGCCGTGTTGGGACATGCGGTGATGGGGTTGCCCCTGACCTTATTCAGTTTCTTCGGCTTGGTTGCCCTGACCGGAGTCGTCGTCAACGATTCGATCGTCCTGGTCGATTTCATCAATCATCGTGTGCGCGATGGAATGCCGATTGAGGATGCGTTGATCGATGCGGGCCGCCGCCGCTTCCGTCCGGTGCTGCTCACTTCCGCAACCACGATCGCCGGATTGGCTCCGATTCTGCTCGAGTCCTCGTTCCAGGCCCAGGTCCTGATTCCCATGGCCACCAGCCTAAGCTTTGGACTCATGGTCTCCACGGTCCTCGTGTTGATGCAGGTTCCTGTGTTCTATCGCATCTATTTCGATCTGGTGTATCCTGGGGGAATTCAGACTCCCGATGCCGAGGACGAAATGGCGGCGCCCTCGGCACGCGAACCGCATCCCGCATCCGCCTAGGAACGGCTCAGGAACAACTTCCTCGTTTAACCGCGCGGGCATCGCCCCGCGGGTGGACGGGGATCTTCCGCGGCCCGCTGGGCACGCGGTTAAACGAGAGGCCCACGGGCTACCGCTGTGATTGGTTACTGGAGGTTTCAACGATCATGCGCACGATTCCCCTTCTGCTGGTCATCAGCGCGATCGCGGCGGTGCCGCGGTCTGCAGCATTCGCCCAAACCGAATCCGAACTCTTGCGGATTGGTATCATTGGTCTGGATACATCCCATGTGATTGCCTTCACCGAGATCATCAACAATCCACAAGCGGAAGGTGATCTGGCGGGGATGCAAGTTGTCGCGGGATTTCCCGGAGGAAGCGACATCCCTGCAAGCCGTGATCGAGTCGACGAATATACGGAACAGCTCCGCCAAAAAGGCATTCGAATCGTCGATTCAATTCCTGAGTTGTTGCAGCAAGTCGATGCGGTCTTGTTGGAGAGTGTCGACGGCGGGCCTCACCGCGCACAAGCTCAATTGGTAATCGAAGCCGGCAAACCTCTGTTTATCGATAAACCGGTGGCTGGATCGCTGGCGGATGCGATCGCGATCTATGACTTGGCACGAGAACATCAAGTTCCTTGTTTCTCCAGTTCGGCTTTGCGATTTGGGCCGCAAATCATTCGCTATCGCGATCCGGAGGCCGCGGCGACCGTGAAGGGTTGCAGCACCTGGGGTCCCTGTTCTATTCAGCCGCCCATGCCTGACTTGTTCTACTACGGTGTGCATGGTGTGGAGATGCTCTTTACGATCATGGGAACCGGCTGCCAGACGGTCACGCGCTCTGGATCGGCCGACACGGATGTCGTCGTGGGGATCTGGGATGATGGACGGATCGGCTCCTTTCGCGGGATCCGCGCAGGAAAGGCGGAGTTTGGCGCGATTGTTTACGAGGAAAATCAGATCGCGCGAATCGAATGGACCGACGGCTATCGACCACTCGTCGAAGAAATCGCACGTTTCTTCCGCACGGGAGTTCCCCCGGTTTCTGCAGAGGAAACGATCGAGATGTTCGCTTTCATGGAAGCTGCCGATGAAAGCCTGCGTCAAGGAGGCGTCCCCGTTTCTCTACAGACCGTTCTGCAGCAGGCGCGAGACGCGAATCGTCCGTAGAGCCGCTCGACCTCGCTGGGAGAGTTGGGTACGGAGAGGGACGACGCCGTTCACGCGATATACGGCCGGTACTCACAACTCGTTTAACGGCGCGGGTTCCTTCACCGCGCGGGTTCCTCGTTTAACCGCGCGGGCATCGCCCCGCGCGCACGAATCGTTTAACCGCGCGGGCAACGCCCCGCGCTCCTCTCGCGGCCCGCTGGGCACGCGGCTAAACGAGAGGACCGAGATGCCGAAGCTATTCCTGTGTCCGCTCTAACCGAACCAGCCCTTCTTGTTGAATGCCTTCAGGCCTTTCTCTTCATCCTTCTGGATGTCGAATGCCTTGTTCATCTTGGTGATTCGAAAGACTTCCATGATGTCGTCCGGGATGCTACAGAGCTTCAAGTCAATGTCGGCCTGTTTGCATTTCTTTCCGAAGATCACCAGTTTTCCCAGCATGGCCGAGGACATGAATTGAACACCATGGAACGTCAGAAGAATCTTCTTCGAATCCGCCGCTTCCGTGATCATCTGCGTCAATTGGTCGCCCACTTCCTGGATCACGGATTCATCCAGCAACTTCGATTGGCCGAATCCGACAAGCAGAACATCGTCGACCATTTTCGACTTCACATTAGCCATGTTCGGGTCCTTCAGTAAGACGGAATGACAAATGCACGGCCAACCGGCCAAGAATGTACATTTCACTGTGTATCGGGAGTGTAGCGAAACCGTCGAGTCGAGACCAGCATGCGGCTATGGGTCGGGGGTCCACCAATTGTCCAGATCGGCCTGCAATGACTGGACGAGTTCGCTCCGTTGCGTTGCGAGGTTGTCCTGTTCGAAGGGATCTCGAAGAAGTTGATACAGCTCAGGCATCTCGTTGGGCAACCGAGGCGAAAACGGAACGATCAATTTCCATTCCTCCCGGATAGTCCATCGATACTGCAGGCTGGCGGCCGGGTTCTGTGCGTCAATCTGGTCGTGATCGAAAATCTCGCCATAGAGCTGCTTGCGCCGCTTGCGCTGCTGCCGGTCTAACAGATCGATTCCGGTCATCTCGGGTGTGGGTGACAGACCACAGACGCGCAGAATCGTGGGGGCCAGATCGATACTGCTGGCCAGATGGCTCTCATCCCGTTCGGCCGCGAGTTGCCCCGGCAGTCGAAGCATGATGGGCGTTCGGATTCCGCCTTCATAGGGCGATCGCTTCGATCGAGGTGCGAACGCCGACGCGTCGGGCAGATTGATCCAGCCATTATCCGTGACGTACACGATGAGTGTGTTGTCGCGGAGTTGATGTTCGTCGAGGAACGCGAGCAGCTGTCCGCACGTTTCATCAAACCATTCGCACATCGCCCAATATTTGGCAATGGGCAGAGAATCGGTGAGTGGCGTGTATTTTTCCAACAAGCGTGCCGGAGGAGTGTGAGGCGTATGGGGCAGGAAAGGAGCGTACCAGACGAAGAACGGTTTTTCGTTTTCTTGGGCTCGGCGAATAAAATCGAAAATCGGCTCCAGGCCGTTGCGGCCGATGACCAATCCATCATCCCCGTGGCGACCTCCGCGTTCGGGAAAACCGCGCGTCATCCCTTCCGTGAAACCGCCGCGGCGGAAGTTCCCCTCCCACCACTTGCC
>CAZFWV010000304.1:0-8364 GCA_964522605.1 uncultured Pirellulaceae bacterium
CTGAGACGAGTTGTGTGGCTGGTCGAACGGGAGGCGGCCGACAGGACGTCAAAAAAGTCTTGAAATTCTGGGGGCAGATTTGGGCTGGCAGCGACTCTCGCCAGATCGAGGACCGGTGAAATTATCCTCGTTGACTCAATGTCGCCCCGTGGAGAGTTGCCAACGTCGGCGAGCGAGTCGGGATCGCATTTCTCGCTGGCGACGGGTGTCATTATAATTGCGAGAGCGAAAGTGGGTGGCAGACCCAGGAGGCGAAGAAATGGGGATCACAGTTACGCTAAGTGATGAAGAACTAACACAAATCAAGCAGATTACTCAGCTTGATTCCGACTCAGAAGCCGTGGGTCGAGCCGCGCGTGAGTTCCTGCGGCTGTGCCAACTCCGGCAACTGCAAGCGGTTTCTGGCCAAGTTGATTTTGACGACAGCTGGGAACAATTGGAGTCCCTCGAACTCGGTGAAACCGGTTTCCCATCTTAAGGGCCCGTCTCATGGAGGATTGGGTATTCGTGGACACGTGTGTCTGGGCGTCGTTCTTCACGAAGCCCAACTCGCCGGAGAAGCTGGCTGTCGATCGGTTACTCAATGCCGACCGCGTCGTCTTGACAGGGCCAATCGTCGCTGAGGTCTTGGTTGGCTTTCGCCGGAAGGATCAGGCAGATTGGATCGCGTCCCGCTTGAAGTTGGCCCATTACGTGGAACCAACGTGGAACGATTGGCGAGTTGCCGCGGATCTCGGACGCGAATTGGCTTCCAGGGGCCACCGGCTACCCGTGTCCGACTTGGTGATCGGCACGATTGCGAAACGACTGGGCGCGTTTGTCTACACAACTGATCCGCACTTCGATCTCATCGTGGATCTGAAACGATTTCACCCGTGACGCCAGGTACTCGGAATTCTCTGCAGGTGAGCGAACTTGGCTACCCGATTCCGTGGCATTCGACGACACGCCCGGTGCAGCAGCCCGAATTCATGATCGCGAAAACCCGACACTTGGCCACACAATTCGGGGTTACGGCGATTCTATTTTCGTTGGCCGGAAGGCGATAGAATAATGATCGCACGCGACTTCACAACTTGCTGAAATACGGCTTGGAACCGAACTATTGGAATGAGTTCGTATTCAAGGCGTACCACCACCATCAAAACGATGCGATTTTCCTAACGGGCATCCCGGATCTCGAGAACAGCCTTCCCCACGCATGAAGTGACTGATGGCCAAACGCAAACCTCCTAATCCGTTTCGAGGCCGGTGGCTTATCGAGCAAATGGACCAATGGGATGTCCAAGAGGAATCCGAGGAACTTCAGCCCTTTTTCGAGTTCGAGAAAACCGATACCGGCCAGTTCCAGTTCGGATGCGTGTCCGGTGAAATGGATTTCCGCCTCGGGCAGAGAGATGGCAAACCAGCAGTCGAGTTTTCCTGGGATGGTCACGATGAGGATGAGCAGGTCTTCGGGCGGGGCTGGGCGATGATCGATGGCGACCATATGACCGGCATGATCTTCTTGCACCTCGGAGATGAATCAGGCTTCGTCGCGAGGCGGGTCGAGGAGAAGTCGAAACGGGCACGGAAGTGATCGACCATGTGGCAATGGAGCGACAAGCTCAAACTCGGCAAGTCGTCGCCGTTCGTCAAACGTGATCTGCGCGTTCTGTCGCTCACCGATGCCGAATTCGAGGCGGACTTCTTTCTCGACCGGCCACCCTCTCACAAACGCCCGGAGCGCTGGATGGGAATCGTCGTGGAGCGGGAGTCTGGTGGTCTACTGGCATTGGAAGATGTGGCATGGCCGCCACCCACAGTCAACGATTTCGCGAACCTACTCTCCCACGCGATGGCTCGACCGCTGACCGGCGCGGAGCGCCAGCGGCCAGCCACAGTTCACCTTCGGGATCGTCCACAATGGCAGGAATTGTTGCCTCATCTTCGAGAGCTTGGCGTCGAGATCGTCTTTCACGATGACTTGCCGTGGTTCGACGAGGCGGCTGTAGAGTGGATGCGGCAAACGGCGGGCAAGAATCATCCATCTGTCCCCGAGATCAAAACGCGGCTGCGGAAGCCATTTCCCGCGAGAAAGCAGACTTGGTTTACAGATGCTCTGGCGCTCATGGAATGGACGGATGCGATGTCCAAGAGAGCGTACCCGTCTCGCAAGATCCCGGTGCCTCCTTATGGCCCGACGACTCTTGTGTCGATTCAATTGACGTCTGAAGAACTGGAGATGATTTTGACCTCAACCGAGATAACCAAGACAGAGAAGCTGCGTCCAAGGTTTGAAGCAATGGCTGTTAAGGGGCGAGCCGTCGAGTTCGATATTGACGAGTGGAGCAGAGTGTTACTGACGTTGTGTGGCAAAGAGGCACGAGGCATATCCACGCCGAAGGACGCGATCAGGACAGCCAGAAGAATTGCCAATAAGCTGGCTGAAGCGTTGAACATTGATCCACCAGTCCTGCGACCGTAAGGAAATCCTTGGCCGCCATTATCGGGACTGGCCGTCTTCCGGTGCGCGTTCTTCGATCGACAGTCAAACCGGTCAAAGATACCGATATTAACGAGGACAATGACCATGGCCAAACGGAATCAGACCGAGTTCCGCATCACGTTCAAGGTCGGCGACGCGGTCCGGGTTACGACCCCGAAGAGGACGCTGACATCTACGAATACTGGAAGGCCGAAGATCGGTACTGGGAAGAATTCTAAAGATCCAAAGACTGATTGCAGATGCGCTGCACCATGCCCACGAATCCGGCGTAATCCACCGGGACCTCAAACCCGGGAACATCATGCTGGATCAAGACGGCGAGCCCTACGTGATGGACTTCGGCCTAGCCCGACGGGAAGCGGGCGAACTGACGATGACCGTCGAGGGGAAGATTTTGGGCACCCCAGCATACATGTCGCCGGAGCAGGCACGAGGCGAAGCCCACCATGCCGATCGCCGCACGGATGTGTACTCGTTAGGCGTCATGTTGTTCGAACTACTGACCGGCGAACGACCGTTCCGAGGCAGCGCGCGAATGCTGCTGCACCAGATCCTTCACGACGATGCTCCCAGCCCCCGCAAGCTGGCTGGTGCGGTTCCGCGTGACCTGGAAACGATATGCCTCAAGTGCCTGCAGAAAGAACCCGGCCGACGATATGCTACCGCAGCCGAGGTCGCAGACGATCTGCGGCGGTTCCTTAACCACGAGCCCATCCTCGCTCGACCGGTGACCCGTTTTGAATGGGCCTGGCATTGGTGCAGGAGAAACCCGGTCGTTGCAGGCCTGACTGCTACCGTTCCACACTGCTCGTGGCCGGCACGGTGATCTCCTCATATTTTGCTCTGGCTGCCAATCAAGAAGCGGAGCAACGGCGGCGGGCCCTGTATGTCTCGGACATGCACCTTGCCGGGCGAGCTTGGGATGCCAATGACCTACAGACGGTCGAACGGCTACTGGATCGGTATCGGTCCCAGAATCCCGACGCCGATTTGCGCGGGTTCGAATGGTATTACTTGTGGCGGCTCTGGTGGCGAAATCGACTATTGTCAAACAACAAGCTGTCAGAACACGCGTATCATATCGCGGTCTGTCCCGAGGGGCGGTACCTCGCGGCGGCAAGGCCGCACGGCGATATGGTCACACTCTGGGATATTCCCAGCGGAAAGAAAGTGCGTGAGTTCGGCACCGCAACCGACGATCTGCTTTACAGTGGAAAGACCTTCGTCGCATTTGCCCCCATCGGAAAGACGGTCGCCTATCCAACTCGAAGTGGCACTCAACTTATTTCTCATGATCTCGAAACAGAGAAGCAGACTATCCTTCAGCTGCAGGAGGGCGCCAAGGTCACCGCTGCGGTTTACTCCCCTCAGCCGGGCATCTTGCTGACATCCAGCGATGATGGTCAGGTCAGAGCCTGGGACACGGCCACCCGCAGTGTGATTCAGACGTTTGACAAGCATCGTACCGCCCTGCAGTGCATAGCCCATGAGGATGGCAGGGCTGCTTTTTGGCAATTTGAGGGCAGTCAGGTCGTCAATACTCAAGGGATTGTAACTTCCGCAGCGCATCACGGAATTGTGTTGTGCATGGCGTTTAACGGAGATGGTTCTGCCCTGGTTACAGGGGGCCGCGACCGGACCGTGGTCGTTTGGGATCCGCGTACGGGAGAGCCTCGAGGCAACCTGGGACCCACAAGCGCGCCGGTCACCTCTGTGGCGTTCTCAGCGGATGGTAACACCATTGCAGCCGGAAGTTACATTTTCCTTCGCGGCGAGATCATACTCTGGGATTGGCCGTCGGGACAACTGATCCAATCGCCACAAGGACATCGCCTCACAGTGTGGTCACTTGCGTTTCTGAAAGACCAACGGACGTTGATTTCTGTCGGCGGTGATCGGGCCTTGAAAGTCTGGGACCTACCGACGGGGCTGGAACGATTCAACCTGGAAGGATTCGCGAGTATCTTCCATAGCTTGGCCATTTCCTCGGACGAAAAGCTCATCGCTGCCGGCGCACGCGATGGGACAATCCGACTGTATCGCGCGGCAACGGACGACGAGGTCACGGCCGCCGACTGGTAGGGCGAAACGGCGGTCCTTTCCGTAGCGTTTAGCGAACTGATCGAGGATTGGCGCGAGGCTGCAACACAACATTTGCAGTACGATTGCTCGCTACGATTCGAATGTCAACCGAAACGCATCCTTTGGCGAGCTTTCCGTTCTAGGGTCGACGCCCGTCTTTCAGTTCGTCTTCGTCCCGGAACCTTCGTCACTGCTCATGTGCCTCCTGGGTGCCGTGCGTAGCGACGTATCGACGCAATTGCTGGTAGCGTCGGCAGTCTCCGTATCGTCGACTTGGAGGCTGAACCCGCGACGTTGTTTTCAGGTCACGATTGCGGCGCGTGCTCGTAAAGCGGATAATCTGACGCAGTGTTGAGGATTTGACCGTGTTGCGATCAAAAGCATGTTCGGATTCAGTGTCCGCTTTTCCAGGTAACCGGGGTGTGCTGAGGTCATTTTTTTCTGTTCACGGGAACATCTGCTGTTGAGACACGAGTCAATACTTTCGCGTGAAGCTCGACACGGATCTTCTCCGTCCTGGTAAATGGGGAGGATTACCGATGCGCCATCGATCGAGGGACCGTTTTTCGCATCAGACGAAAGCCGGATTGGGTTTGGAACAACTTGAGCCGCGCATGCTTCTGGCTTGCTCGGATCTCGTTTCGCTCGAGCTTCCCGACACCGAAATCCGCTCGGCACGAGAAGTCGGGAGCACGCCTCGCTATTGCCGCGTGGTCGGGCGGATCGAGCAGTCCATCAATTTTGAGGTCAGGATGCCGGTCAATGCCGAGTGGAATGGGAAATTTCTCATGTACGGCATCGGGGGCTATGCCGGATCGATTCCAGAGGAAGTCACGAACAGTTCCTCGATATTGCGAAAAGGATACGCAATTGCAGGAACCGACACGGGGCATCAAGGCAGCGGCCAACCGACCTGGGCGCTGAACAATTCGAAAGCCCAGGAAGACTTTGCATACCGTGCAATCCATTTGACTGCCGTAGCCGCCAAGGACATCATCCGCTCCTTCTACGATGCAGACATCGCCCATTCTTATCTGACCGGCTGTTCGGGCGGTGGCCGCCAGGGAATGATCGAGGCCCAGCGGTTTCCCACGGATTTTGATGGCATCATCAGCGGAGCTCCCTGGTTGGATCCGTTTGGCCAAAACGTGCTGCAAAACGTTTGGATCCAACAAGCCATGTATCCCGATTCGAGCAACCTTTCGCGCCCCACCCTGCCGAATTCGAAACTCGGCTTGCTTGGACGCACCACCCTGGAAAAATGCGATGGCGTTGACGGAATCGAAGATGGTCTGATCGAGAATCCGATGGCTTGTTCTTTCGAGCCCAGCATCGACCTGCCGATCTGTCCCGAAGGAACTGACAGTCTAAGTTGTTTCACAACGGATCAAATCGCTGTGATTGAGCGCGTGTATGATGACATCACGGATATGTTGGGCCGGTCGGTCCCCGGATTTCCGCCGGGTAGTGAGAACGAACCGGATGGCTGGAATGCCTGGATCACCGATGGCCGGCCGGTGTACGGTTGGTTCCTCGGAAGTATTCCGAATCTACAGTATCATTTTGCGCAAGGACTGCTGAGGTACTTTGTTTTCGATGATCCGACATATCAATTGCAGAACTTTGACTTCGAGTTGGATCTGGAAGAATCTGGTTACGTCGATTCGCTCTTCGGTGCGACGGATCCCGACATGACCGAATTCAAGCAGGCCGGTGGCAAGATCCTCTTTTATCACGGTTGGGCCGACCACGCTCTCAGCCCGTTGAGGACAATTCAGTACTATGAGGATGTGATGAAGACCATGGGGGGTGCAGAGAATGTGACCGACTTCGCCCGCCTGTTCTTAATGCCCGGTGTTCTGCACTGTGGTGGCGGACGGGGGCCGTCGTATGTCGATTGGCTGACGGCGCTGGAACGCTGGGTCGAAGAGGACATTGCCCCCGACTCTTTGGTAGCGTCCGGTGGAAGTCCGTACCGAACCCGGCCGATTTGCCCTTACCCCGAACAGGCAATTTGGGACGGCGTCGGCGATCCGAACGTGGCGGCAAGCTTCCACTGTGGTATTCCTTCCCCATTGATACCCGGAGACGCCAACCGGGATGGCCACTTTGATTCGGCGGACCTCGCCCAGGTGCTCCAAGCGGGCGAGTACGAGGACGACCTCGAAGATAACTCCACATGGGAGGAAGGCGATTGGAATGGCGACCTCGACTTCGATACGTCCGATCTTGTGCTGGCGCTCCAGACCGGACTGTATGAGATCGAACCGCAGGCTGACACCCGGGGGATTGCGGCGGCCGTCGAATGGCTGTTTGCCCAAGACCAGCAAGCGAATCGTTTACGTGCGTATATCGCGTGAGATCTGGCTTGGCTTATTTACCACCCGTTCGTGCGGCCGAGTCGCAACTCACCTGAGATGAATTTCATTCGATGACTGCCGAATCGAAACGATGGAGCGCGATTCAAGAGTGATGGACTGAGGGAGGCAAATCATGAGAGTATTGATTCGCATGTCATTTGTTTTACTGGCAGCAGTCAGTACAGTCTTGCCCATCCCCAATGTGTACTCCGAGACAATTCTGATCGATGACTTCGGTGACGGGAAAGACAACGGCTGGGCGCATATCGACTTTGTTACCCGGCCCGCAACTGCTGTTTTTGACGCAACTTCTTTCGAATACGTGATTTCCTCGGATCGATCGCTGCCATCGGGAGAAACTGAAGCGGCGGTCGCATACTGGGCGAGGGCGCTCAATGACGCACGCTACTCGGACGGTATCTTGCAGGCCACCATGCGTTTCGATAACGAGATGACCTCTGCAGAGACACTAATGCGGTTTAAGCCGGCGCCATGGCAGGGATACATCTTCTTTGCGAACCAATCACTCAACGTGATCGGGATCGATCGACTTCCACATCCGTCCACGCCTCTCGCCATGACTTCGTATGACTTGACTTCTGGTCAAGACTACATCATCAAGGGTACGGCGATTGGCTCGGATCTCTCGATGAAAATATGGGCAAAGGGTGATCCTGAGCCAGAGGAGCCACAAGTGTCGGTGTCCGATAGGGCGTACAGTTCCGGGGCCTTGGGAGTTGTTGCCTACCGCTGGGAAACCGAACCGGCAAGTGTCATGTCCGCTCGCTTCGACGATATCTACTTCACGGTGATTCCAGAACCATCCGCGCTGTTTTTGTCGCTAATCGGTATATCCGCTGTGAGCATCTTCCGTCATCCACTCAAGGTGTAGACTCCTGTCGATCGACCAGGAGTTGGTCGCCTTCTGTGATCTCATCCGCAGTCTTGGATGAACGTGCCGGCCGGCATGCAAGAATCCAAAGCCTGCCGCCGAAACCGGTGATACACAGATCAGGGCGCTGCCAGGGCCGGATGGGCGACACAGCCCGGACGATCACGTGATCGAGCTCTTTGGCTGATCGCTTCGTAAGCACAGGGATGTTGCCTTCCGTCGCGAAGTGAATGTCCATCATGCGACTGTGATATCGAAGTGCAGATTGCGGCCCGTGCCCTGAGGCTGGATAATCGACCACAGCGTTGGTGGTCCACTCCTGTCGCGACGAATCAAGTAACTCATGTGCCGGCGCGGAATCGTCGTCTTGTTTATACCCGGGCCATCTACGTTAAGTGGTCACCTACACCTACAGCCTAAGGACGTATTGCGGCGTTCTTTCTGAGCAATAGGGGCGTCAATATGATCACAACTCTGGCAAAACACGCGATGGTGTCCGTACAGGTGCTTGCCCTTGCAATGACTTTGTTCACGCAAGCAGC
>CAZFWV010000305.1:0-8344 GCA_964522605.1 uncultured Pirellulaceae bacterium
ACACAAATTGCGCCGAGCGCGGCAGCACCCCGTTTGGTTGCGGCCGAAGGCCGCGCTGCGAATTTCTATTCCCCTGGAAGAAGGTGAAACGCAGAGGGCGCAAAGGCGCAGAGGGCCGCAGAGGTTGGTTGGGCGCACGTCAGATCAAGTCAATCATGCGAAAGACGGCCAGATTGTGCATTCCAGACCCGGGATTAACTTTCGCTCATCGCCTCCCGCAGGGCGTCATCGGTCTGCTGTCGCTCGAGTGCTCGACGGGCGGCGTTAACTCCAAATTGCCAGAAGAGCGCAGGACGCACGAAAAACTCCAGCAGCGTGCTACTGAGCAAGCCCCCGATGATGACCGTCGCGATGGGGTAGAGAATCTCTTTCCCGGGCTGCCCGGCCGCGAGTGCGAGTGGGATGAGTCCAATCCCGGAAGTGAGAGCCGTCATGAGGACGGGGGCGACGCGTTCTTGTCCGGCACGGACCACCATCTCCTTCGACCAGGTTTCCTGCTCATGTTGAACCAGATGCAAGTAGTGGTTAATCAACAAGATTCCGTTGCGTGAGGCGATCCCGCAGAGCGAGATGAAACCGACCATGGCGGCAACGCTGAGCGTTTGCTGGGTCAGGTAGAGCGCTGCGACCGATCCGATCAACGCAGTGGGAACGGCAATCAGAACCTGAATCGCCAGAAGTGCGGAGCGGAACATCGTGAATAGGACGAGGAACACACCGACCAGAGCCAGCGCGAAAAGGCCGAAGATGATCCTCGACGCGGACTGCTGACTCTCGAATTGACCGCTGTATTCGATGAAATAACCGGTCGGCAGATCCTGCTGCAACGGTTGCAGCCGGGCTTCAATATCTTGCACAACGTCGACTAAGCCGCGTCCCGCCGCGTTCGCCTGAATGACAATTCGACGACGAGCCTGTTCGCGATTGATCGTGTTCGGACCACTCGAGCGATAGATTTTCGCGACGGAACCCAAGCTGGTTGTACTGCCGTCCGGCAGGTTTACCGTCAGACGCCGAACCGAGTCGATGTCTTCTCGGAAGGCTTCGTCCAAACGTACCAGCAGGTCAAAGGTGCGCTGTCCCAACAGGACTTCGGAAACCGCGATGCCGTTCATCGCCGTCTCAACAAACTCGTTGATCTCCGCTCGCCTCAAACCGTATTTCTGTAGCTGATCTGCTTCGAGTTCGATCCGCAGTTGGGGAATCTCGACCTGCGGCTCGATCTGCAGATCAACCACGCCCGGAACATTCGCAACGAGAGATTGAATCTCCCGCGCTTCACGTCGCAGGATCGAGAGATCATCACCGAACAACTTGATTGCGATCTGCGACTGGACTCCCGAGAGCATACTCGAAATCAAATGTCCCAAGGGTTGCTCGACACTGGTCACGATACCCGGGATCTGTTCCGCCGAAAGGGCGGACCGGATTTCTTCCAGAATCTCGGCACGCGATTGGTCGGACTGAGGATTCAGCGTCGCAATGACTTCCGTCATATTCACCGGAATCGCGTGCTCGTCCAACTCGGCTCGCCCGGTCTTCCGGACGAAGGCACGGATCGAATCGAGCCGCATCAGACTCTGCTCAACAGACCGCGCAACTTCCTGGGAAGTCTCGAGAGAAGTGCCGGGGGGCAAGACCACATTGATTTGGACCGCTCCTTCATTGAACGGGGGCAGAAAATCCCGCTCCAGATAGGTCAGTCCCACGGCGCTCAACATGACACATCCGAGCGCGATGCTCAGAAGCATCTTTGGTTGCCTGAGACTGAAACGGATCGCCGCTCCTGCCAGTGACTGCAGCCAGCGCAGGAACCGACCTTCCTCCGCGCGATCGAGATTCTGCTCCGCGTACACGAGCAACCACCAAGTCACCGGAGCAACGGCGAGTGCGAAGACGCCGTGGAGCCACCATGGTCCTGCCTGCCATCGCTCCGCGACCGCGGATTGGCCTGCGATCTGCAGTCCCAGCGGAATCAACCAGCGAATGGTTCCCAGATTGATGAATGGTGCGAGCAGTCCTGCCAGCCAACGCCAGACTGTCTGCCCACTCAGGATCCAATAGGAAAGTGCCGGCGTCACCGTCAAGGAAACCAGCAGGGACGAAAGGATTGAGACGATGTAGGCGATTCCCAGCGGGACGAATAATCGACCTTCCATCCCGCTGAGGGCAAATACCGGAACGAAGACGAGTGCGACGATGACGGTGCCATAGACAATCGAGTTACGGATCTCCGCGCTCGCCTGAAAGACAACCAGAAGGTTGGGTTGCGGATTCGCACGGCGACGATTCTGCCGTAACCGCCGCAGGATATTTTCGACGTCGACGATCGCATCGTCGACCAACTCACCGATCGCCACGGCCAATCCGCCGAGGGTCATTGTGTTGATTGACAAACCGAGCGCGGCGAAGACGAATCCGGTCGTCACGATCGAAAGGGGGATCGCGGTCAACGTAATGAACGTTGTCCGGAAATTCAGCAGGAACAGAAACAGAATGATTACGACCAGCAGGCCGCCGTCGCGAAGGGCCTCGACAACGTTCTCGATGGCCAAGTCGATAAAGGTCTGTTGTTGATAAAGGTCCGGGTGGATCTGGACATCGGGTGGCAGATTCGTCTTGACTTCGCGGAGCGCTCGTTCGATCTGGCTTGTCACCTGCCGCGTATCGACCGCGGGCTGCTTGTTGACTGTCAGCAGGACGGCTGGGCCTCCCACAAAATCTCCGGAAGACGTGCGAACGAATGCCGCACTGTCCCCCCGTTTGACTTCGGGGCCCGCAAGAACTCGAGCCACTTCGCGTACGAGAATGGTACGGCCTTCGCGCGTGGCGATGACGATCTTCTCCAGGTCTTCGATCGTCTGCACGCGACCCAAGGAACGGACCAGCAGCTCGTGCGGACCCTGTTCATCGAGATAACCGCCCGTCGCATTCTCGTTGCTTTCCTGAAGGGCGACCTTGACCTCATGCAAAGTGACACCGAAGCGGAGCAATTTCAGCGGATCGACCAAGACTTGGAACTGTTGGCGATCGCCGCCCATCACGAAGACCTGGGAAACTCCCGGAATCGCCAATAATCGCTGGCGGACCTCCCAATCGGCAAGCGTCCGCAGCTGCAGCGGGGATGTTTCCTGGTTTTCGCTCCACATCCCGATGATCATGATCTGACCCATGATCGAGGAAATTGGAGCGAGCTGGGGGGTAACACCGGGGGGCAGTCGATTTAGGGCCAATTGCAGTCGCTCTGCCACAATCTGGCGATCGTTGTAGATGTCGGTGTCCCATTCAAAGTCCACGTAAATGACCGACAGGCCAACGCCTGACTGCGACCGGACTGCCTGGACACCCGTCGCTCCGTTGATTGCGGATTCCAGCGGAATCGTGATCAGCGTCTCGACTTCCTCGGGCGCGAGTCCCGGCGCCTCGACCATCACCACGACACGCGGGCGGTTCAGGTTGGGAAAGACGTCGATCGGCAACTGGACGACCTGCCAGCTGCCGAAAACCACCAGCAGGAAGGCGAGCGTAATGACCGGAACACGCTGCAGCAGCGAGAAACGGATGACTCCATTCAAGAACGTGCTGAGCATGTGGCTGGTCTTTGATCAGTGCTGGTGTCCAGCGTGGGGGTCGGGAGCGCTCGTCTGATTCTTGATCGCCAGGTGAATTTGGTAAGCGCCGTGCACCGCAATCGTATCGCCCGGCTGCAGGCTTCCGTCATCATCGATCACGACGGACTGTTGATCCCGGTACGTTACGTGCACTGGTTGGCGGTCGAAGTGATCTCCAAACTCCTGATAGACGTACGATTCCACGCCATCCTGGATCACCGATTCGACCGGCAGGACGATGCGATCCTTCCAACGCTCGATGGGTACGAGCACTTCGACGCGCTGACCGGGCCGATATCGCCAAGCGATAAAACGGTGCCCGTCTGGCGATTCATCATTCCGCAAGATTTCATTCGGTAGCGGTACGTAGAACTTCAAAGCGCGCGAATCTCGTTCGACTTCATTGTCGACGTACAGCACCTGGAGGTCGGAAATTGTCTGTTTTCCCGATCCATTGGATTCGACCAGAACGGACACCGGCAGGTTTTCATTCGCTGCGCGATTCAGATCCGCCGCATCGTGCTCGAACGCTTGGCCTTCGATGTACAACAGGCAGTGATCGGTCAGCGTGAGCAACGGGCTGCCGGTCATCACATGGTCGCCACGGCGAACGGCCAACTGGTCGACCTGCAGATAATCCTCGTGACGATCCATCGCGTGCGTGTCGTCCGGTTCCGGCACCGTGACGACGATTTCCCGGATCAACCGCCGCTCCTTCTCGACGGTATCAATCTGCTCCTCCGTCAGTCCGTGCAACAAGAGTGCCTGACGGGCGGCCCGGATGGTCCCCTCCACTTTCTGCTGCTCATAGACGCGTTCCAGCAGCGTCTTGCCCGCTACGGCGCCGCTGCGCGTGACGTCTTCCAATCGCTCCACCTCCTTCTTGACGACATCCAGTTGCTCCAGGTCCCGCAGCAGATCACTTTGTTTTTCCACGAGATCTTCGTGCGTCAAACGCAATTCAAACAGCGGGGCTCCCGGTGCGACTGCCTCGCCCGGAATCGGATAGATACGCGTGACGATTCCGGTCAAGGGAGCGGAGACCGTGATGGCAGATCGCCCAGATCGCTCGATGATGACGGCCGGGAGCACGACATTTCGCTGGAAATCCCGCCGCTCGACCGTGAACAAGGTCAGCCCGATGTTTCGTCGTGCCTGTGGGCTCATCGCGAGACTTGCCGTGGTATCTTCCTCATGCTCGTCTGTCGAGTCCACGTGATTCGCGTCGTGCTGGTCCTCGTCGTGGGGCTCCTCGTCGCGCAGCTCGTCGGCATGTTCATCTTGCGGATGATCCCGATCGACCCCGGCTGCTTCATGGTCGCCGTCGTGATCGTGATCGTGATCATCCGAGGTCAGCAGGGCAGTTAAGTGCGTCTGCCACGATGTCGGCCAATAGGGACGGCTGCCGATCGCAATGCCAATTACCACAAGGGATGCGATGGCCAAAAGTGCGACTGTGCGCCGCAAGTTCGTCGATCGGTCGCCCGGCTGGCGTTGCCTTGTCATGAGAGATTCAATGGGTTTGATTCGGTCGGGATTCGCAGAACGCCGGACCCAGCCACCGGTCGATGCAGGTTCAAATTCCCGGGCGGAAAATCGAATGGGGTCCTCAGATTGGCGGCCTTGAGGCCGACCGTCAACTCGATCGACCAGAAGACGCGTGGTTCTCTGGCGGCCAGTAGCTTAACGATCCCCGGGCAGGTGCTGCGGATTATATCCGTGTTGTCTCCCCAAGGCCAGTTCGATCAGCATGAGTCGTCGCATCGAAGTCCGTTGTTTTGGCGGTTCAGACAAGATGTGAGCTAGACTACAACGTGCCAGGACCAAACCGTCGCGTGGTTTCGGGATGGCTCATCGCGATCTTGAGGAATATCGGACTGCTCCGACACTACGGGGTGGTCTGACCCGGACTGACAGGAATTCACGAGGAAGCAACCGGAGCCCTGATGTTGGCCGAGAATCCCGCTTTTTATCTTCCGACGGATGAGCGTCGCCAGGCGACTCGATTCAACAAAGAACCCGGAACCGAATACGTCGTTCTCCGCATGCCGGATGGAGCGGAGCTCGCCGGAGAGGTGCAGGATGAATCTTTGGGCGGGATCGCCGTCCTTCTCAACGAGGTCCAGGAACTGGCCGTCGGCACGGAAATCTGGATTTCTTACGCGGGCGATTCACTGAGGGCGACCGTCCGACACTGCACCCTCTTGCCCGACGGGCGACAACGGTTAGGCCTCGACTGTCGCGGCGAGACGAATCCCTAGAGCCGTCGCCCGCGATCCGCAGCTTACGTGTGCAGCGTACCCTTGCCGGAACGGATTCGCTTGTGACAGGTCTTTTCTGCTTCTTCGGGCGTTGTTGACCGCAAGAAGCGAAATTGCCACGATCGAGTGCCGACCTCCGTGCCCTCGTAAAACGCGACGCTCGTTATCTGCGATACCTCGGGCGGGGCGTCGCCGTGCAATGCGGCGAGCAGGTTGCAATCGACGGGAAAAGCCAGAATCGGGGACGGACGAAACGGCATCGTCTGTTCATATCCGTCCAGCGGACCGCCTACAAAGCGGAACTCGTGATTCGACTCTCGCTTTTTCCAGAACATCGGGGACTCCTTATTCTATCGATCTGCATTGCTTACGTTGAAACACGAGATTCACGATTCCTGGTCGTAAACAACAGCGAAACCAACACTTCTAAACGGCACGACTCCTTCGGACGCTGCGAGCAAAGGCAATCCACGTGCCGGACTCGGATGCGATGCGCTGCTCTTTCAAAATTCCAGGATTCTCCGCCTGCGACCGCGAGGCAGAATTTCCCAGTCGCCGAAACGAACGGGCAATCGCACACGAACGGTGTGCGAATCTCGAACCGATGGCGGCTAATCTGCCACACCCGAACAGGGGGAATCTATTTCGCTTCATCGCCGTGCCACTGCATCCAGGTTGTGTAACCGCCGCTCAGATTGGCGGCGGGGAATCCATTCTGCAGGAGGATCCGGGTGGCTAGGTAACCGCGCATTCCGACTTGACAGTAGGTAACGATCTGTTGGGTCTTCGGGAGTTCCTCCAATCGCTCGCGCAATTCATCGATGGGAATATGATGCGCTCCCGCGATGTGTCCGGCTTGAAACTCCCCGGCTGTACGGACATCGAGCAGGAAGCGATCTCCCATTTCAAGTTCCAGGTCAAGCAATTGATCCACATGTACAACCGGTTGATCGCCGCGCAGAACGCCGGCCGCCACGAATCCGGCCATATTCAGTGGATCTTTCGCCGATCCGTACTGGGGTGCGTAGCACAATTCGGCCTCTTCCAGATCGAAGACGGTCATTCCGGCTTGAATCGCCAGTGCGAGTCCGTCAATCCGTTTGTCGACTCCGTCCCATCCGACGGCCTGAGCTCCGAGGATTTTTCCGTCGAGCGGATCGAACAGAAGTTTCAGTGTGAGAGGCCGAGCTCCCGGATAATACCCTGCATGGTTGGCTGGATGCACGTAGATCTTATGGTAGTGCCGTTGCATTCGCTGCAGGAGTTTTTCACTGAGTCCGGTCATGGCTGCCGTCATGTCAAACAGTCCGACAACAGCCGTTCCTTGGGTTCCTCGGAACGCGCTATCGCGGCCAAAGATGTGGTCGGCCGCGATTCGACCTTGCCGATTGGCGGGGCCGGCGAGTGGGATTTGAGTCGGTTGTCCGCTGACGAACTCCACCACTTCGACGGCATCTCCGACCGCGTAGATGAGCGGGTCCGAGGTCTGCATATGGCGATTGGTGCGAATCCCGCCGCGCGGACCGCATTCGAGTCCGGCGGCCTGCGCCAGCCGGTTTTCCGGGCGAACGCCAATGCACAGCACGACGAAGTCACTCGTCCGTGTCGTGCCGGACTGGAGACCCGTCATGATTTGCGATCCGGAGGCGGAAAACTCCTTCGCGGAATCACCGAGGATCAGACGCACGCCTTTTTGACGCAGATGTTGCGTCAAGGCGGTCGTCATTTCCTTGTCCCAAGGAGGCAGGATCTGGTCCACCAATTCGACCAGGGTGACCTCCAACCCGCGGTGGACGAGGTTCTCGGCCATCTCAATTCCAATGAATCCCGCGCCCACGATCAACGCAGAACGTGATTCTGCGGCGACCGTCGCCAGACGATCCGCATCCTGCAAGTCGCGTAAAGTGAGGATTTTGGGATGGTCAATTCCCGGAATCGCCGGTCGGAAAGGAGTTGCTCCCGGAGAAAGAATCAGGCGATCGTAGGACTCGGTGTACTGACGATCGGTGTCGAGTTCCCGGACGACGACCGTCTTGGCGGCGCGATCAATCGAAAGAACTTCGCTGCGCACGCGGACATCGATTCGATATCGCTCGACCAAGCGAGATTTTGGTGCGACGAGCAGTTTGTTTCGTTCTGTGATGACACCACCAATGTAGTAGGGCAAGCCACAGTTCGCGAACGAAGGGTCCGTACCTCGCTCGAGCATTACGATTTCGGCCTGCTCGCTCAAGCGGCGAATGCGCGCCGCGGCGGAAGCTCCGCCCGCGACGCCACCCACAATCACGATCTTCATGGTGTCCTTTCTCCGCTACCTTCCCGTTAACTCAAGTTGATTTCGATGTCACAAACCACCGGGTCTGCGGCTGCGAACCGGGCTGCCTCCGCCGTTTTCTCGAGCCGATTTCGAAATGCCTCTAGAACGCATTTCAAAACCAACTCTCGCCGTGGGGGTGGCTGGTGGCAGAGCGC
>CAZFWV010000306.1:0-8294 GCA_964522605.1 uncultured Pirellulaceae bacterium
AAAGCACCTCGCACGTGGCCGAACATCTCGCTTTCCATTAGACTGGGAGCCAGCGCACTACAGTCCAGCGTTACAAATGGCCCCTTGCGCCGCACATCAAGTTCATGAATCGTGCGAGCTAGATGCGTCTTGCCCGTTCCGGTTTCTCCCGTTAACAAGATCGTGACCGGCAGCGAAGCAACATGTCCGATCTGCTTGATCAAGACCTGCATCGATGGCGAAGCATACAGGAACCCGTCGATCACTCCGACGCTGGCCAAACTGCCACAAGGCTGCGAAGCTTTCTGTCGCGCACGCACGGTCAACAGATCGAGCAGAAAACTCAGACGCCCGGCATCGGACATCGCATCCAGACAGTCGACGACTCCTTGCTGCAGCAACTGACCGCGAAGCTCGATCGATGGATCCTGCGTGAGGACCAAGAGCGGAATGTTCGCATGCTGTTGCTGAAACGAACTCGAGAACCGATGAATTGTCTCCGCATCGGCTGCAGTATGAGTGTAGACGACGACGGCAAAGCCACCTAAATCGGAAGGTAACGGTACTTCACCCGGTAAGCGCAATAAATCGCATTGGGAAATCTGTCTGACGATCTTGTTGAGTGCAACTTCAACCGATGAATCGTCTCCAACTAACAACACATGTGCTTTCGACATGGTCTGCACCACTTTCTGTGGCAGGCCATTGTCAATCCGTTTCGACCTGTCGGGGCCCCCTCATTTTCAATGTCGATCCAAGTCTTCCCGTGTTGCCCGTTCCGGACAAACACGTAATCCCCCAGGCGTGCGAGCGACTTCGTAGATCGCTCCGCAAAGATCGACACGAACAGAAAAACTCACGGTAGTCGTTATTCCATTTCGCCCGGAACCTGAAACATACGCTGACCCGAGCATTCATAACAAGAAGAAAAAACCTTACCCCTTTATGGGGGCACAACGAAATCCCCATCGATGGTGTTACTGTTTACAGATCGAAGAACATCCGCGCTAGTACTCAAGGTGAAGGCGAGAAATGTGCGCCAAGCTTACGGAGCCAAGAAACATGAACCTGCAAGACGAATCTCGTCCCTCGGAAACCGTGATCATGATGGTTGACTTGGGCGACATTCAAGCACCCGCTGCGCCAAAGAATCTGGACGATCTGGATGTCGATCCGCAAGTCCTCACCAACCTGATGCTCAAACTTGCTTACACCACGAGCACGTTGACCACGGAATGGGCTGCCGAACAGTTGGCATTGCCGTTGGGGATCGCGGCCGAGCTGCTGGAGAATTTGCGGGCTGACTTACTGGTTGAAGTCCTGGGCCGTTCGGGACCGCTCGGGTACCGATTCGCGATTTCCAAATTAGGTCGGGAGCGTGCCTCCCGGCTGATGGAGATTTCGGGATACGTCGGCCCAGCACCGGTTGCCCTGGATACGTATACCCAGTTTCTGAACTGGCAATTCGAACACCTGCCGGTGGTCCGGCCGGAGCGGGTGGCGGAGGTGTTGTCGCGATTCGTGTTGGCACGCGAGACGGTTGAAGTCGTTGGGCTGGCCGCCCTATCACGTCGCAGTCTGTTTCTGCACGGGCCCGCAGGGAATGGGAAAACTTCAATCGGACATCTGATCCATGAGGCGGTGGAGGGCGACCTGTGGATCCCGTGGTGTATCGGAGTGGACGAGAACATCATCCAGGTTTACGACCCCCAAG
Source organism: uncultured Pirellulaceae bacterium (assembly GCA_964522605.1). GTDB lineage: Bacteria > Planctomycetota > Planctomycetia > Pirellulales > Pirellulaceae > CAVZLD01. The sequence continues at coordinate 1,694 of CAZFWV010000306.1, forward strand.
CCCACGAGCTGTCCCAGGACCCCTCGGAGGCGACTCAACCTTCGGCGATCGCCTACGATCGGCGCTGGCTGCGGATTCGCCGACCGTTCATCGTGGTGGGTGGCGAGTTGACGATTGACGCGCTCGATCTGGTTTACGTCCCCTCGGTGGGATACTACGAAGCGCCCATGCACTTCAAAGCCAACGGCGGAACCTTTTTGCTGGATGACTTTGGATGTCAGCGAGTCGAACCGGTCCAGTTGCTCAACCGCTGGGTCGTGCCGCTGGAAAAACAGATCGACTACTTGACGCTCCGCACCGGTCAACAGATTCAGGTACCCTTTCGGCAGATGCTGGTCGTCTCGACCAACCTCGATCCCGACCGCGTGATGACACCGGCATTTCTGCGACGCATTGGTTACCGCATTCATGTCAAGGATCCAACACCGGATGACTATGCCGAAATCTTCCGCCGCTTCGCCCAAGAAAGTCAATTGACGGTCTCTCAAGACGCCCTTGACCATCTCGAATGGCGCTATGAGCAGGAAGGACGCTCCATGCGCGGTTGTGAACCGCGCGACCTGATCTTGCGGGCCAAAGACATCTGTCGCTACCACCAAAAGCCGACCGAGTTGACCAAAGAAGTCTTGGATCTGGCGTGGCGAGGGTATTTTGGAAATGCGAAGGAGTAGCCCGCAGAATTTTGGAGAGGAAATCGAGGGCGCCGGAGGGATTGGCCGCGGAAAGACGCGGAAGATTCGCGGAAGGGTAACTGGTGGCAGAGCAAAGAAATGCCCCAGTGGACAGACGATTCGCCTCGGGTTGTTCGTCGCCAAGCAACCCGCAGCAGGTTCTGGAATGCGCTGAAGTCACTCCGTGGAACCACGGATGCGACGGATCATACGGATCCACACGGTTCGTTCCGTGCTGATCCGTAACATCCGTTTGATCCGTGGTTTCTCTCTTCGCCTTCGTTCGCCCCTTTCTCACCTCCCGACGAGGCGGTTCAGCAGGTCAACCATTCGACGACGACTCCATCGTCGGGATGATCGACGGTCCCCATCTGTTGAAACCCAAGCTTCTCCAATACTCGATGCGAGGCACTGCGTTCGGGCAGAGTCTGGGCGACGACGCGAATCCCGGGTTTGGTCATGGCGGCGATTTTCAGGAGTTTCGCCGCCATCGCCGTCGCCACTCCCCGGCCCTCACAACCAGGAAACGTGAAATAGGCGATTTCGACGCGCCCGGATCGCGGCGGAGCCTTAAATCCGCAGGCTCCGACCACGACGGACGATTCCACGGCCAGGTAACCGATCCAAGGTTCTTGGAAGCCAACCGTATCGTACAGGTTGGTGGTCGCCCGCAGCACGTCCCGCGTGACCTCGGGCAAAAACCCGTCGAATCCTCGTAGATGTCCATTCCGTTCGATCGGAATCAATTCCAAACCCGCCATCCCCGATTCCCTCAGCAGCGCTTGTCAAATTCTCATTCCACGACGACAATGTACCCGCTCAGCCCAGGCCGAATCTACCTGGGCGGCGGTCGTTTCGGACCAATCTCGGTAACTCATTTCGTTTTTCCGCCAGCCGGCAGGATCAACAACTCGCGTTCGAGTCACCCCGCGCATGGATTGTCATCCCTCGGCGCAGTGGGCAGTCGAAGTCGATTCAAGAAGAAGGTTCGCATGCAATCGGGACAGGTCGAGAATCGGAACGTCGAGGGGCTGGCGGGTGCCAAAGTTCGACAGCCCTCACCGGCAAGATCCTGCGGCGAAGTCGACCTCGGGCCGGCCGAGACGGCGTGGTGGGAAGTTCCCCTGCCCTGCTGCTTTGATTGTCGCGGGCGGCTCGAATGGTGCGAAGCCGATGCGCTGCCTGGAACACGACGCTGCGTCAACTGCGGTGCTGTCTTCAACGTCGTTTCCACCTCGGATGGGCGTGTCCGGTTGCGCCGCGAGCAGCTCTATCAGTAGATGCGGTCGCGGTGGGTCGCGGTGGTCAATCAGAGGCCGCCGCGGATCAGCGCGGAAAGTCGCGGAGAAGACTGCAGGGCGACCGGCCAACCACCGTATCGCGCAACATGCTTTCTCTTCTGCGCAAATCCGCGTTCTTCCGCGGCTCTCTCAAACACGCTTACCCCAATCCATCTAGCTCACTTTCCTCCATGATCTGATCCACGGCGGAAGCGAGCAGACTGTTCGCCTGCGCTCCATTGTCCAACGCGATCACCTCCAGGCCATTGATCATCACCCAGGGATCGCTGCCGCCAAGGTCCTGCAGCTTGAGGGACAATTGCCCGTCGGTGACGTCCACTCGATAGGTTCGCGAAACTGCTTCACCCACCGCAGTCGTGACCGAATCAAAGAGCGTATCCTCCAGGAAAACGCCCATCTGATCATGAGCCATCCCCATGTCACCGAGGGTCACGACGACATCGTATTGACCATTGGCGACATCGAGTCCGAAAGTCGCATTCCGGGTGTAATTGAAGTCGCGCGTCAGCGGATCCGTTCCACGAGCGATTTCATAAACGTATCCGACGACCCACCCATAACCACGGTCGGCTGCGTACCGCATCGCACGTGTCACCCCGGTAAATCCCTCGGCGACGGCTGAGCTGGCGGGGCCGAAGTCCAATCGCGCGACGTATTCGGGCCCAGCCTCCAGCGTGAACTGCGTTGAGTACTCATCGTCGGGCACTTCACCGCCAACACCGTCCTGGTCTTGATCCAGCAGGTTACCTGCGGCATCGGCAATGTCGGGAGCGATTTCGATCTGAAAGACGCCACCGGTATTGATTGGTGCAAAGCGCACCTCGAACTGGTTTCCATCCAGCCGAATCAGTTCCGTCGGTGTGATGGTCCCCGTCGGCCCATCCAGACGAGTGATGTCGTCAAGCGTGAACGTGGCCTCGTCGATTGTTTCATTGAAGTTGACGACGATGTGGTCGATCGGCCCGACCGCTGTGCCCTCGGGCTCAATCGACGCCACGCGCGGTCCGGTCAGGTCGGGCCCGACAAAAACCACGTCCAGGCCGTTGATCATCACCCACGGATCGCTGCCGCCCAGATCCTTCAACCGGAGCGTCAGTTGGCCGTCGCCAATTCCAACGCGATAGGCGGTCGCTCGTGCTTCGCCAGCGGCCGTCGTAACCGAATCGTACAGCGCACCTTCCAGGTAAACACCCATTTCGTCATGTGGCATACCCATGTCACCCAAAGTGACGATCACTTCGTATTCACCATTGGGCAGATCAACGGCGAAGGTTGCATCGCGTGTGTAGTTGAAGTCGCGCGTCAGCGGATCCGTGCCACGAGCGATTTCATAGACGTAGCCAACAACCCAGCCGTACCCTGGATCGGCTGCATAACGATCATAACGCGTGATGCCCGTATAGCCTTCGGCGATGGCCGAGCTGGCCGGACCAAAGTCGAAGCGAGCGACATACTCGGGGCCAGCTTCCAGCGCAAAGGTGGCCGTAAACGAGTCGTCTGGCATCTCGCCGCCGATACCGTTTCCGTTCTGATCTAACAGGTTCCCCGCCACGTCAGTAATCGCGGAACCGATCGCTACGTGATAATCGCCCGCTTCGTTTTGCTGGTCGAAGAGAACTTCGTAACGTCCGCCTTCCAGCCGATTGACTGACGTCGGTGTGATCAATCCCGAGGGTCCCTCCAGCCGTGTGATGTCGTCGACTGAGAAGCTGTTTTCATCAATCGATTCGCTGAAGTTCACAACGACCCGATCGATCGGGCCAACCATCGTTCCTTCCGGTTCGACGGACACGATCCGGGGGCCGGTCTGATCCGGGCCGGCAAAGACAATGTCCAATCCGTTCACCATCACCCACGTGTCACTGCCACCCAGATCCTTCAGACGCACATTGAGTTGTCCGTCCGAAACGCTGACACGATGGACGGGCGAAAGAAATTCATCCGCGGCAGTCGTGACCGAATCGACCAGGACCCCCTCAAGAAAGATCCCCATTTCATCGTGTGGCGCGCCGCTTTCGCCGAGCGTCACAATGACGTCGTATTCGGCGTTGGGTAGATCCACGGCAAAAGTCGCATCGTGTGTGTACTGGAAGTCACGAGTCAGATCTTCCCCGCCGCGACTCAGTTCGTAGACTGTTCCCTCGGACCAACCGTAGCCTACCGCGGGATCGTAGCGGTCATAGCGCGTGACTCCGGTGTAGTTGGCGGCAACCGGGGAATCGGCCGGGCCAAAATCGAAACGAGCCACCGTGTCCGCCAATTGAAATTGTCCGACAAAGACGTCGTCCGGCTCTTCACCACCGACACCGTCACCGTCCTGATCCATGATATTGCCCAAGCGGTCGCGCACTCCGGGCAGAATCGTCAGTTCGTAATGCCCCGGAACGGTCTGCAGCGGGAACGTCAACAGATACTGTCGATTGACCGTGCCGGCGACCGGCTCCAAACTGATCGGCTGAATGTCGCCCTCGGGTCCCGTGAGTCGCTGGATCTGCTGCAGGGAGAAGCTTGTCGGATCGGTCGGTTCGTTGAAGTCAATCCGCAATCGATCGAGTGGATCAAGAGTCAGTCCGGTGGGCTTGATCGCCGCAACCTTGGGTCCGGTTTCGTCGGGGATCAACGCATCCACCAAGTTCAGTCGCCCGCCCGTCACCGTCACTCCCTGCAGTGCCGGAACAGGTTCGGCCGCAGAAAGGACTCGGTTGATGACCTGCTGGTACGTCTGGCTCGGATCGAAATCCCAAACCAGACTCAACGCTCCCGTCACGTGCGGAGCCGCCATGGAAGTACCGTCCTGGAGAGTATACGTGTTGTTGCGCGTCGTGCTCAGAATCGAAACACCGGGCGCGGCCAGATCAACACTCGAAGCACCATAATTCGAGAAGATCGCGAGGTTGTCATTGCGATCGGTCGCCGCGACGGCAACGACATTATCGAGCTCCAGACTTGCGGGATAGAACGGCTCTGCGTCATTATCCAAGCCCATTCCGATCCAATTCCCGTTGCCCGCGGCGGCGACGAAGATGTGCCCCGCGTTGCCCGCGTCCTCGACAGCATCAAAAAGCGCCTGCGAATAGGGATCGCCGCCCCAGCTGTTGTTGGAAATTTGTGCGCCATTGGCCACCGCGTAATTGATCGCCTCGATCGCATCGGCGGTCGTCCCGGAACCGTCGGCTCCCAGAAACTTCAGCGCCATGATCTGCACATCCCAGTTGACCCCGGCGATGCCGATTCCGTTGTCGCCCACTGCTCCGATGGTTCCCGCGACGTGGGTTCCGTGGTTGTGGTCATCCATCGGATTCCCGTCGCGATTGTAGAAGTCAAACCCGTGAACATCGTCGACGTAGCCGTTGTTATCGTTGTCGATGTTATCGTTCGGCACCTCGCCCGAGTTAACCCAGATGTTGGCGGCCAAGTCCGGATGCAAATAGTCGACTCCTGTATCGATGACCGCGACAATGCGGTTGCCAGTACCGGTGGTGACATCCCAAGCTTCTGGAGCATCGATATCGGCGTCGTACGTTCCCAGGTTCTGTCCTGTGTTATGGAAATCCCATTGCTCGGCAAATCGCGGGTCCGTCGATACGCCGGCAATCTGGACGCGATAGTTCGGCTCCGCATAGACAACGAGCGGATCGGTCTGGAAGGCCGTCAGCGCTTCGCCAACTGAGAATCCCGCGCGCAGTTGCAGCTTCTGCAAGCCAGGGACTAACTCAAGGGATTGATCGACCCGTGCCCCGCGCAACGCCCGGTTCTCGTGAGCCTTCAGATAGCTCTGAGGCAAGACAACTTCCTCGGCAAATCGGACGAGGACACTGGACGACTCGTAACTGTCCGGATCAACCTGGAGTTGAGAAAAATCGAGCAGCCCCGAAACGCTGTCCGCCGCCAGCAGTTGTCGCTGTTCCAAAACCTCACGGCCAGCCAATCGTGCGAACCGCATCCGCGATGTGTTCCGAGATCGTGCATCGCGGGGGCGACGAGTGCGTTCGGAAGTGGGAGTGCCTGTTGTTGAACACGCGACTTTTCGCCGACGATCCTGACCGAACATTTGTGCTTACCTCGAAAAACGAATGTGCAGAAACCGGTAAGGGTAACGATGGCGCAGAGAGTGCCAGATACTCCGAGACTAACCGGACAAGCCCTAATTGCAACGGCAACCGATACACAGAGCGCGAATTCTTCTTGACACTCGGTTCGGCTGTACTAGTCAGGAGGCGCGGGCAAGTTGCGCAAGAAGTGCAGATATCGAAAACTGCGCGCAATTCATTGTTGTCTGGCCCACTTGGCCGCGCAGAGGGCATTGGCCGCGGAATTGCGCGGAAAGACGCGGATGAGATTCCATCCAACTAGTCGATCACAGGGCATGCTGTGCGCGCATCTCCCGCCCCCGCACTCTTCGGCCCTTCATGCAGCGACATCAGAAGACCTTCGCCGAGCTCTGAACTCGACAATCTCTGCGGCTCTCTGCACTGCTAACGCTGAGTTTCTTGTCGGGCGGAGCGAATTCGATCATGCCGCAGTGTTGAGTTGTGTTTCTCCCTGGTTTGACTGTTGGCATTTGAAACGCAGCGCAGCCTTGGTCGGCAACTGGACTGGGTGCCACTGGCTCTGCCAGTGCTCTTCCTC
>CAZFWV010000307.1:0-8294 GCA_964522605.1 uncultured Pirellulaceae bacterium
TAAGTCGACATGGCGGATCGGTGATCAGGGTTGCGGCGAAGGGGAATCCGACTCGACGTTTTTAGATGCTTCCATCACATCCAATAATCCACTCAGGACCTGCTGCGTTTCCGCGTCAAGCGGTCGGCTCTGGTTGTATCGTTCGTACTGTTGCTGTCTCTGTTCGCTTGTCAGTAGGACACCGAATGCATCGACCGATTCGGCAAACGCGGTAGCGGCTGCCTTCCGGGATTCGAGCGGCCAAGTGATCAGGCTGGCGTAATCGAGCAGCGCCTGCTGTGCCTGCGGAGTCGCAATCCGAGCGAGAATTCGTGCGGCTCCGGCCGACGATTCCGGCGTGTTCAAGGCCGCCAGCAGCGGTGTCTGTTGACGGCTCAAATCGAGCGCAGCTCCTAATTCAGGTCGCAACAACTGTTGCAGCGCATCGAGAGCAACCTGCGCCTGTTGCAGTCGTTCGTCCTGGTCAACCCACTCGCGACCCGCCATTTCCCGCAGACGAGGCAGATAGCTGAGCATCGTTTCCGCATCGGTCGTTTCGGGGACGGCCAACACGCGTGAATGAGCCTCCGCCACACGCCGCGCGGCGGTCAGCATTCCCGGACTGGCCACAATCGCCACCGGCAGCTCCGCGGTATACGGATCCGCCCGCAGCTCTTCCAACCACGACCAGAGACTTTCCGGGTTGATTCGATCGCTGACGAGCACCAGTTCCAGATCCGTCGCCGGGACCGCCCGACGAATCATTTCCGCTCCGGTCGTCGCCGTCAGCACTTCAAAACCAGCCGTGGCCAACGTGCCGCCGAGCGTTTGGGCGACGGCGCGACGCGGATGTGCGGCGAGCACGACGCGTTTGCCTTGCGCACCAGCGCAGTCGCCGAGCACTTCTGCCCAGCGGCTCAGGCCCGCAAACGGCGCTTCGGGCTCCAGTTGCCCAATCGCGCGGGCTGCGGCGAATCGCACTCGGCGACTCGGATGATTTAAGGCCTCGATCAGTGGAGCGAGGTGTTCTTGGTGCGACTGCAGTACGCTGCGGTCTCCCAGCGCGCCTAAGACTTCGGCCGCTCCGATCGCCGCCGGCAGGTCGGCCGCGTCGAGCGCTTCGGCCAACACCGCCTGCACCACCTCCGCACCCGCCTCCGACGCCCGTTGATACGCCGAACCCTCACCTCGGCGAAGCGGCTGACCGAGCCCGCCGAGGGCCTGGTCGGCGTGCAGCCGCGCTACCAACTCACGCCGTCGATCCGCGACCGCATCGGGCAGCAGCCGGGCAAGATCTGCGTAGTGGCGAGCGGCAACCAACGCGGCCGCATCCCGACCCAGGATGCGATTCGCGACGGCGCTTTGAGACTCGGCACTCCAGGTCCACCAGAGAAGCTTCTCCTCGTCGTCCACCGGACCCGGCGGCTGTCCCGCATAAGCCCGTTCCGCCGCCCCGCGCAAGATCTGCAGTGCGGCCGGACGCTGCGGCAATTGGTCCGCGACGAGCTGCCAAGCCGTCGAAGCCGCTGCCTGTTCCGGTGCGTCTGGATCAGCAGCGAAGTACGGCCGCACCAGGTACGGCATCGCGTCCGAGGATTTGGTGTAACCCAGCAATTTCGCCGCGACGGCGCGCTGCTGACCATCTGGACTGCTGAGAAACGCGGCCAACGGCGGTACGGCAGCAGCGGCCAATTCCGCGATGATGGCCGAACCTGCCTGCTCCAGCGTCGGCGAAGGGTTCTGAATGATTCCGGTCAGTAGAGGCGGAACCGCGTATTGCCCGGCGCGCACCAGTTGCTCCGCAGCTTCGTAACGGCCCTGCCGCGAATCGCCTCCTAGTTGGGTGACCAATTGGGCGAGTCGCTGCGGATCGGTTGCCTGTCGGCGCGCGGCCTCCAGTACCGAGAGCACGAATTGAGCCCCTTCAGGCCCCAGTTCCTTCTGCCGCGACAGGCGGATCAGCATTCCGCTGCCGAACTGTTCCTGTAACTGTGCCTTGGCCGCATCGTCGAGATTCAAGTTCTGCAACTGTTCCAGGTAGGTCCGCGCCAGGTCGCTTCGTTCCAGTTGGATCAGCAGACTGACCGCGCGCAGCAATTGCTCGGGAGTCGTCGGGTTCGCGTCTCGGATGGCTGCCACGGCAGGCGTATCGGCCACCGCCGGAGGCGCTTCCTCGGACGGATCTGCCGCCCGGGCCACCGTCGAGAGGACCAAAGTGGCAACGCACCCGGCGATCCAGACTGTGATCCGCCAGCTCGATATTCGGCCTGTTGTCATTTGTCCGCCCATTTGCTGCTCCATCCACCAACACCGTGGGACGGATTGGCAATCCGTCCTACTCAATTCGTAAGACGGATTGGCAATCCGTCCTACTTCTTTTTTATGTAGCTGGAGGGTCCAGACGTCGGCTCTTCCGGCGCTTGTTCCGCTGGCGAAGCGGCCGGACCCTCTTCCGCCAATCGCTTCTTCCACCGCTCGATCTGTTGTCGAACCTGCTGCGGGTTGGTCGAACCGTAGCTCTGAAATGCCGCGAGCGCTTTCTCCGCGCCCAGCACATCATAGACCCGTTCGTCGAGAGCCGGGTGGGCTTGTTGAAAGACCTTCAATTCCAACTCGCGCAGCGGCAGTTTCCGCTGCTGGGCCGTCTGCACGAGTTGACCTACGAGGTGATGGGCTGTCCGCTGCGGGACGCCCTGTTGGATCATGAATTCCATCAGAGTCGTCGCGTCCAGGTAGCCCAGGTCCAGGCTCTGCGCGATGGCAGCGTCGTTCAGTTGGGCCTCGCGCACGATCGGTTCCGCCAATTCCAGGCACGCAGTCACCGTGTCAACCGAATCGAACAGTGGGCCCTTATCTTCTTGCAGATCGCGGTTGTAGGCGAGCGGCAGACCCTTGATCAGCACCAGCAGCGTCTGCAGGTTTCCGACGACGCGGGCAGCCCGGCCCCGGATGAGTTCCAGTACGTCGGGGTTGATTTTCTGGGGCATGATCGACGAGCCGGTACAGAAGGCCTGCGGGAGTCGCAAGAAACCAAATTCGGTCGTCGACCACAGGATCCATTCCTCGGCCCAGCCACTCAGATGCTCCGCGATCACCGTCAGCACAAAGGCCAGTTCCAGGACAAAATCTCGATCACTCGAGGCGTCCAGCGAATTCGCGGCAACGCCGTCGAAACCCAGTCGTCGAGCCGTTTCTTGGCGGTCAATCGGCAGACTCGTGCCGGCCAGGGCCGCTGCGCCCAGGGTGCAGACGTTGACCCGCCGCCGGCAGTCGGCCAAGCGATCGCGGTCGCGCTGCAGCTTTTCGCAATACGCGAGCCAATAGTGCGGCGCCAAGACGGGTTGAGCTCGCTGGAGGTGCGTGTAGGCCGGCAGAATCACGTGCAAGTCCTGATCGCAGCGGCCGAGAAATGCCTGCTGCAGCTGACCAACGCAATCGTCGACGCGATCGATGGCGTCCCGCGACCAGAGCCGCAAGTCGGTCACAACCTGATCGTTGCGGCTGCGCGCCGTGTGCAGTTTGCGGCCCACATCGCCCAGGCGGTCGATCAACGCCTGCTCCACATGCATGTGGATGTCCTCGAGCTCCGTCCGCAACGGCAACTCGCCCCGCTCTAATTCCTGCTGAATCTGACCCAGCGTCTGCTCGATTTGGCCGCATTCATCCGGCGTCAGCAGACCGACCTGTGCGAGCATCTGGGCGTGGGCGATCGATCCGGCAATGTCGTGGGCATAGAGGCGGCGGTCCACGCGAATGCTCTCGGTGAACTGCTCCAACCGGCGATCCGCCGACTGCTGGAAGACCCCGCTGCGTGATGGACTCGACACGATGCCTGCAAACCCTACATTGAGTGCTGACGCCAGTTAGATCTCTCAAAACGTTAATGTTAAAAGGTTTACGTCAATATGTCAACGACGCTTCGGCAGGTGTTGCGTACAGATTGAGCAGTCGTCTCCGCGGTTTCCCGTCTGAGATTTGAATTCCGAGATTCATCCGGCAAGGGTGGGACCTTCGCTGTTACGGAAAAGTCGAGCGAAACCGAACGTCGAGAAGAGGAGCCACGGAACGAACGGACGAAACGGATGTTCACGGATCTGTCCGTGCCGATCCGTTCCCGCCGTCGAATCCGTGGTTGCCGCTGTTCCTTTGGTCCAACCGATCGGTTGCGGCCCTGCCGCACTGCGTTATTCCGCGCTTCTCCGCGGCCCTGCTTCCGCAAATTCCTACGGACTCGTAAGAATCGCCAAGGGGATGCCCCTGGCCTCGGATGATGTCTTGCCCCTTGTCGGAGCGCTTTTGGGCATGGTATCGTCGAGGGATTTTACCCTGCGTCGCTTCACGAGGGGCGATTCTTGACTTTGTTATTCCTCCAGAAAGAAGGGTTGCGATCGTCATGCCACGTCGTGACGACATTCACAAGATTTTGTTGATCGGCTCGGGTCCGATCGTCATTGGGCAGGCGTGCGAATTCGATTATTCGGGCACGCAGGCATGTAAGGCGCTGCGCGAGGAGAAGTATGAGGTTGTGCTGGTGAATTCGAATCCGGCGACGATCATGACGGATCCGAACACGGCCGACCGCACGTACATCGAACCATTGACTTGGGAGATGGTGGCGAAGGTGATCGAGCAGGAGCGGCCGGATGCGCTCTTGCCGACACTCGGTGGCCAGACCGGTTTGAATGTGGCGATGGACCTCGATCGGCACGGCGTTCTTAAGCAGTACAACGTGCAGATGATCGGCGCGAATGCCCGCGTGATTGCGAAAGCGGAAGAGCGAGAACAGTTCAAATCAGCGATGGAACGGATCGGGCTGGAATGCTGTCGCGGTCAAACGGTGCGCACGATTGATGCCGCCCGCGAAGTGCTCAAGTGGGTCGGTTTGCCATGCGTTGTCCGCCCCAGTTTCACCTTGGGAGGGTCGGGTTCGGCCATCGCGTACAACCGGAATGAGTTCGACACGTTGGTCCAGCGGGGTCTGGACCAGTCACCCATCACAGAAGTTCTGATTGAAGAATCGGTTCTCGGCTGGAAAGAGTACGAGATGGAGGTGATGCGCGACTTGGACGACAACGTCGTGATCATCTGTTCGATCGAGAATTTCGATCCGATGGGTGTCCATACGGGCGATTCCATCACGGTGGCTCCGGCCCAGACGTTGACGGACAAAGAGTATCAGCGCATGCGGGATGCGAGTCTGGCGGTCATCCGCGAGATTGGCGTCGAGACGGGCGGCTCGAATATTCAGTTCGCGATCAATCCGCGTGACGGTCGGATGGTGGTGATCGAGATGAATCCCCGCGTCAGTCGCTCAAGCGCACTGGCTTCCAAAGCAACCGGTTTTCCGATTGCCAAGATTGCGGCCAAGCTGGCCGTGGGTTATCGGTTGCATGAGTTGCCCAACGACATCACGCGGAAGACACAGGCCTGCTTTGAACCGACGATCGACTACGTGGTCACGAAAGTGCCGCGGTTTGCGTTTGAGAAGTTTCCGGAGGCCGATGACACGTTGACGACACAGATGAAGAGTGTCGGCGAGACGATGGCGATTGGACGCACGTTCAAGGAGTCATTCCAGAAGGCGTTGCGTGGATTGGAAGTCGGAAGCTTCGGCCTGGGGTGCGACGGCAAGGACTTGTGGGGCACCGACCAACAGCCAACGCACGAAGAGATCCGCGCCCGGTTGGCGAAGCCGAATGCCGAGCGGGTCTGGTATGTCCGATACGCGATGAAAGCCGGGATGAGCCGGGAGGAGATCTACGAGCTGACGCGCATTGATCCCTGGTTCCTGGATCACATCGCCGAAATTGTGGAAACCGAGGAACAACTTCGATCGATTGGCGAGCTCGCCGACTTGGATGATGCGATGCTCCGACAGGCGAAGCGGTTTGGGTTCTCGGATCGACAGTTGGCGGAGATCTTCGGCACGAGTGAACTCGAAGTGCGACGACTTCGCAAGTTGCGCGGGATCGTGGCTACCTTCAAGTCTGTGGATACGTGTGCGGCGGAGTTCGAAGCGTATACGCCGTATTACTATTCGACGTATGAAGACGAAGATGAGACGCCACCGAAGGTGGAAGGCCGAAGGCGGATCATGATCCTCGGTGGCGGGCCCAACCGAATCGGCCAAGGGATCGAATTCGATTACTGTTGCTGTCACGCAAGCTTTGCGTTGCGCGAGATGGGAATCGAGTCGATCATGGTCAACTCGAACCCGGAAACGGTCAGTACGGATTACGACACGAGCGATCTGTTGTTCTTCGAGCCGCTGACGATTGAGGATGTGTTGAACATCTACGACCGCGTTCAACCCGACGGCGTGATCGTCCAGTTCGGCGGTCAAACTCCGTTGAATCTGGCACGGGCCTTGGCCACGGCAGGCGTGCCGATCATCGGGACTTCGGTCGACACGATTGAAGCGGCCGAAGACCGCGAAAAATTCCAGCAGACGCTACTTCGCCTCGGACTGAAACAACCCGCGAACGGAATCGCGCGCACGATGAACCAGGCGCGCACGGAAGCAGCGAAAGTTGGCTTTCCGGCACTCGTCAGGCCTAGTTTCGTGTTGGGTGGACGGGCGATGGAGATCTGTTACGACCAACCGCAGTTCGAACGATTTGTATCCGAGGCATTCGTTGTCGCGCAGGGACAGCCGGTGCTGATCGATCGCTTTCTGGAAGACGCCACGGAAGTCGATGTCGATGCAATCAGCGACGGTGAGAATGTGGTGGTCGCCGGAATTATGGAGCATATCGAGGAAGCGGGAGTTCACTCCGGCGATTCCGCGTGTGCAATTCCCTCCTACAGCCTGCCCCAAGTGGTGATCGAAGAAATCCGCAGCGCAACTCACGCGCTGGCGAGACATTTGAACGTTGTAGGTCTGATGAACATTCAGTTTGCCGTGAAGAAAGAAGAGGGAAAACTGAATGTCTATGTGCTGGAAGTCAACCCGCGGGCCAGTCGAACCGTTCCCTTCGTGGCGAAAGCGACGGGAGTGCCGATCGCTAAACTGGCTGCCAAAGTGATGGCGGGATCGACCTTAAATGAGTTGGGTTTGCTGCGGGAACCGATTCCGGCACACGTTTCAATCAAGGAAAGCGTGTTTCCCTTCCGCAAGTTCGCGGGCGTGGACATCGTTCTTGGGCCGGAGATGCGCAGCACCGGAGAGGTCATGGGAATCAGCGAGCTGTTTTCGCTTGCGTTCGCCAAGAGTCAGTTGGCCGCGGGAGTCGTTCTGCCCAGTAGCGGAAAGATCTTCGTCAGTGTAGCGGACCGGCACAAGGAACAGATCGTGCCACTTGCCCAGCGATTGCATCAGCTCGGGTACGAACTACTTTGTACCTCAGGCACCGCGCGGCAACTCGAAGAGGCGGGCGTGCCGGTCGAACGAGTGAAGAAGCTCGTCGAGGGACATCCGAACCTGATCGATTACTTGATTGATGGACACGTGTCCCTGATTCTGAACACACCGAGTGGGAAAGGGGCACGCACGGATGAGGGCCGAATTCGAGCGGCCGCGGTACAGCACGGCGTGTCCAGTATCACGACGATTCAAGCCGCCGAGGCCGCGGTTCGCGCGATGGAGGCCTTGCGTGAAGAACCGATGAACGTACAGGCCCTGCAAGATCGATTCGCCGATCAAGCGGCGACATCAAGTTCGTAGCGAAACGCGTCAGAGCTTCCAAACGAGTGTGATGAAGTAATCCAGGTCGTTGTGCTCGCGACCGTTGGGTGTGCTGTCGTATCGATCGATTAAGCCCAGCTTCAAGCTCAGATTCGTTTCTTCGTCCAGCAGGATTTCCCAGTTCGCGTTCAGCAGCAGTCGGTAGTCGAGGAAGTCTTCCCACGCCGGATAGTAGTCCGAGGTCACTTTGACCTTTTGCCGGTCGGTCAGCTGGTGCTCAAAATCGAGGCCCAAGTTGGCTTCCGGTACCCACTCCTCGTCCGGGCCGCCGAATTCGCGCGACACGCCCGCCCCCAGGCGGCCGGTCATCGTCGTTGTTTCGCTCTTGAGAAAGTGATATCCAAGCCCTCCGCTGACGACCAGACGCAAGTCAAAGGCCTTGAATTCGTCGTACTCCACAATGTCTTTGTTGTAAAGAAACCACTGCGGGGACATGTTCCAGTCCCAGCGGGAATTGAGAATCGCGTAGTTCTGGGTCTCCGCACCGTTGGCCTGGGTCTTTCCGTAGGTGAGGCCTAGGTCGAGCGCATTTCCTTCCGTCTTGCGCTGCAGATTGGTTGAGGCCAACATGCTGAAAGACTGCGTATTTCCCTCGGATCCGTTCACCCCCAGTTCCATTCCGATATCCCAT
>CAZFWV010000308.1:0-3104 GCA_964522605.1 uncultured Pirellulaceae bacterium
GGGCATCGCCCCGCGCGTAGGACCATCGTTTAACCGCGTGGGCAACGCCCCGCGCAGCGCGCGCGGCCCGCTGGGCACGCGGTTAAACGAGAGGACCGAGATGCCGAAGTTACCTCTGAGTCACCCCTTATGGCAAACCCAACTCGCGGCAATTCTCCGCGTTCTTCCGCGGCTCTTTTTCTTCACTCTACATGACTCAGGTTCAGAGCACCCTAAAACCCACCATCCCGATTCTGGAAATGCGTTGGTTTCTCCCACAGTTCGCCGCCGGTTTGGATCCAGTCGGCGATCCAGCGGATCAAGCGTTCGATGCCGACCTGGGGCATCCCATATCGATGACAGGCTTCTGATGAGTTACTCAGGAGCGCATCCGCCGCTTCGATGCCGATGCAGTCGGGGGCCAGGCCGAGCAATTGGCCGAATTTGTCCGCGACTTCTCGCACAAGCAGCGTCTCGGGGCCGGCAACGTTGATGACTTTCGGAGGACACTCGGCATCGACGAGTGCCGCTAGTGACATTGCGTTGGCATCCCCTTGCCAGATCGCGTTCACAAAGCCCATCGTCACATCAATCGGAACTTGCTCGCTGACTTGGCGAGCGAGATCGACCAGCACGCCATAGCGCAATTCGCAAGCATAGTTGAGCCGCAAGAGCGTAACCGGCATATTCTGCACGATACTGAAGTGCTGGAAGATCCGCTCTCGCCCTAAGACACTCGCGGCGTACTCCCCGACAGGCTGCAGCAAGTCGGTTTCGCGCGATCCACCACTTTCAGGCCGCACGTAGCCGTAGATGTTGCCGGAAGAGAAGGCGAGGATGCGGCTGTCGGCAAATCTGCGGCAGACCAAGCCCGGTGTCCAGGTATTGATCGCCCACGTCAGTCCCGGGTTCTGCTCAGTCCCAAACTTGACGCCAGTCATATAAACGACATTTTCGCACTGTGGCAGAGTGCGGACGAACTGATCGTCGAGCAGGTCGCCGGCGATCGTTTCGACACCAGCCGCCTCGAGCGATGCACGTGCAGCAGGCTGCGAGAAACGACTCACGCCGATGATGCGTCGCGACACGCCCGCCTCTTCGGACGCTCGCCGAGCCATCCTCGCCAGCGACGGACCCATCTTGCCGCCGACACCCAGCAGAATCAAGTCGCCCGACAAACGTCCCATCGCCGTAACGGCCGACGGACTGGGACGGCTTAGACATTCCTCAAGCTGAACGGCATCGGTAATTCGATCGGGGAGGTTCATAGTTGGAAACCGGGATCAGAAGATATGAACGACATTCTAAGCTACGCAAGCATCGAGTGCGGGGCCAGGCGACCCGCGCACAGTATGTGATTCGCAATCCTGTCCGA
The DNA here is from genome assembly GCA_964522605.1 of uncultured Pirellulaceae bacterium. GTDB lineage: Bacteria > Planctomycetota > Planctomycetia > Pirellulales > Pirellulaceae > CAVZLD01. Next base: position 1,355 of record CAZFWV010000308.1, read on the forward strand.
GTGTTCGATCAAGATTCAAACGCAGCCAAAGTGGTGAGACTTGGACGCGCTTAGCCCGCATGTAATTGGACGAATCGCGCTTCGTCGCCGAATTCGTGAGACTCGTCGCCGAATTCGTGAGAATTCGGAGGGCGCCGCGGAGCCTCCGAAGTCTCACGACTCCGGCTACATATGGGGAAACTCGGCTACAAATCGTAGTGCAAGCAGGCTAAACACATAGTTAGACTTCGGGAGGTTGTCTACTTCAATCCGAATTCTCACGAATTCGGCTACGAAAATTCGATTTTCGAACGACGCGTAGTATACCCGGATTTTCATCGGGCGTTGACCGGTCTTGGGACGTGGTACAATGCTGAGCGATGAAATGGATAGAATTCTGAGAAGACGAAAGGAACCTGTCGGTGAAAATCCTGATGATCCTGCAAGTCGTGTTTTGCGTGGGTGCGATGAGTTCCCTGTCCATGGCTGCCGAGGATGTCGAAGATCCTGCGGAGGTTCCTCAGATGCTGCGATTCTACATCGGCACTTACACGAGCGGTGAAAGCGAAGGCATTTACATGTCGACGCTGAATCGCGAAACGGGCGAACTGACTGAACCAACCCTCGTGGGCGAGACCGACAATCCGTCGTTTCTGGCGATCCATCCGACCGGCAAGTACCTGTATGCGGTGGGTGAAATCTCCGGCTTTGATGGACAGAGGTCGGGCGCCGTGACGGCCTGGAAGATCGATCAAGAGACCGGCCAACTGAACTTCCTCGGCGAAGATCCATCCGGCGGACCGGGCCCTTGTCATCTGACCGTCGACAACTCCGGTCGCACGGTACTAATTGCGAACTACGGCGGCGGCAGCATCAGCTCGCGCGAACTGTTTTATAACGGTAAGCTCGGCAATCAGGTCAGTTTCCATCAACATGTCGGTTCGAGTGTAAATCCGCAGCGGCAGCGGGAACCGCACGCACATTCGATTAACCTCGACCCCGAAAACCAATATGCGTTCGTCGCCGACCTGGGCCTCGATCAGATCCTCGTCTATCGGTTCGAGTCGATCGACGGCGAATTGAAGCCAAACGAGAAATTCCCCTACGCCAAAGTAAAACCTGGCTCCGGACCAAGACATTTCAGTTTCCATCCGAACGGTCAGTTCGCGTATGTGATCAACGAGTTGAGTTCGACGATCACCGCCTTTCGATATGAATCGGGTCGAGGCGGGTTGGAAGAGATCCAGACAATCGCTACGCTGCCCTCGGATTTCGAAGGTAACAGCTACACGGCGGAAGTCGTCGTCCACCCGGACGGCAAGACCGTTTATGGCTCGAACCGCGGGCACGACAGTATTGCTGTTTTTCGCTGCGATCCGGAAACGGGGCAGCTTGAGTTGGTGCAGATCGAACCGACGCAAGGTAAGACACCGCGCAACTTCGTGATCGATCCGACCGGTACGTACTTGCTGGCTGAAAACCAGGGAAGTGACACGGTTGTTGTATTTCGCATCGATCCTGAATCCGGGAAACTCTCCGCCACCGGTCACAAACTGGATGTCCCTTCGCCAGTTTGCATCCGATTCGCCAAGTGGGGTGTCGAGGCTGATATAGAAGAGGAAGAAGTCGAGGAGGAGGCAGAGGAGTAACCGCGACGAATAACCTCCGCGACGGCGCTCAATTCCTTATCCCTGCGACCCTCTGCGCCTTTGCGGCCTCTGCGTTTTTCCTTCTTCTCGTCTAATGGGTGTGCCACTGGCTTTGCCAGTGT
>CAZFWV010000308.1:3204-8286 GCA_964522605.1 uncultured Pirellulaceae bacterium
CAGTGGCACCCAGCGATCCGAATTCTCACGAATTCGGCTACTATGCGGAGCGATGTTCCTCTGCGCCATTTCGAGCTCTGCGTTTTTCCTTCTTCTCGTCTAATGGGTGTGCCACTGGCTTTGCCAGTGTCCTCTTGAGTCGAGGAATCGCACTGGCAGAGCAGTGGCACCCAGCGATCCGAATTCTCACGAATTCGGCTACTATGCGGAGCGATGCCCTTCGCGACCGTACGACCGCAATCCGTGACTTGATCCCGCACTCAACACATGCCGCACGGCAGGGATGGACAGACTGTTGCCGACGAGTCGATAAGCTTGCGAGAGGGTCAAGCATGCGGGCAACGTGAAACTTGTCGGGAATCCCAACAGCCGCAGGATCTCATGCGGCGAGAATCGACGCACGCCGGCATCGGTGGCGAGATACGATCCACTCTGGACAGGAGACCGACCGTAGGCAGAGGTAAAGCAGTTCGTAACCGCGTCGGCATCCCGCGGATCCACGATGTGCATCGCCGACCGGTAGCGGGCGAGCAGTTCACGGTCGACAAACAACTCCTTTGGAACCTGCGGATCGAGCATCTCGGACAATCTGCGCGAATGCACTTCCGGCTCGGGCCAACAGGGTCTCTCTCGTCGCGAAGCGATTAGATAGTACCGCGGTCGACGGTTGGGCAGACCGAATTGCGTCGAGCACCAGATGCCTTCCAGGAACGTGTACCCACCGCGATCGAGCATGTTTTGGAGTTCGTCGTGCGCGATCGAATCCTGGAACGCAGCCACATTCTCCATTGCCACATAGGTCGGCCGAACTCTTTCGATTCGCTGCAACAGAGTTGCAAAGGCTTGGGCGCGCGGATCGGCTAGATCTCGTTGCCGACCTCGTTGCGTAAACGGCTGACAGGGTGGAGACATCCACCACAGGTCGGCCCGCCAGTTGGCAAATTGCGTCTCGGAAATCGACTCGATCGTCCTCGTTTCAACAGCATGCGGGTAATTGTGGCGATAGACACGCAGCGCGAGTTGGTTGATATCGACCGCCGCCACCACGTCCGCTCGACCCACCAACGCCACCGTGCAGCCGCCGATGCCGCAAAATAGCTCAAGGACGCGCGGTTTCCGGTTGGCGGAAGTGGAATTCATAGTGGAGAGATGAGTGTTCAACGTACCGCGAGAGGTGGAAATGGTGAACAGTATAGTCGATGAAGCGTGCGGGACGGCGGCAATAAGGTTGGACCGGAGGAGGAGGAGCCACGGATTTGACGGAGGGTCCGGATGGGCACGGACAGAACCGTGGAGATCCGTACCTTCCGTCAAATCCGTGGTTCCTCCTCGATCTTCGGTCTCGCTCGACTGGTGCGCAACAACCACGGGGCAAATCGTCGTGCACCGTCGTCGATCGCCTCTCAAAGCATTCGCACGTCCGGACTGACGGCCACCGCTACAACGGGTGGCAAACGGACATAGAGGATCAAGAAGTACACAACTTCTGACGCGGGGATCTCAGGACAACGGGTGCGAGTTCAAACCGGATATGCGCCATCTCTCAACTGGGTTTTGCCATTTTTCGATGTTTCTCGTTTGTAATGGCTTTGGGACGTGGTCGGACGGACCGTTCAGGGCTACATTTACTAGTGGGGCGGGCGAGATCGGCGCGGGCGACGGGGTTTAGAAGCGATTCTGTTCCGCAGGATCTCCGTGACGTTGCTGTAACCCATACCCTTCGCTATTTCGTACCGCTCGTTCGCGGCGGGTCAGGACAACCATGACGCAGATGCACTTGCGGTCGGGCCGCGCGCATCCCTTAGGATCTTATTGGGACGGCGACGGCGTCAACTTCGCGATTTTCTCGCGGCACGCGACGCGCGTGGAGCTTTGTCTGTTCTCCAGCGCTGCCGCTCGCAAAGAGACGGTGGCCATCCCGATGCCCGCCCGCACGGACGACATCTGGCATGTTTACGTGGCGGGCTTGCAGCCAGGCCAGCTCTACGGCTTTCGGGTCCACGGACCGTACGCACCCCAAGACGGTCATCGCTTCAATGCGAACAAGGTCTTGCTCGATCCCTACACGCGCGCGATCGGCCGACCGCTATCCTGGTCGGACGCGATGTTCGCCTACCAGATCGGGCACAATGACGCAGATTTGTCGTTCGACGAACGAGACAATGCGGCCGTGGCGCCTCTGTCCGCGGTGATTGATCCGCGTTTCAAATGGGGCTCTGATCGGCCACCTCGTGTGCCGTGGGAAAAGACGGTGATCTACGAGGCGCATGTACGCGGTCTGACGATGCGACACCCTGGTATTGGCGCGAATCGGCGCGGCACCTATTCCGCCCTGGGTTCGCGCAAGATGATCTCTTACCTGCGAGCATTAGGCGTCACTGCGGTTGAGTTGCTGCCGGTGCAATACCATCTGGATGAACGCAGACTGGTCAACATGGGCTTGATCAACTACTGGGGTTACAGCCCCTTGGCCTACTTCGCACCGAACCCACGCTATGCAAGTCACGGTCGCCCGCAATCGGTCGTGAACGAATTCAAGCAGATGGTCAAGCGACTGCACGCGGCCGGCATCGAAGTAATTTTGGACGTGGTTTACAATCACACGGGCGAAGGCAACCAGCTTGGTCCGACGATCTGTTATCGCGGAGTAGACAACAGCAGCTACTATCGACTCGATCGCCGCGAACGCCGACACTATGTCGACTTTTCGGGTTGCGGAAACTGTCTGGAAGTCCATCACCCGATCGTCCTCAAACTGATCGCCGACAGCCTGCGCTACTGGGTGCAGGAGATGCACGTCGACGGCTTTCGCTTTGACCTGGCGCCCGTCCTGGGTCGCGATCATCATCACTTCAACCCGTTCAGCAGCTTTTTTCAGATCCTGCACCAGGATCCCGTACTGTCTCGCGTGAAACTGATCGCGGAGCCGTGGGACTTGGGCGAAGGCGGTTATCAACTCGGCAACTTCCCATCACCGTGGCGCGAATGGAACGGAAAGTACCGGGACACAGTTCGTGATTTTTGGCGCGGTGAACGGGCGGTCAAAGGCGAGTTCGCCGCGCGGATCTGCGGCAGCCATGATGTGTTCAGCCATACCCATCGCAGCGCCATGGCCAGCATCAATTTCGTCACGTGTCATGATGGTTTTTCGCTTCATGACTTAGTCAGCTACAACGAGAAACATAATGCGGCGAATGGAGAAGACAATCGCGACGGCGAGCAGCATAATCGCAGTTGGAATTGTGGAGTGGAAGGCCCTACACGTGATCCGGCGATCGTCGAATTGCGCGAACGGCAGAAGCGGAACTTCTTGACCACGATGCTGTTGTCTCATGGAGTGCCCATGCTGCGCGCCGGTGATGAAATCAGTTTGACGCAACTGGGCAACAATAACGGCTACTGCCAAGATAGTGAGCTGAGCTGGCACGACTGGGATCTGTCGAGTCGAAAACACGAATTGCTGGCGTTTGCCCAACGACTCGTTCAGCTGCGAAGAAAGTTGGTTGAACAAAATCTGTTCATCCGGTTCATCTGGGATTTGACGACGCCACCGGCGGAAGTGAGTTGGATTCGGCGTGATGGGAAGCCAATGGCCGATTCCGACTGGCACGACGGACTGTTGCAGGTGGGCGTCCTGTTTTCGTCCCGAGGTGAGAAGGCCGAGAGTGAAGCGAATTACGATGGACCGCAACTGTTCCTCGTCTTCAACGCCCATGACGAGCCGCTTCGGGTGCACATGCCGGAACCCTATGGCACATCGAAATGGCGGATCATCCTGGATACCGCAGTTCCCAAACGTCGTCCTGCGAATTGCCAAGGCGATCAGCATCTGGTCGAAGCCCGCAGTTGCTGCGTCTTTATCAACGACCGCCGACCCTGGTTCCAGCCCTGGCCAGTCGGTTGAACACGGGACGGGCGCAGGAAGAGGGCAGGAAGAAATGGGAGCCGCGGAGGAACGCGGAGGAGCGCAGAGTTGGTGTGATCGAGAGGTTCTTCTAGCGCTATCCGATCCGCGATATTCCGCGCGATTCCGCGGCCATTCCTTCAATCAACTTTCTAAGTGGACTGCACGGAAGTCGGAACTCCGGGTAATCTGTCCACATGATCTTCCGCTGGCTACTTAATCGACGACGTCGCCGAATCCGAGCGAAGCCTCTTCCACAGGAATGGGAAGAGCTTGTCCGTCGCAACGTGCGATTCGTGGAGACTCTGTCCGAGCCCGAATGGAAAAAAGTGGGCGGTGATCTGCAGGTCTTGGTGACCGAAAAGAACTGGGAAGGCTGCGGCGGACTCCAGATGACCGATGAGATCAAGGTGACGATTGCGGCACAAGCATGTCAGCTGACCCTCGGCCTACAGGATGAGTATTTCGACCGCGTCCTCTCGATCCTCGTCTACCCTGGATCCTATCTCGCGCCGGACCATCAAGTTGCTTCCGGTAACATCATGCTCGAAGGCCATTCCGCCCGAGAGGGTGAAGCCTGGTATCGCGGACCGGTGGTTCTTTCCTGGACGGACGCGTTGGCGGGTGCGAAAGGCCAGGCGTTTGGTCATAACTTAGTGCTGCACGAATTTGCGCATCAGCTGGACATGGCGTGCGGAGGTGAGGTCGACGGGACGCCCTGCCTGGAAACCGCCGCAGAAGTGAACCGTTGGCGAGAGGTCATGACACGCGAGTACCGACGTCTGGTGCGTGACTGTCAGCATGGACGCCCAACGCTGCTCGACTGCTATGGCACAACCGACGAAGCGGAATTCTTCGCCGTCGCGACCGAGACCTTTTTCGAGCGGTCGATTCCACTCCGAGACCGACATCCCCTACTTTACGACGTGCTCCGCAACTTCTATCGTCAAGATCCAGCCGAACGCCAATAGCTGCGCGCCAAGGTCTCTCTCTACCTTGACGTGCCGCGCATCGCAGGTGCCCTTTGAATCGACTTCGACTTCCACTCTGCGACCCTCTGCGCCTCGGCGGCCTCTGCACTGCTAACGGTGAGTTTCTTGTCGGGGCAAGCGAATTCTATTATGCGACAGGGTTGCGTTGTGCTTCTACTTGGCTTTATTGTGGCATTTTGATGTAAG
>CAZFWV010000309.1:0-8267 GCA_964522605.1 uncultured Pirellulaceae bacterium
CTGGAGACTGGAGACTGGAGACTGGAGACTGGAGACTGGAGACTGGAGACTGAAGGTGGGAGGTGGGAGGTGGGAGGTTACAACCCAGTGCTATGTCACAGCTAAGAATCAGGGTTGCGCAGCACTTGTACGACGGACTTCCAGTCCGTCGGCGAAAATTAGTATCGACGGACTGGAAGTCCGTCGTACTTCAATCCTAAGCTGTGACACAGCGCCAGCGCTTCCCGCTTCCCGCCTCCCGCCTCCCGCCTCCCGCCTCCCGCCTCCCGCCTCCCGCCTCCCGATTTGCACGTTTTTCACGCCTTCGCAGATTGCGACTGCGCTGCCCGGCTCTTACAATCGGCACTATTGCCCAAGCCTTCCCTCCGGTAGTGTTCGCGCTAAGGGCCCTGAGCGCGTCTTTCGCATACAGAGATTCTCAGGATGCTGCGCTCAGGCAGCCCGACTGTGGCGAGGGAAGACCTTTGCTTGGCACAAGAGACAGAGACACGAGGCGATGCGTACGCGACCAAAGTCATGGGTGTTACTTGATGGAGGGTGGTCTGCAATGAAGAAATTTGTATGTGGGCAATCCAGGTGCGCCTGGATCGCAATTATCTTGTTGGGCTTATGCCTGACACCGTCAGTCCGCGCGATTGAGACGGCGGGAACTTTATTTGTCGATCTGAATGCAGCGACATTTACGACCGGCGATCTCATCTGGGAGAACCAAACCGACGAGTATACGGATTTCGAACCAGTCGGCACCCCAACCGGCGGATTCATCGAGACGACACCGGCCGTCTTCTTCGATGGAGCATCCGCGTTTTTCGGTCTGGATGCTGCCCCCGAGGGCCTAACGGGACTGGATCCGACCCGGTCAATTGAAGTCTGGGCGCTCAATCCGACCATTGACCAAGAAGAGACGCTGGTCGCGTGGGGCCATCGCGGCGGTCCCGACGGCACGAACATGTCGTTCAACTACGGTTTTCGTGGTGAATGGGGCGCCGTGGGTCATTGGGGAGGGGGCGGTCCGGATATCGGCTGGATCGACAACAACTGGACGGCCGGTGCTCCGGAGGCCAACAAGTGGCATCACCTAGTTTACACCTTTGATGGCGAAGTAACTCGGGTCTACTCCGATGGTGAGCTGTGGAACGAAGAAGATGTCGTCACTGCGTTTGGCATCTCTCTGGATACTTATCAAAACCCAGCCATTGCAATTGCTTCTCAGTGGGACGACGACGTTAATTTGACGGCGGGGATTCGTGGTAACTTGGCGATTGGACGTGTGCGAATCCACGACGATGTTTTGACGCCCGCTCAAATCCTGTCCAACTACAACGAAGAACGAGCTTCCTATGTCGATCCGGGCGGCGGAACGGTCCTCGTACCGGAAAACCTGCCGGCTGGCCCCGTCCATCGGTACAGCTTCGCTGGTAATGCGGATGACTCCGTGGGCGGCGCTGACGGCGTGCTAGTCGACAACACGGGAAACTCGATTTGGGAAAACGGTCAACTGACGCTCGGTAATACGGGTGCCGAGAATTCCAACGCGGACAACGGAGATTACGTTGACCTGCCCAACGGAATCATCTCAGCCCTCGGGAACGATGCAACGTTCGAGACCTGGACCACCTGGGGTGGCCCGACCCCCGGTTGGTGGCAGAGAATTTTTGATTTCGGCACGAGCAACCAGGGTGAAGACCTCTCGAATGGCGGCGACGCCAGCACGTACGCCTTCTTGACACCGTACGGTGGAAATACCTCGTTGCGGTTTGGATACCGCTACGGACCCGACATGGCCGAACGGATCATGGATGATATTGCTGGTCTGCCCATCGGTGAAGAGAAGCACATCACGGTTGTGTGGAATGGTGATGAGGGAACCACGACGATGTACGTGGATGGCAAACAGGTCGCCGAAAATGACCTGCACTTCGCCCTCGATGAAATGGATGATAACAACAATTGGCTCGGTCGTTCGCAATGGGCCGATGCGATGTACGTCGGTAGCTATAACGAGTTCCGCATTTACGACTATGCCTTGACGGACAATCAGGTCTACGGCAACTTCCTGGCCGGAGCGGACACGGTCAACACGGGCGGCGGCCTACGGGGCGACTTCAACGGCAACGGGGAGATCGACCTGGAAGACATTGACATCCTGACCGCCCAGTCGGCTTCCGGCGAGAACCTTCCGGAGTACGACCTGACGGGCGATGGCTCGGTCGACGGGGACGACGTCACGGAGTGGGCCAAGGCGAAAGATATTGGCTACACATGGATCGGCGATGCGGACTTCAATGGCGAGTTCAGCACGGGCGACTTCGTGAAAGTGCTGGGCGTCGGCAAGTACGAGCAGGTGGGTGCCACGGCCGTCTGGTCGGAAGGCGATTGGAACGGCGATGGCGTCTTCGGGACGGGCGACCTCGTCGCAGCCCTTTCGGACGGCGGTTACGAAGTTGGACCGCGCACGGATGTGTCTGCGGTGCCGGAGCCAAGCGCGATCGTGCTGAGCCTGCTGGGTTTGGCCGGTCTCGTCGGCCTGTCGCGCCGTCGACGCTAATCGTCGTCGGTTGAACAACCAGAGAAACCTTCAACGGCCTGCTCGAGCAATTCGGTAGGCCGTTGTTTTTCGACCGGGAGGTTGTCTCCGAGGCCACGGTCAACGGAGGCCGACTGGTCTCAAGTCGGCAATTCCGGCATTTTCGCCGACATCTCCGTATGTAGCCGAAGTCGTGAGACTTCGGAGGCTCCGGGGTGCGATCCGAATTCTCACGAATTCGGCTACGAGGCGTACTTCGTCCAATGTAGGCAGGCTAAACGCATCGGGGAAACCACCCAAAACGCAGTCGGGAAGTCGGCGATCGCTTCGGCTGTTGGACCGATCCCCGGCCTCAAAACAACGCCCCAAGCGAAACTCTTGGCGGTTTTCGCGGTTAAGTGAGACCGAAAGTGTGTCGCGACGGTCCCGGCGTCGCGCTGTGCCGAACCCGTGTATAATGGTCGTTAGCGCGCCGATGTGCACCGTTCTCACTGGAGCGGCGGGACCCAGGTGGCGGATTGAACGCACGCGTTCGACGCGTTGTTGTATTTGGTTGTCGAGTTTCTTTTTCCTCTGAGACGGTTTGGCGATGGCTACGACTCTACCGGAATCCTCATCAACGCAAGTCCACGAAGCGCATTCGCGCGGAACTCGCTCCCCTGCCTCCCGTCCTCCCTCGCGCGGCTGGTTCGGCAAACTGATGGCCCTGGCCCTTGTGCTGCTAATCCTCGGAGCGGCACTCTATGGGGCAGGTCGCTACTTGCCGCGGTGGGGCCAGAAGTCCACATCGACCGGTTTGCTGTACACGGTTGAACGCGGTGATCTGTTGATTACGGTCACCGAAGACGGAAACCTGGAAAGCGCCAGCAATATCGAAATCAAATGTCAGGTGGCGGGAGGCAGTTCCATCTTGTGGATCGTCGACGATGGTTCGACCGTCAAGAAGGGTGACCGCTTGGTGGAACTCGATGCGTCTCAATTGGAGGAGCAGATCAACGCGCAGAAAATCGCCTACGAAAAGGCCCGTTCGGCCAAGATTCAGGCGGAAAAGAATTTCGAAGTCGCCAAGTTGGCCGTGCAGGAATACCTGGAAGGCACGTTCAAACAGTCTCTGCAGGATGCAGAAGCCCAGATCACGATTGCCCTCGAAAACCTCCGCAACGCCCAGAATACCTTGGAATACTCGGAGCGAATGTTCCGCAAAGGTTATGTCAGTAGTCTGGAACTGGAGAGTCAGCGGTTTGCGGTTCAGCGAGCCCAGTTGGAACTGGACTCGGCACGAACGGCGCGAGATGTCCTCGTCAACTTCACCAAAGTCAAAACCTTACAGGATCTAGAAAGTCAACGGGATACTGCCGAAGCGCAGATGAAATCCGAAAGTGCCGCGTATGACCTGGAAGAGATTCGGCTGCAGCGGTTGGAGAGTCAGTTGGCGAGCACGGTGATTACCGCTCCGCAAGATGGCATGGTGGTTTACGCCAATGAGGCCGGGCGGTTTGGCCAACAGCAGTCCACGATCGAAGAAGGGGCTGCGGTTCGGGAACGACAGACGATTCTGCGACTGCCGGACCTGTCCCAGATGCAGGTGAAGGTCAACGTGCACGAATCGAAGGTCGAAGACATTCAGCCGGGTATGCGGGCACACATTCGCATCCTGGATCGCGAATGGCAGGGTTCGGTCACGTCGATTGCGAATCAACCCGAGCCAACCGGGTTCTTCTCGGCCAACGTCAAGGAGTATGGCACGACGGTGCGAATCGGGGGCGAACCCGAAGGACTCCGCCCCGGAATGACGGCGGAAGTGGAGATCCTCGTCGCCCACCTGAAGAACGTACTCACCTTGCCCGTGGCCTCGATCGTGCAGCAGCGCGATGGGTTCTATTGCTGGATCGAGACGCCCCAAGGTCCGGAAAGACGTCCCTTGGTGCTGGGGCGGAGCAACGATAAGTTCGTCGAAGTGCAGGACGGTGTTGCGGAGGGAGATGTCGTGCTGCTGAATCCCCGCTCGTCCGTCGCCGAAGCGCGTGCATCGACCGGCTCGGAGGAATCCGTCGATGTGACCGGTCGCTTTGGCGAACCGACCGAAGTTCCCGCCGCCCCGCGCGGAAACGGACCGCCGACGGCACCATCCGGCGCAGGCGACAATGGCCCCGGGGCAGGCGGCGAGCGACGCGGTCCTCCCGGAGAACGCGGAGGCCGAGGTGGACCGCCGGGCGGCGACCTGATGCGCCTGGATCAAGATGGGGATGGCCGCATCAGTCGCGAGGAAGCGCCGGAACAGATGAGCGCTTTCTTCGATCGGATGGACTCCAATGGCGATGGCTTTGTGGATCGCGAAGAGATGGACGCCTTGCGACGCCGCTTTGAAGGTGGCGGTGGCCCCGGAGGTCCCGGTGGTCCGGGCGGTCCAGGTGGGCCGAGAGCACCAGGTGGTCCGGGTGGTCCCGACGGTCCGCGTGGCCCCGGTGCGCCCAGCGATGCAGATCGACCGTCGACTCCGTAGTGCCTTGTCCCGTCTGGAAATCAGGGTGCCACTGGCTTTGCCAGTGCAACGATGGTTCGAGTCAACAAGCGCTGGCACTGGCGCAGCCAGTGGCACCCAACCCGAAACCCAAGCCGTGACACAGCACTAGAACTCGTGATCTGTCAAGGCAAAGAATTGGCGTGGCGCGTTCATGCAACACCTGATGTTGACTCTCCGACTCGGTTTCTTCAGTCTGCTGATGCACAAGCTGCGCTCCGGCTTGGCCGTGTTGGGAATTTTGATCGGGATCATGGCAGTCATCTGGCTCGTCGCCCTGGGGGAAGGCGTCAGTTATCAAGCGCAACAGCAGATTAAGGATCTGGGTGCCAGCAACGTCATCATCCGGACCGTCAAACCGCCGGAACAAGGCAGTCAGTCTGGTGGGCGGTCTCTGTTTGTCGCCTACGGCCTGCTTCGGGAAGACTACCAGCGCATCGTTTCGAATCTGCCGATGATCGAACATGCGGTGCCGATGCGCGAGATTCGCCGTGAGGTGCGTTTCGACGATCGCTACGTCGACGCCCGCGTTGTCGGGTGTACGGCTGATTATGAGCAACTGAACCACTTGACGATGGAACGCGGTCGCTTCCTGACCGATCGTGATGGAGCGCCCCCCACGAATGTCGTGGTTCTGGGATCGCAAACGGCGAAAGCTCTGTTTCCTATCGAGGATCCGATCGGCAAATCGGTACGGATCGACAACGATTTTTATGTCGTCGTGGGGCAGACGGCAGAACGAGATCCATCGGCGGCCATCGGCGGAAGTCTGTCGGCGCAAGACTACAACCTGGATGTCTACATGCCGCTCTCGACACTTCGTGCGCGGATCGGCGACAAGGTCATCACCAGTCGCTCGGGCAGCCAGGAAGGCGAGGTCGTCGAGTTGAGCCAGATCACGGTCAGTTTGAATGATGTGGACCAGGTCGAGGAAGCGTCCGAAGTCATCCGCAGGTTAATGGAAAAGTACCATGACAAACCCGACTTCGGCGTCGTGGTCCCGAAAGAGTTGCTGCGTCAAGCGGAATTGCTGCGCATGATGTTCAACGTCTTGCTGATCCTCATTGCCGGGATCTCGCTGGTTGTCGGTGGCATCGGCATCATGAACATCATGTTGGCAACGGTGACGGAGCGGACCCGGGAAATCGGCGTTCGTCGAGCCTTGGGGGCAACACGGCGCGACATCATTCAGCAGTTCTTGGTCGAAGCGGTGGTGCTGACTTCGATTGGGGGTGCGCTCGGCGTGGGCTTGGGCTTCCTTGTCAAGCCGACGGTACCACTCCTGCTCAAGACGTTCGTGCGCCTGTTTCCGGAAATCACCGCGGCGCTACCGCAGACAATTCTGGAGTTGGAACCCAAGATCGCTCCATGGTCGGTCTTCGCCTCCTTGGCGATATCGATCGGTGTCGGCGTGCTATTCGGTCTCTATCCGGCCCGGCGCGCTGCGATGATGGATCCGATCGAAGCCTTGCGCCATGAGTGATGCGGGACTCGCGGTGTCCCGTGAATCGCCAGTTCGGAAGTTGCACGTAGCCGAATTCGTGAGAATTCGGCCGCCTTGCGCAGGGGGATTCACCGACAAAGCCCCCGAATTCTCACGAATTCGGCTACGAACTGACGAAATGTGCCACTTCAAAACAGGCGCTTCGAGTTTCTGCAATTGGCTCGATAGCGGTACCGTGCACGACCGGGTTAATCGCGCACCGGCTGTGGCTCCGCGTTGATGATCGCCAGCATTTCGGCGGCGATGAAGAAGGAGCCGGTCAGACAGATCAGATCCTGCGGTCCGGCTTGCTGTTGCGCAGCCTGCCAGGCTTCCCGCGGAGTTGGGAATTCTCGCAGGTCGATCGTGCGACGGCTTTCTGTCGCTAAGCGGCGCGCTCTCCGAAACAATTCACGGGAAGGAACGGATCGCGGGTTACTCAAATACCGTGTGCAAATGATCTGATCAAAGTGTTGAATGAGTCGTCGCAACATCCCGGTCACGTCCTTGCCTCGAGTCGTGGCGAAGACGAGTCGCCGTGGCTGCTGAGGGAAGCTGGACCGAATGACGTTCAGCAAAGCTTCAATCGACGCATCGTTGTGTGCGGTATCGAGCAGCACGGTGGGGTTCCAGCGCAGGACCTGGATGCGCGCGGAACTGGAGACCCGTTGCAGTCCGCTGCGGAGGTGTTCTTCTTCCAGTGCGACCCCCTGCTCGCGAAGGCAATCGCACGTTGCCAGGGCCACGGCACCGTTGGCGGCTTGGTGCATGCCCAACAGGCCCAACGAGATTTCGGGAAGTTCCGAGTTCCGCTGCCCGTGCGCACAGCGGTAGTAATGCATCTTTGGTCGACACGATTCCGGGCGGTCGCAGATCGGCGCGACATAGGCAAAGTCAAAGTCCTCTCCCAGCTTTCGCAGGGGACTGGCGTTTTGGCGAGCGACTTCGGCAATGACTTGGGCGGGTCCCGCTTGAGTGACTCCACTGATGACCGGGGCGCTCGGCTTGATGATGCCCGCTTTTTCGCGCGCAATTGCTTCGAGTGTCGAGCCAAGTTGTCGCATGTGATCATAACTGATGCTCGTAATCACACTGACAATAGGGTGGCACACATTCGTACTGTCCAGTCGCCCTCCGAGGCCGACCTCCAGGATCGTGTAATCGACCTGTCGTCGAGCAAAATGGAGGAAGGCGAGGGCCGTCGTGAGCTCAAAAAACGTGGGTCCCTTTCCGTCGCCCGGGGACGCATGTTGCTCGAGTTGCTGCACGGCGGGGCGGAGTAAGTCGACCAGTTCGACGAGTTCGCCGGCGGAACACGGTTGGCCGTTAATCGCCAGACGCTCCTCCACACGCAGCAAATGGGGAGACGTGTACAGCCCGGTGCGATAGCCCGCTTGCTGCAGGATCGTGCTGAGCATGGCACAGGTGGATCCCTTGCCTTTCGTCCCGGCGACGTGAATGATCCGCTGCGCATCTTGAGGGTTGCCCAGCAACTGAAGCAGACGGATCATCCGATCCAGTTTGAGTTCTGCCTTGGTGTAAGGCATCTGGATCGTGCGCTCGAAGTTCAACCGGTCGTACAGAAAGTGGACCGCATCGGCATAGCGATCGGGATTCGTCTGGTTGTCCATCTGTCGCCACTTGATGCCCCAACCATCTGAAGCAAGATCGCCGACCATTCTCAAGGCGTCGGCGACGTCGTCTCAGATGCCGAAGGTGGTGTGGCCTCCGCCGGT